>NZ_JAMBLM010000003.1:0-341521 GCF_023337095.1 Bacteroides caecicola
TATATTTGTATTTTATTGGGATGCGCAGAAATGCGCAAATGTTAGGCAAGCCACGGCTGGAAATAGTCGGGACTTGCCTTTTTTATTGACTGTTTGAAAACTCAAGGCAGTTACTTTGACAAGAAATCTCCGCCAAACGAGAGCGGCAACAAGTCTTTTACTCCGTCTATCTGATAAATTTCTTTTTCACCGTATAACAAGATACGGATAGGCTGGTGGTAGCGTTGCTCCGTTTCAAGCAATACCTGCCGGCAGGCTCCGCAGGGAGGGATGGGAGTGTCGATAAACCCTGATACCGTGCGGGCGGCAATGGCAAGTGTCTTTACGGCTTGGTCGGGATATTGCGAATTGGCGTAGAACAGGGTAGTTCGTTCGGCGCATATTCCTGAGGGGTAGGCGGCGTTTTCCTGATTACTGCCCGTTACGGTTGCTCCGTTGGCAAGCAGTGCGGCTGCGCCCACTGAAAAGCCGGAGTAAGGCGAGTAACTTCGCCGTGTGGCTTCTTTGGCAAGATCTGTCAGCCGACGGTCTTCTTCACTCAGTTCGTTGTAGCTTAAAGCACGGATTCGGATGTCTAATTTAATTTCTTTCATGGCAGTAATGTTACATTTTCTGCGATTACAAAAGTACGAATAAAAAGTGATAAACAGAAAAATGTAGCAAAGTTATTGGCAGATAGGCGTTTTAGGAAGATGGCTTGAAAAAATGAAAGACAGAAAAAGCAATGAAAAAGCCAAGTTAGGACATCGCACCGTTACCAATTCGTGACCATGCCCAAAACAGGTTATGACGAGGTTGGAAGAATATAGAAAACACTAACTTCCAGTGAGTTACTAACAACTCACGCAAGAAAATGCGGCGTGAACGAGAATTGCAGTATTCCTCAATGATTTGCGTAGCGACGAAGGATTCTTCACGAACTAAATTTGAAACCAAAAAAATTTTAGAACGATGAAGAGTTCATTGCTGCTGTCATTTTGGGTGTCGTTTGTCAAGTTCTACAATTCTGTCAATTCTTCCGTACAATATCTTGCGGAGTGCCGTCTTGTCCATAGCCTTGTATTCTCTCCATTGTCCGTACTGGCTTACAAGGAATGTCCTCAGTATGTCGGAGAAGTCAAACCGCCATCCTTGCAATGGTATCGCACTTTTGAAATAGGTATTGCCGTTTACCTTTTCGGTTATCCAATTCTTTTCCTCTCTGTTCAGTACCTCGCCATTGTTCACTTTCATACGAAGTCTGTAAACCTTGCACTCATGTAGGCTTTCCAATGTCGGAACTTCCCACTTCACGAATTTTGTTGCTACTGCTGCTTCCATATCCATTTGTTTTTATTTTTAATGCGGATTCGAGAGCTGAGGGAGTTGAGTTTCCAACCTTATATGCCTCCCGTTTATCCGACATTTTTTTTAATGCGTCTTTCTGTCGCTTTGGTCGTTTTCGTTTCGGGTGCTTCAAAAAAGGTAGGGAGTGGGTAGAGCAAGGGTTTTCAAATAAAATTCGATACACAAATAGGAATCTGTTAGAAACAAGCTATTTATAAGCTTTTCTCAAAGAGTGAGGTAATGACTTGGCAACGGTTGCTAATTCTGTGATATGCGGTGTATTTCCACCTAAAAACTCTCGCCGACTGCAAAAATACAAAAAAAGAGGATAGGAGTGCAAGTCTTATAAAGTTTTTTCTTGCTTTTCATTCGTATATTCCATTTTGGTAGTCCGTGATATATTGCGTAAACGTCTTTCCCGTCTGTTGCTTGAAGAAACGCATCAGATGGCTGGGGTCGGAAAAGTGGAACTCGTCCGCCAACTGGCTCACGTTGCGGTCGGAGAACAACAACTCGTTTTTCAATTCCTCCAACAGGCGTTGTTTGAGCAAATGGGTGGCGGACACGCCGAACTGCGCCACGACGGAGTTGTTCAGCGTGATGCGACTCACACGGAGCATATCGGCATATTCCTGAACACGCTGCACGGTGCGGATATGCTTTTCGAGCAAGTCCTTGAACTGGAATGCATAATTGTTCTTCGGCACTTCGACCGGCAGACGGTAAGTTTTGGCGTATGCCCGGTTGATAACCACCAACAGATAGTAAAGCACAGATACGATAAGGTTGTAAGTGTCTGCCACAGGATGCAGCAGCTCCTGTTTTATCTTCCCCAAGAGGCGCATATATTCCGCCAGTTCTTCCGGCGCGGCAAACAGGTACGGTGGCGTGTCGGTCTGATAATAATACAGCAGGCGATAGACGAAGAACTTGTCGGCGATGAACGTGTGCATAAAGTCCTCGCGGAAGATAAGGAAAGTGTAGTCCAGTTCCGCTTCATCCACGTGCCATTCCTGTTGCTGGTGCGGCGACAGGAGGAGCACCATATCGTCCCGTAACTCTATTTTGCGGAAGTTTAACAGCACATAGCCATTGGCGCGGCGAAAGAAATAGAAACTGAAAAAATCCGTCTTGAACGTCCGGTGCTCGGTCAAGACACCACAGATGTCCTTGCTCTCGCCTGTGTTGATGTAGAAGTCCACGCCGCAACGTGTCTTGCTGAACGGGACGCTGACCAGTCTTTCGGGGTTGGTTATCGTTTTCATCGCTCTTGTTCTTTGCTTTCTGCAAATATACATCATTCTTTTATCAAAATGGCATATATTCCTCTTTTTAAGGCATAGAGGCATCAGGGGAATCTTCCGAACTTTGCACCCGACAAATCATAAAAGCGTAACATTATGAACGAGAAAGCTATTATCCGGTTGGTGCGCAGCGCCACCTTGAAAATCAATTATGCAGGACACACCATCCTTGTTGACCCCGTATTTGCCGACAAAGGAACCCTGCAATCCGCTCTCGGCGTGTATAAAAGTCCGAGGGTGCATCTGGTAATGCCCATCAGCGAAATCACCGAGGGCGTGGATATGGTACTGCTCACACACAACCACATTGACCATTATGAACCGAGCGTGAAACAACATTTGCCGAAAGACATCCCTTTCTACACCCAGCCGCAAGACAAGGAAACCCTCGTGCAAGATGGTTTTACAAATGTAGAAGCAATTGAAAAGAGCAAGACAATAGGCAACTTGACCATCCACCGCACCACGGGTCATCACGGTTTCGGTCAGATAGGCCAGATGATGGGACCCGTGTCGGGCTATGTGCTGATGGCGGAGGGACTTCCGACCATTTATATAATGGGCGACTGCAAATGGGAACCGTGCATCCTTGAAACCGTGGAAAAATACCGCCCTGATTATATCGTTGTAAACAGCGGCGGTGCGGTGTTCCCCGAATTTTCCAAGACAGACGGCTGCATCATCCCCGACGAACAGGAAGTGATGGCGATGCTCGACACGCTCCCCGCACAAATCAAACTGATAGCCGTACACATGGATGCTATTGACCATTGCCAGACAACACGCGAAATTCTGCGAAACGAAGCCCGCCACCACGGAGTGGATATGAACCGACTGATTATGCCGGGAGATGGGGAGAGCATTACGTTATGAGTGTTTGCATCAAATCGCTGATAAAGAATATGAACATAGTGATAGGCTGCTCAATAGGGTGCAGCTACTGCTATGCCCGTAATAACTGTCGCCGCTTCCATATCACGGACGATTTTTCTGTACCCGAATATATGGGGCGCAAGCTACACATCATCGACACTCCAAAACCTCACGTATGGCTGATGACCGGAATGAGCGACTTCTCCGATTGGAAGCCTGAATGGAACGCGGAGATTTTCGGAAGAATGAAAAGCAATCCGCAACACGCTTATATCTTTCTTACGAAACGTCCGGATAAGGTCTGTTTTTCTACGGATGACGAAAATGTCTGGATGGGCGTGACCGTCACGCGCAGTTCCGAGAAAAAAAGGTTAGAAGATTTGAAAAGAAATATCAAGGCCAAACATTACCACGTCACCTTTGAACCTATCTTTGACGAAATCGGAGAGATAGACTTCGCGGGTATCGATTGGGTTGTCATAGGCACGGAAACGGGACATCGGAAAGGCAAAGTGGATTCCCGTCTCGAATGGGTGCTTCACATTGCCGACCAAGCCAAAGCGCAAGGAATCCCCGTATTTATGAAAGAGGATTTGCTGCTTATAATGGGTGAAGAAAGGATGATTCAGGAACTGCCGGAACAATTTATCAAACGCATACAATGAATATTGAAACAATCAAGGAAATAGACGTACAGAGCGTTATGACCAAATCCGCACTGCCAGTCGGAGGATATTCGGTCAATCCTTACGTGGGATGCCCTCACGCCTGCAAGTATTGCTACGCATCGTTTATGAAACGCTTCACCGGGCATACAGAACCGTGGGGCGCGTTTCTGGACGTGAAGAACTGGAAACCGATAGCCAATCCGCACAAATATGACGGTGAGCGCATCGTGATAGGTTCCGTGACGGACGGTTACAACCCCTATGAGGAACAATTCCGCCGTACCCGCAGGCTGCTCGAAGAACTGCGCGGAAGCAACGCCGAGATTATGGTATGTACGAAGTCCGACCTCGTCCTTCGCGACCTCGACCTGTTGAAACGTTTTCCCAAAGTAACAGTGTCTTGGTCAATCAATACGCTTAACGAACAGTTTCGTGCGGATATGGACAACGCCGTGAGCATAGAACGCCGCCTGAAAGCAATGCGCCAAGTCTATGAGGCAGGCATCCGTACCGTGTGTTTCGTTTCGCCCATATTTCCGGGAATAACCGATGTAAAGACGATTATCAAGGAAGTGAAAGGATATGCCGATTTGATATGGCTTGAAAATCTGAACCTGCGCGGACAATTCAAAGGAGAGATAATGGCATATATCCGTGAGAAGCATCCCGAACTCTTCCCATTATACGATGAGATTTACAACAAGAAAAGGCTTGATTACTGGCAGGCATTGGAGCAGGACATATCCCAATATGCACAGACGCAAGGATTTCCCTATCGGGTGAACGATTTGCCTTACGGACGCTCGGAAAAAGGAAAGCCTGTCATCGTAAATTATTTCTATCACGAAAAAATCAGGCTCAAAAAATAAGATGTATATAAATTCCCGCTATGGGATGATAGCAAACAGCTTCGGTATGCCCGAAACACAAACTTGCTACCATAAAAACAGAGTTCAGACTTTAAAACAACTCATAAACTTTGGGCAACTCAAAGGACTGCTCGCAGCTTCTTTCGGAAGCAAACGGGGGCGTTCAGGGGGCAACCCCACTGGCTCATTGGGGAGTTTTTAGCATGAGCGTCAGCGGTGCGTGAAGAAAACGCCATAATGAGCTATGGCTTTTGTTCCCAAAAGCCTGCGGCGGTGTCGGTTTTCCCTTGTCGGTCGGCAGAACGGAAGTCCGTCTGGCCAGCCTGCGGATGGTGATACTCACCTCCGTTGCTTCCACAGCAGGCTTGATGATGAATGAAAATCCGATGAATTGATGAATGGGCGACTTAACATACTAAAAGTCATAGCGATACATGCTCAACATTCTTTCATCAAACCGCTTGTCAAAAGAAAAGCGATGAGTAAGGCTGTGTCCGTTTTCTCTTTTCATCAGCCATATCCTTTTGTTGAGAGTTTGATGAGGATGTAAACCGCTGTTATTCTTTATGTTTATATATACTTTCATCAATTCATCAAAATAATAAATAGCACTCATGCAAATTACCATGCCGTATTCCGGCAGACTTGCAGGCAAGTCTGAAAGTTTTGAATTATTGAGAAGTGAAGATAACG
The DNA here is from genome assembly GCF_023337095.1 of Bacteroides caecicola. Classification (NCBI taxonomy): domain Bacteria; kingdom Pseudomonadati; phylum Bacteroidota; class Bacteroidia; order Bacteroidales; family Bacteroidaceae; genus Bacteroides; species Bacteroides caecicola. The sequence continues at coordinate 5,734 of NZ_JAMBLM010000003.1, forward strand.
CATTGATGTTCTGTAATATACGACCTAAACAACCGTTCAACAAACCCGTTCACAAAACATTTGGCGACGAAAAGAAAAATAGCACTTGTCTGTCTTTTCGCAAGCACAGCCTTTCCAACAGGGCGTTGCGTACCCTTGCGGCATTGGGTGTGTTGATACGGAAAGCGATTGCCACGACCATTGGCAGGGCATACGCCTCCGCACAATAACCGTTGGGAAGCCTGATGCGCCTTTCCACATCGCAAGGCTTCAGCACTCCGCTTTTGTACACGGCTCGGATGGCGGCACGGAGTGTCGGGGCGATTACATCGAACAGCCTTACCAACTCCATTTCGTTCATCCACACGTTGGCGGCATCGGACGGCACGGCAATCCTGCCGCACCCGTCCATCGTGATTGTTGTCCGTTCCATAGACTGTGCGTTATAGGACGAAACGTCCGCTTATCTTGCTCTCAAAGGCGGATATGTCGTTTTCAAGTTTAGCGTTGGTCACCTTCGCGTAAATTTGCGTGGTGGTTATATTCGTATGCCCCAAAATCTTGCTCACGCTCTCTATCGGCATACCGTAATTCAATGCCAAAACAGCGAATGAATGGCGGCTCAAATGGAATGAAACCGGCTTTTCTATCCCGCATTTCTTCGCCACAGCCTTGATGCGTTTGTTCACCATGTCAAGCGAGCCGATGTTGAAAAGTCGCTTGTCTCTTCTGAACGGCTCGTAACGCCTGATTATCTGCATGGGGATGTCCATCAGCTTGATTTGGAACGGTACGCCCGTCTTTTGGCGTTTCGACACAATCCATGATGCGCCATTCATCTCAACGATGTTGTCGGTGGTCAGGTTCTTGATGTCCGTGAACGAGATGCCAGTCCAGCAACCGAACAGGAACAAATCCCTCGCCAATGCGAAGTTGGGATTGTCCAGACTGATTGTACTCAACGCCTGAATTTCATCTTCCGTGAGAAAGCCTCGTTCCTTGTGGTCGGGGTCAACGTGGTACATCGCAAACGGGTTTCTCGGTATCTTGCCATTGTAGTGCGCCGTGGTGACGATGTGTTTCAACGGTATGGAGTATATCCACACGGACGATTGCGCCAGCCCGACCTCGTTTCGCAGGTACAGGCAGTAGTCACGGATGAAATCCTCCGTCAATTCGTTCATCGCCATGTCCGTCCGCTTGTACTGCCTCTTAATAAACTCCGCTACGTATTTGCGGACGGTCAGGTACTTCTGGTACGTACGCTTGGAGCGGTCTTTGCCCACCCGCTTGGCAAACGCCTCATTCTCCTTGTCAAAGGCTCGTAACAATGTTTCATACTCCGTGCCGATGCCTTGATAGGCGTTGCGTACCATTTCAGCCGTGACAAATGCCTCACGGTCGGAAAGCCGCTGGTAGTGCTTCGTTATCTGCGCCTTGATGTTGTCAAGCGCATAGTTCACCGTCACCGCCTCGCGGCTCTTGCCTTTCGCCCTGTTGCCTTTAGCATCCCACAAATCCTTGGAGATACGCTGCTTGCAACTGAACTGTGCGATAGTCCCGTTGATTGTAACCCGTCCCATGATGGGGACAATTCCATTCTTTTCCTTGCTTCCGTTTACATAGAAGACGGTCTTGAAAGTACTCCTCATAATCCTTGCTTTTTGTTTGGTGCAAAATTAGTTTATGGGAGTTGTAAAGGCAGAATGTAAACCTACGCAGAACGCAGAAATAGAGACCGTTAGTGTTAAATGTGCATCAGGTGTTGGGTAATGATTTGGAAGTGCATCTATTGCTGTAATCCGCCCAAATCCGTTTTTCCGCCCTTATGTCATTCCGTGCCACCCGAAGCCAAACCCTCTGACCGTCAGTGAGAATGCTCAAATTCGCTTTATTCTGCGTTTTATCCTATTATTTTCAAAGAAAAAATACTACCCGTAGGGCTGGAGATTTTTTCTAAAAACCATTGAGCATCCCAATCCCGGATTTACCTTTGCACCCAGAACGGGAACGATCCACCTGATGCGACTGCCTGAAAGACCATCAAAATGGAGGTAAACGGATGTGGAGGCATATTGGATATGAAATGTTCCGGGAAAAGAAAGGAAATGTCAAAAAAAAGGATACGGCGAAAACGTGAAACTGGCAAACATTCCAAGAAAGTATGTTGCAACCGTGTGGCTAAACCTGTTTAGTTATGCGGTTGCAATTTTCTTTCCGGTTTGCCGTCATGGGTAATGGCACTTTTCATTTATGGAAGGTGTGGTTACCCATGACTTCCGTTTTCGATTAGAGGAACCGACAAAAAAAAAGAAAATCAACAGGTGACAGCCGTAAAAGCACCGCTTGTGGCATAAGCAAAAAAAGAAAGGGGCCTTGCATCATCAGTCTGAACATGGTTCAGGCGTGACGCAAAGCCCTTTTCTATGCTTATGCAATAGTAGGAACATGGTCGTCGATTTATTGACGATGGTGTTCCTACGCCTTAAATCGCTTTTACGGAAAAACTTGTCTGTGGAGCTTAAAAAGCTGGATTTTTATTTCAATATATGCCATTAATATGCTACTTTTGCATACGAAGAGTTCTTTGAAGGTTACGCAACGCATAGAAGAATAAAACAGTAGATAACTAACTAATTCGTAACCTATTACTACTATGAGTTGGTAACTGCAACTCATTTTCAATCACTTAGACCTTTTTCGTAATTTCGTTTGGCGACATTAATATAGTGATAATCATTGAATCATCAAACTCTTTAGCCTTTTTTTATTACATTATTTGAGTACTTGCGAAACTTGAGTTATTTAATATATGAAAATAAATTTAAAATATATCTTATTAGTCATATCTTTTGTGTTGTCTATTTCTGCTTTATATGCCGAATCGTTTGACGGTATGTTTAGTGTTCGTCACATCGGGCGCACTGATGGATTGAGTAGCGAAAGAGTATTCTCGATAGTTGAGGATAATGACAATGTGATGTGGATTTCAACCAGAACTGGAGTGGACAGATATAATGGTCGTACAGTAAAGAATTATTCATTGTCTGCCAATTATTATTATGGTGATTTGGCAGGGAGAATAATCAGGCTTTATTTTGATAATAAACTGGGACTTTTGGCATACGATCATACCGGGAGAATATATAAATATCAACCGAATACGGACAGCTTTGAGTTGTATTTGTTTTTGGGCGAGTATATTGAGGGGGAAATTATTCTTAATAAAATATTTTCAGATGAAAATGGAACGCTTTGGTTTGGATTGAGTAGAGGATTATATTCAAAAAAGTCAGACGGTGCTTTATGTTGCGTTTTAGAAGACAATTATATAAATGATATAGCATGTTTGTGTGATTCTTTATTTGTTGGTACATCGAATGGAGTTTTTCGTTTATCATGTAGGGAAGATTCTGTTTCAAATCAACTTGTTGAAGATAAAAATGTACAAACTCTTTATTTCGATAAGTCTGAAAATAAGTTGTGGATTGGTACTTTCAACAGCGGATTGTGGACTCTGGATCTCGGAAATTATTCATTACATCGTATAAAAGGTCAACATCTGTCTTTTTTTAATCCTATTCGCGCCATTACTCCTTATGACAATAACAGAATACTTGTTGGAATAGACGGTGGTGGAGTATATTTTGTGGACAAACATACCTCAGAAACAAAGTTGTTTGTAAATACAGAGGATAGTGGGGAGTTCTTTTTACGTGGCAATGGAATCTATGCCGTAACCAAAGACTTTCAGGATAATATATGGATAGGCAGTTACACTGGTGGAGTGTCTGTGGCTATTTCTTTGAAGTATCCTATCAATATAATGACACATGAACGGGGAAATCCGCAGTCGTTGGTAAATAATAATGTGAATGATATAGAGGAGAATATAAATTATGATTTGTGGTTTGCCACGGATGATGGTATAAGTATTAGGAATAAGTCTGATCATCGTTGGAAACATATATTAAAATCTATTGTAATAGTAGATTTATGTAGTTCAGGCGATGGAAATGTCTGGGCTGGAACTTATGGAGACGGTTTGTATCTGATTGATAAAGCCGGACGTGTGTTAAAACATCTTGTTCAAAAGCCGGGAGGTCTTACTACGAATTATATTTTTTCGGTGAAGGAGGACAAGGACGGAGATCTTTGGATTGGGGGACTTGACGGAAATTTAATTATAGCCGACAAACAAGGAAAGCGTAAAAATGAGTTTGAAATAAACTGGGTTCATTCCATAGAAGAAGTTGATTCTTTGAGAATGGCTGTTGCTACAGTAAATGGTTTTTGTATTGTAGAAAAATATACATCTCAGTTCAGACGTTATGCCACAACCTCTGAGTTCAATGATAAGAATGTCAGTGCTTATATCATTTCAATGTTGTTTAATGGTGACGGTACTGTATGGCTTGGCACTGAAGGAGGTGGTCTGAATCTGTATGATATGAATTCAGGTGATGTAAAGATCATTACCACTAAAGAAGGCTTGCTGTCCGATGACATATATAGCTTGCAACGTGATAATAAAGGTCGTATTTGGGCAAGCACAGGTAAAGGTCTTGCCGTTGTAAATGGCCTGAAGGTTTCAAATCTGAATTATATTCATGATACAGATAAGACATATAATAAATCGGCATGTATCAAACTTTCTGATGGTAGGTTTGCTTATGGAAGTACTTATGGGGCTATTTTTATAACTCCTGGCGCGATGGCTGTTGAGGAATACGACGCGCCTGTCAGGATAACAGATTTAAAATTGGAGTATATCTCTCCTGAGAAGGAAATACAGATGCGTCCGTCCATTTATGCTATGCTCATGGATAAGAAAGTTGATCTTGATTACAGTTATAATTCATTTTCTGTTACTTTTGAGTCAATAAATTATCGTTTTCAGCATGATATAGCTTATCAGTATATTCTTGAAGGATATGAAAAATCATGGAGTGCGGTGTATTCGAATGGAACTGTCAGATATACTAATGTATCGCCGGGAATGTACACATTAAAAGTCAGAAGTTTGAGAAAAAGTAATGGAGAAATCATTTCAGAAGCTTCGCTTTCAATAAACATTGATCAGCCGTGGTGGAATTCATGGTATGCATGGATAATATATTTGTCATTAGTTTTCGGTATATTTTATTTCATACTTAGATATAAGAGTAATCAGCTTCAAAAAAGACATAATGAGGACAAAATAAAGTTCTTTGTAGAGACAGCACACGATATACGGACTCCTGTAACACTTATCATGGCTCCTTTGGAAGACCTTAGTAAGAAAAAAGACCTTTCGGATGATGTAAGTTACTTGTTGGAAACTGCGCGTAATAATACACGTAAACTACATGCGCTTGTAAGTCAATTGCTTGAGTTTGAGAAAATAGATACAAATAAGAAAAATGTAACTCTTAAACCTGTAAATATCAACGATTTGTTAGTGAAGGAATGTGTAAGCTTCCAGTCATATTGTGATAAGAAACAATTGCATATAAAGATATCTTTGCCTGAACATGATGTGTTTGCAATGGCAGATGAGCAGATGATGGAAATGTTGCTTGACAATCTTATTTCGAATGCTTGCAAATATACCTTGGCAAATGGGACAATCAGCCTGTCACTTTTATCTGATAAAAAGAATGTAGTTATAGAGGTTCAAGACACAGGTATTGGCATTCCGGCTGATGCCGGCAGACAGCTGTTCAAGAATGTTTATCGTGCTGTTAATGCAAGACAGACAAACGAACCCGGCACAGGATTCGGGCTGTTGCAGGTACAGCGTTTGGTGAATATGATGCATGGCAAAATTTCATACAAATCTGAAGTAAACAAGGGCAGTACGTTCTATGTTACGTTACGCAATGCTGATATTGATTCTTCTTTTGATAATAATGTTATACATAAACAGATATCTCCGGTTATAGAAAATAGAACTGAGTATATTGGTGATGATTCTGAAAATATTAAAGAATCTTTGGATACATTGCTTATAGTCGAGGATAATGATGAATTACGCTGTTATTTAAAGAAGATTTTTGAACGTGATTATCGGGTTATAGATGTATCTGATGGAAGTAAGGCTTTGGAATGTTTGGCAGAAGAATATCCGGATCTTATTCTGTCGGATGTTATGATGCCTGGTATCCAGGGTGACGAGCTTTGTCGTATAGTAAAGGAAAATCCACAAACATCCGGCATACCGTTTATATTGCTTACTGCCAAGGTAACCCATGATGCCATGGTTACCGGTCTGAAAAGTGGAGCGGACGACTATATTCCTAAACCTTTCAGTGCAGAAATTTTAAGATTGAAGGTTCATAGTATTCTCGAAACCAGAAATCATCTTCGTGAATATGTTCTGAAAAATGTGGTGGCGCAAATAGAGAAAAATGAAACTGTTGGCACTGATACTTTGAACAATGATGATGAAATACGGCAAACAGACGAGGGCAATGTTCAGAATGATACAGTACCGGTATCAGAGGATGATTTGAATTTTATTAAGCATGCAACACAACTCGTCATGGATAATATGGATGATGAAGAATTTAATATTAACCAATTGTGCCAGGAAATGGCTATGAGCCGTACATTGTTCTACAACCGTTTGAAATCACTTACAGGAAAGGCACCGCAGGACTTCATACGTCTGATTCGCCTTCAGAGGGCGGCAGAACTGTTGAAACAAGGAAAGCCTGTGGCAGATGTAGCCGCTGAAACCGGATTTGTGAATTCTAAATATTTCAGTATATTGTTCAAGAAACAATTTGGTATATCACCAAGCAAGTTTCTGGAGCAAAACTAATAGATAGTTCTATATTTATATTACGGGCTGACAAATCAATAATGTCTTATTTATGAACATTTATTGATTTGTCAGCCCGATTTTTATATGTTTTCTTGGTTAAAAAGCAAAAATGATAGATTTCAACCCTTTTCTGTCAGCATTCAAACCCTGAAAAACAGGATTATACCCAATTTTACCAACAGCTTGGAAGCTGAATGTAATCTTTAGTTAACAGTAAAAGAGAAAGTGAAAATACATAATGTTTAACCAAAAAACTATCGGTATGAAAACAGTAATTTTATTTCTATTATTCTTTTTGGGAGTAAATCTGCAATCGTGTTCGACAAATAATGAACCGGTAAAGCCTGATAATCCGGAAGAGGAAATCAAAGATGATAATGAAGGACAGGAGGAGGAACCTGAGCTGCCTGATGAGCAACCAGGAGAAGAAGATGAACCCTCGAAACAGTGGAAACTTGTGTTTACAGAAGATTTCAACACATTTGATAATTCTGTTTGGACAAAAGAGACTCATGAGCCTGGGTGGGTGAACAATGAACTTCAGGAATATATCGAAGAGTGTGTAAGTGTCGGGAAAGACGGTGACAAGACAGTGCTTGTTTTGACTGCCAAGAGAGAAGGAGATAAATTTTATTCTGGTCGTGTAAACAGCAAAGGCAAGAAAAGTTTTCAGTATGGGAAAGTGGAATCAAGTATAAAACTTCCCAAAACGGCTAATGGATTATGGCCGGCATTCTGGATGATGGGAGACAACGACAAGGAATGGCCTGCTTGTGGTGAAATCGATATTATGGAGATGGGAGAAAAAGCCGGTATAGCCAATAATACAACAGAAGCATACATAAATTCGGCAATTCATTATGGTCCTGATGTTGAAGGACATGAGCAGATTTTCCAGACTAAGACTATGGAAAAAAGTCTTCAGGATGGCAACTATCATGTATATTCTCTGGAGTGGAATGAAAATGAACTTATTGTAAAGGTTGATGATATACTGATCAAAACTTTTAATATCGGACCGGACAGTGGTCGTTTTGAATACTTTAACGATAAATTTTATTTCTTGTTCAATTTGGCTGTAGGTGGTGACTTTCCCGGTATAACAGATCCGGCACAAATTACAGCATTGAAAGATGGAGAAAAAGCCCAGATGTTCATCGATTGGGTGAAAATATATAATTAATCTTAATACTATTACTTATTAAAAACTTATGAGAAGATTAAACTACAAGTACACATTGTATTGCGGTACATTGTTTCTATCCCTTTTTGGAGGAATGCCGCAGTTGAATGCTGGGGTTACGGAAAATAATCTTTCAGTAATGCAACAAAGCCGACAAGTGTCAGGTAATGTCAAAGATGCTATGGGAGCTATAATCGGTGCTTCTATTGTTGAAAAAGGTACTACCAACGGAACCATTACCGATATGGATGGTAATTTTGTCTTGAATGTGCAACAGGGTGCTACACTGGTTATAAGTTTTGTAGGCTACAAAACAAAAGAAGTAAAAGTTGGTACTGCACCACTGGATATCACCCTAGAGGAAGACAGCAAGGTTTTGAGTGAGGTCGTTGTTACCGCATTGGGTATCAAACGTGAACGTAAGGCACTTGGTTATGGTGTTGATGAAGTTAAGGGAGAGGCTTTGACAAAAGCTAAGGAGACTAATGTGATTAACTCTATGGCTGGTCGTGTTCCAGGTCTGGTTGTCAGTCAGACTGCAGGTGGTCCTTCAGGCTCTACACGTGTGCTTTTGCGTGGTAATACAGAAATGACAGGAAACAACCAACCTCTGTATGTCATTGATGGAGTACCTTTGGATAATACAAACTATGGCAGTGCCGGTACGGAAGGAGGTTATGACTTGGGTGACGGTATTTCAAGCATTAACCCTGATGATATAGAGAATATGTCTGTTCTTAAAGGTCCTGCTGCTTCAGCGTTGTATGGGAGCCGTGCCAGTCACGGTGTAATTCTTATCACAACAAAGAAGGCTAGCGGTAAGGATGGTGAACGTATGAGTGTTGAGTATAATGGTACAATGACATTTGAAACTCAACTTGCTAAATGGAACGAAGTTCAGCAAATATATGGTATGGGTAGTGATGGCACTTACAGTATAAATGCTGTTGCAAACACAAATAAGAGTTGGGGACCAAAAGCCGACGGTTCAAATATGCTGGATTATTTTGATGGTGTTTCGCGTCCGTATTTGATAATTCCTGATAATGTATCAGGTTTTTTCCGTACAGGTTTGACTGCAACAAATACATTGACTTTAAGCTCAAGTCATGGAAAGTCGGGAGTACGTTTCACTTACACCGATATGCGTAATAAAGATATAGTTCCTAATACCAATATGAGCCGTAACATATTCAATTTGCGTGCCAATACGAGTATGGGAAAAGTAGATCTGGATTTCAGTACAAACTATACACGCGAATCGGTAAAGAACCGTCCGGCTCTTGGCGACAGCAAAGGTAATGTCGGTAAAAACCTTATGACTCTTGCCACTACATACGATCAGGAATGGCTGAAAACATATCAGGATGCAAATGGTGAATACTCTAATTGGAATGGTTTGGATCCATATAATGTAAACCCTTACTGGGATGTTTACAAAAACTCGAACCAATCTGATAAAGACCAGTTCCGTTTCAATGGTAAGGCAATATGGAACGTTGCTGACCATTTTAAGCTTCAAGGTACTGTCGGAGCTGAATTCAACTGGTTTAAGTTTGAGGATTTCAAGGCTCCTACTACTCCTGGCTATGAAGCAGGCAGATTGCAGATAAGCAATTTCAGAAACCGTATGTACAACTTCGAAATGTTGGCTCTATATAACAACTCCTGGGGGGATTTCGATTTCAATGCGACATTGGGTGCCAACTTGTATAAAGTGAATAATGAGACTACAATCACTACAGCTCAGGATATGAAGATACGTGAAACTGTGGCGCTCATGAGCTTTAATGAAACAAGTGTGGAACAGAATTATTACAGAAAGCAGATAAATTCTATTTATGGTGCAGTAAATGTAGGATGGAGACACCTGATATATCTTGATGCTACATTGCGCGGAGACCGTTCTTCCACATTGCCTTTGAATAACAATACATATATCTATCCTTCATTCTCAGGTAGCTTTGTATTCTCTGAACTTATCAAGAATCACAATCTTCTGCCTTACGGTAAACTACGTGTTTCTTGGGCGCAGGTTGGTAGCGATACAGATCCTTATCAGTTGGGACTGGTATATACGAAATCTAAATTTACTTATCCAGGATATACTTTAGGTTCTATCAGTAACAGTACTATCCCTAATCGTGACCTAAAGCCTACAAGAACCAATTCATACGAAATGGGATTGGAATTGAAATTCCTGAATAACCGTATTGGTTTGGATTTTACTTATTATAATCAGACTAGTAAAAACCAGATTATGGCGATGGCGAGTTCATGGGCTTCCGGTTATACATATCGTATGATTAACGCTGGAGAAATCCAGAATAACGGTATTGAAATAGCTTTGAACACTCGTCCTATCCAGACAAAGGACTTTTCATGGGACTTGAACATCAACTTCTCCAAGAACAATAACAAGGTTAAGGAGTTGGTTGACGGTATTGATTTGTTCGAGCTGGAAAAGGCTACATGGCAGGATGTTCAGGTAGCAGCTGTAGTAGGAGAAAATTTTGGTTCTATCATTGGTCCTGATTTCAAACGCAATGAAAATGGTGATATCTTGATTGATCCAAGCACCGGTTTGCCACAATACGACAATAGCAATCATATTTTGGGTAACGCTTCATGGGATTGGACAGGTGGTGTAGTAACGAACTTCACATACAAGAATGTTTCACTTGCTGCTGTATTCGATATTAAGGTTGGCGCCGATTTGTATTCAATGTCTGCCCGTGCCGCATACGAATCCGGTAAAGCATTGGAAACATTGGAAGGACGCGAAGAATGGTATAAATCAGAAGAACAGCGTAAGGCTCTTGGTATCAGCGAAGCAAACTGGACACCTACAGGCGGTTTCATTGCCCCAGGTGTAATAGACAATGGTGACGGAACATATCGTCCTAACGATATTTACGTAAATCCTGAGGATTATTGGATGAATATCAGCCGTTATGCACCGTCAATGTTCGTTTATGATAACTCGTATATCAAATGTCGTGAAATCACATTGAGCTATTCGTTACCAAAGACATGGTTGAAGAATAAGATTCAAGGATTGACAGTGTCTTTCGTTGCACGTAATCCGTTTATCGTTTGGAAAAATATTCCTAATATCGATCCTGATTCGAACTATAACAATACTACAGGTATGGGTATGGAATATGGCTCATTGCCTTCACGTAAAAGCTATGGTTTCAATGTCAACGTTAAGTTCTAATTAATCCTAAATCATTTCAAAAAGAAATACACAATGAAACGTTACAAATCATATATAAAAACAGCAATGTGCATGGCATTAGCACTTGCTTTTACAGCTTGCAGTGATGAATACATGAATGACATGAATACAGACCCGTCGAAAGCTGAAAATATTGACCCAAATTCACAGTTGACTTTTGCCGAACTACAGACATACGGCGACCTTGGAATGATAGAAATATACCGAAGCTATATAGGTGCCTTTACGCAGCAGCTTATGGGATGTTGGAATACAACAAACTACGGAGGTCAGCACAAAATTGACAATAACGAAATGAATCGTTTTTGGACAAATCTTTATACTACAGGAATCAAGAATCTTGTAGATGCTGAGGTAAAGACAGAAGGTGACGAGAACAAAGTGAACATACATGCCGCTGCTGTGATTTACAAAGTATATCTTATGTCTATCATAACAGATACATACGGTGATGCTCCATACTCAGAGGCAGCCAGAGGTTTTATCAGTGGTATAACAAGTCCACGTTATGATACACAAGAGGAAATCTACAACAGTTTCTTTACAGAACTGACTGAAGCCGCTGCCGCTTTAGACGATAAGAAAGATGAAATCACAGGTGATGTGATATTTAATGGAGATATAAGAAAATGGAAAAAGCTTGCAAATTCTCTTCGTATGCGTTATGCTATGCGTATATCTGATGTTTCTCCACAGAAGGCGCAGGAAGAGTTTGAAAAGGCATTTACAGATCCTGCCGGCTATATGACAAGTGCTGATGATGACGCATTGATTGAATATATGGAGCTTACATTCAATTTTGGTCAGGAAGCATATACAGATTACAGACGTAACGCTTTGTCACAGTTGTATTTTGGTAATGACCCTGCAAATAATCAGACTTATATCTGTTCTACTTTCTTCAATACTTTGAAGGACAATGACGACCCTCGTACTTTTGCACTTACCCGTTGTTATTTCGACAAGGGTCTGACTCAGTCAAATCCTAATAACCGTATTGATCTGACAGACGAAATGCTGGAACTGGGTGCACAGTTCAACCCTTCTAAACCGGGTGAATTCTGGTATGAACCATGGCCGGATAATGGATATTGGAGTGAAATTATAGCGGACCTTAAAGAAAGGTATCCTGACAATACGAATTACTCAAATCCATGGTTACAGGATGCTACCCGTCCTAAATTGGCCCAGAATTTCCTTAAATCTGACAACCCAGGTGTTGTGATGACATACGCTGAGGTTGAGTTCCTATTGGCCGAGGCTAAGCTTAAAGGATGGAACGTAGGTGCTACATCTGTTGAGCAGCATTACGAAAATGGAGTTAAGGCTTCGATGGCATTTCTAGTTGATAACTATGATTGCGAAATTGACGATCAGGATATAAACGATTATATAGCAAATCACCCTATTTCTGCTCTTAGTGACGAAGGCAAGAAAGAAGCAATAAATACTCAGGCTTGGATTCTTCACTTCCATAATCTGTCAGAATGTTGGGCTAACATACGTCGTTCAGGATATCCAAAGCTGAAATCTCCTGCAGAATATGGTTATGCGGCAGACAAGCTTACTGGTGGATACGACATTCCTGTACGTTTGTGCTATCCTATACTTGAGTCTTCTTACAACAAGGAAGGTTATCAGGAAGCTTTGGACCGTATGGGTGGAACTAACAGTTGGAATATTCCTGTATGGTGGGATAAAGAATAAAAATCTAGTACACTAAACAATTTAAATTTCGTATTAAAATGAAAAATATATATTGGATATTATTTATATTGCTCGGTGCAGGTTTCTCTTTTACATCTTGTAGTGAAGAAGAGCCATTTTCTACTGCAACAGCAGATGACGAGCCTCGTATCATAGCTCCTACGTTTCCGGAGCGTGACGCTAATGGTGGACTGGGAACTATTTCTGAAATAGACAGGGATGTATTGTTTTCAATAACAGTAACAACTACGCCTGCTGATTTCACTTCTGTGGTTTGGACTCTTGACGGTGAAGAAGTCGGAACAGAAAAGACGCTCGAGATGAATCTTAATGCTGGTGTTTATCATCTTAGGGTTGATGTCTCAACTCCTGTAGGAAAGACAACTTTCCGTGAAGGACTTGTAAAAATAAAAGCTTTGGCTGAAGATCCTCAGAGTGAAGAAGTAATATCAGAACGTATTGTCGCAACTGGAGGATGGGCACGTCTTAGTGGAACAAATCTTGAAAAGGTTGCAAAAGTAGCATTAAAGCAGATAAACATTGCCGAGTCTAAAACTAATCAGGAAGTGGAAATCTCTGATATAACATACGTGGAATCAGATGGTTATATTGAATTTAAAATTCCTTCAGAATTGTCTGACGGTGAGTATCGTGTGGTATTTATTGATGTGGAAGGCAATAGATACGGTGCTAATACAATGGATGTTACTTCCCGGCCGTTGATAACTGCAGGACCTGAAAACAAGCGTCCTGATGCTGAGTGGACTATTACCGGTTTGAATCTTGACAAGGTCGTTTCGTTGTCATTGGGTGGAAATACAATCACTACATTCGTTGAACAGTATTCAACTCGTCTTACATTCATTTCACCTGCAATTGCAGACGGAGATTATGTATTGACAGGTATATCCAAATCCGGAGAAAATGTTAGTTTCTTTATTGATGGTGAGATAAAGACAGAACTTGCAGTTACGGTAAAAGACTCTCCATTGGAAGTTGAATTATGGAAGGGTCATCACTATGTATCATGGGATTTACCTGAAGGTAATCCAAACAGATTGTTTGATGCGGTGCAGAATGATGTGAAGAATTTGCCTGTAGGAACAAAATTAAAGGTATATTACTCAATTAAATCTGATGATAGCTATCATAAAATCAGATTCTCTTCCGGATGGTGGACAGAACTTCCCGGGTACCCTGAGTTTGATGTTTATGCGGACGGTGTTAGTGACATAATTATGTCACAAGAGATACTTGACTTGTTGAATTCGCAAGATGGATTCCTTTGTGTAGGTTTCGGATATTACGTTGATAGAATTACTTACGAAGAATAATTTATTTACCAAGAAAAAAATTTATAAATATGAATTTAAGAAAAGTATTATTTGTATCGTCAATAATAGGAAATGCTGCCTGCTTCGTACAGGCGGCAACTCCTGTCAGTTTGACGAAAGATACAGAAATAGAGAAGAAGGTTGAAGCTACATTAGCGGGAATGACCTTGGAAGAAAAGGTCGGACAGATGACAGAACTGTCAATAGATGTTCTTGGCAATGTGGTGGGCGGAGAGTTCAAACTGGATAAGGAAAAAGTAAAAAATGCAATTGGAAAGTACAAGGTCGGATCTGTACTGAATGCTCCCGGACCGGTTGCTCAAAGCCGTGAGAAATGGAAAGAAATCATCGGTTATATTCAGGAAGTATCTATGAAGGAAATAGGTATTCCTTGTATTTACGGCTTGGATCAGACTCATGGTACTACTTATACCCTTGGTGGAACGCTTTTCCCGCAGAATATCAATCTTGGTGCATCCTTTAATCCTGAACTGACATACGAGTCGGCCGTTATAACTGCATACGAGACACGAGCAAGCAACTGTCCTTGGACTTATTCACCAACGGTGGATATGGCAAGAGATCCTCGCTGGTCGCGTGTTTGGGAAAATTATGGGGAGGACTGTCTGGTTAATGCCATAATGGGCAGTGAGGCTGTTCGTGGTTTTCAGGGAGATGACCCTAATCATGTTTCAGAAGACCGTGTAGCTGCTTCTGTCAAGCATTACCTTGGTTACAGCATGTCCCGTACTGGTAAAGACCGTACTCCTGCATATATATCAGAATCTGATTTGAGAGAGAAGTGTTTTGCTCCGTTTAAGGCTTGCGTAGAAACTGGTGCGCTGACAATAATGGTAAACAGTGCTTCCATTAATGGTGTGCCTGTGCATGCCAACAGGCAGTTACTCACAGAATGGCTTAAAGAAGATCTGGAATGGGACGGAATGTTGATTACCGACTGGGCGGATATTAATAACCTATATACTCGTGAAAGAATAGCAGCCAACAAAAAGGAAGCTATTGAAATTGCCATCAATGCGGGTATCGATATGGCTATGGAACCTTACAATCTTGATTTCTGTACACTGTTGAAGGAATTGGTAGAAGAGGGAAGAGTGCCGATGAGTCGTATTGATGATGCCGTACGTCGTATTCTCCGTCTGAAATACCGTTTGGGACTTTTTGAAAAACCTAATACTGACTATAAGGATTATCCTAAATTCGGCAGTAAGGAACATGCCGCAATCGCACTTAGAGCAGCCGAAGAATCGGAAGTATTGCTGAAAAACAAGAATAACATATTACCATTGGCAAAAGGTAAGAAAATCCTCGTGACAGGTCCTAATGCAAATTCAATGAGATGCCTTAACGGCGGATGGAGTTATACATGGCAAGGACATCTTGCCGACCGTTTTGCAGGTGAGTATAATACCATCTACGAAGCTGTAAGCAACAAGTTTGGCGCTGATTTGGTAACCCTAGAACAAGGAGTTACATACGTTGCCGAAGGAGCGTATTACGAAGAAAGCACTCCTGAAATAGAAAAAGCTGTGGCTGCAGCAAAGAATGTAGATGTAATCATCGCATGTATAGGCGAAAATTCATATTGCGAGACTCCTGGAAATCTGGCAGACCTTGCAATCTCTGAAAACCAGCGTAACCTTGTTAAAGCTCTTGCTACGACAGGCAAGCCTATTGTTCTTGTAATAAATGGCGGTCGTCCACGTGTTATAAGTGACATTGAACCTTTGGCAGACGGTGTAATTAATATCTTGTTGCCTGGTAATTATGGTGGAGATGCATTGGCAAATATCCTTGCTGGTGATGCAAATCCAAGTGCTAAGATGCCATATACATATCCAAGAAACCAAGCTGAACTTACTACATACGATTATCGTGTAAGCGAGGAAATGGATAAGATGGAAGGTGCATACGATTATGATGCTGTAATTTCTGTTCAATGGCCTTTCGGTTACGGTTTGAGTTATACTACTTTTGATTACAGGAATCTGCGTGTGAATAAAGATACTTTTACTGAAAACGAAAAACTGGAATTTACAATAGACGTTACAAATACTGGAAAGATTGCAGGTAAAGAAGTTGTAATGTTGTTCAGCAGCGATTTGGTAGCATCGCTCACACCAGAGAATCGCAGGCTGCGCGCATTCAAGAAAGTGGAATTACAGCCAGGTGAGACCAAAACTGTAACATTGACTATCAAAGGAAGTGATCTTGCTTTTGTAGGTGCTGACGGAAAATGGATACTTGAGAAAGGTGATTTCCGTATGCAGGTAGGAAATCAAGTCTTGAATATTAAATGTTCTGATACACATAAATGGGAAACTGCTAATATCTGTGTTAATAAATAGCATTGTCTGATTGCTTTTAACGAGCCTGGTCATTTTGAAATTGTAGATTCCAAAACGAAGTGCAACGTTTTGGTCTTTAAAAGTAGTAGATTCAAGGAGGAAAGTGTTAACTTTGTCTCGTGAATCAAAGAGGAGGCGAGCTCTGCTGAGGAGCAACTCGACCAAGCAATAGATTCATGTACCACACTGAAATAGTGTAAAGGAGCGAGGCTGTCTGATTTCAGCCCCGCTTTCATTATTTTAGGAGGTATGTATGGCTAAGAAAACCTTTCCCTGTGGCAATGCAAAAAACAAAAAGGGAGACCGAAGTCTCCCCAAGATTAATTAACTTTGTATTGCTTATGTACAATCAATTAACCCTTGCGCAAAGGTACACAATTTCTACCATGCGCCAAAATGGTTTTTCATTAAAAGCCATAGCAGACGAATTAAACCGTATTGAAGAGGAAGCAGCCATATCCTCCGGTAATCCTCTTCCCGAAAAGAAACGTTCAGCATCCACCATTTCACGTGAGTTGAAGCGTAATAGGACAAAGACCGGTAGATATAATCCCAAACAGGCTGATGAAATGGCCCGTGAAAAGAGGGAGCGAATAGTACGCAACACAGCAATAAAACCTGGGGTGCTGGAGCTTGCCATAAAGTTACTCAAAGGGAAAGGATGGTCTCCGGAACAAATTTCAGGACATCTGAAAAAAGAGGGGAAACGCATATCTAAGGAACGTATCTATCAGGAAATCAGAAGAAAGCCTGAGCAAGGGTTTTCAAAGAAAAAACACTACCCGCAGGGCTGGAGATTTTTTCTAAAAACCATTGAGCATCCCAATCCCGGATTTACCTTTGCACCCAGAACGGGAACGATCCACCTGTTGCGACTTTCTGAAAGACCATCAAAAATGGAGGTAAACGGATGTGGAGGCATATTGGATATGAATGTTCAGGGAAAAGAAAGAAAGGAAATGTCAAAAAAAAGATGCGGAGAAAACGTGAAATCGGCAAACATTCCAAGAAAGTATGTTGCAACCGTGTGGCTAAACCTGTTTAGTTATGCGGTTGCAATTTTCTTTCCGGTTTGCCGTCATGGGTAATGGAACTTTTCATTTATGGAAGGTGTGGTTACCCATGACTTCCGTTTTCGATTAGAGGAACCGACAAAAAAAAAGAAAATCAACAGGTGACAGCCGTAAAAGCACCGCTTGTGGCATAAGCAAAAAAAGAAAGGGGCCTTGCATCATCAGTCTGAACATGGTTCAGGCGTGACGCAAAGCCCTTTTCTATGCTTATGCAATAGTAGGAACATGGTCGTCGATTTATTGACGATGGTGTTCCTACGCCTTAAATCGCTTTTACGGAAAAACTTGTCTGTGGAGCTTAAAAAGCTGGATTTTTATTTCAATATATGCCATTAATATGCTACTTTTGCATACGAAGAGTTCTTTGAAGGTTACGCAACGCATAGAAGAATAAAACAGTAGATAACTAACTAATTCGTAACCTATTACTACTATAAGTTGGTAACTGCAACTCATTTTCAATCACTTAGACCTTTTTCGTATTTTCTTCTTACAAATGTAAGAAAAAACAATCTCTCCTTGTAAATTTCTGTATTTTTAAGTTTTTATCAGAAAGCAATCCGCTATCTTTGCGGGGCATAGTATTAACACCGGAAAGAAATGAAGTTATTACGTTATATCTTGATATGTTGCTTGGTAAGCATGGCCTGTGTGGGCAGTGCGGCCCAGCGTCGTAACAAAGCGTACGAAAGTTATATCCATAAATATCGTAAAGTAGCGGTCGACGAAATGCACCGCTTCCGCATACCCGCAAGCATCACGTTGGCACAGGGCTTGTTAGAATCGGGGGCGGGAAAAAGCGCGTTGGCGCGTCGGTCGAACAATCACTTCGGTATAAAATGCGGCGGAAGCTGGGACGGGAAAACCGTCCGTGCCAATGACGATGCCCCCAATGAGTGTTTCCGCGCTTACGACAGTCCGAAAGACTCGTACCGCGACCACTCGCTTTTTCTGAGTAACGGCGCACGCTATGCCTTTTTGTTCCGGTTGAAAATAACCGATTACAAAGGGTGGGCAAGGGGATTGAAAAAAGCGGGTTACGCCACCGACCCGCGTTATGCCGACCGGCTGATTAACATCATCGAGCTGTACGACCTTGATAATTACGACCGGAAAGGCGGACTGAAGTGGGTGGAAGAGTTCCCGAATCCGCACCAGCCTTATTTGGCAAACGGCATGTTATACGTGATAGCCCGTCGCGGCGATACTTTCAAATCGCTGTCAAAAGAATTGGGTATCAGCAAGAAGAAACTCCGTACGTATAACGAATTGCCGAAAGATTACCAGTTCAGGGGCGGCGAAGTGATTTACTTGGAAAAGAAAATGAAACGCGCCACGAAAGACAACATCGTCTACGTGGTACGCGCCGGCGACTCCATGTATTCCATATCCCAGAAGTTCGGTATCCGGCTGAAAAACCTGTATAAGCTGAACAAGATGGATGAAGATGCTCCGGCACCGAACGTGGGCGACATTCTGCGTTTGCGCTAATGGGATAAACGGTTCTACTCGTGGTGGTAGGGGCTGTTGTGCAGGATGCTCAGCCCGCGATATAGCTGCTCAATGAAGATGAGGCGAATCATCTGGTGTGAGAACGTCATTTTCGACAGCGATATCTTTTCGTGGGCAGCCGCATAAACGGCGGGCGAAAACCCGTATGGTCCGCCGATGATGAATACCAGCCGCTTGCTTACCGTGTGCATTTTCCGCTCTATCCAGTTTGCAAATTCGATGGAGCGGAACTCCTTTCCGTGTTCGTCTAACAGCACCACCACGTCTCCCGGCTGAAGCGATTTCAGTATAAGCTCTCCTTCTTTTTCCTTCTGTAGTTCGGGGGTAAGACTTTTGGTGTTCTTCAGTTCCGGAATCACCTCCATGTCGAACGACGCATACCGTTTGGTACGTTCCGTATAATCGTTAATGGCAGTAATAAAATGTTTCTCAACGGTGCGTCCTACTACGAGTAACGTAAATTTCATAATTCTTTTTCGTTAGTTTGTGTTTGCAAAGATAATGAATTTCTCTACCTTTGCCTTTGTAATTAAAACACATAAAAAACGATATGGACGAAAAAATTGTAAAAGATTTGATTGACCGTCTCATCGACCTTTCGTTTGCAGAGGATATAGGAGACGGTGACCATACTACTTTATCTTGCATCCCGGCAGATGCTATGGGAAAATCGAAACTCTTGATTAAAGAAGAAGGTATACTGGCTGGCATTGAAGTGGCGAAAGAAGTGTTTCACCGTTTCGACCCTGACATGAAGGTGGAAGTATTTATTCACGACGGCGCGCATGTAAAGCCGGGCGATGTGGCTATGGTGGTGGAAGGCAAAGTACAATCGTTGTTGCAAACCGAACGTCTGATGCTGAATATCATGCAGCGCATGAGCGGCATTGCCACGATGACCAATAAATATGTAAAACGCTTGGAAGGTACCAAAACCCGCGTGCTTGATACGCGTAAAACCACACCGGGTATGCGTGTGTTGGAAAAGATGGCAGTCAAAATAGGCGGGGGAGTGAATCACCGTATCGGACTGTTTGATATGATTTTGCTGAAAGATAACCATGTTGACTTTGCCGGAGGCATTGACAAGGCGATTACCCGTGCGAAAGAATACTGTAAGGAAAAAGGTAAAGACTTGAAGATAGAAATCGAAGTGCGTAATTTCGATGAACTCCAACAGGTGCTCGACTTGGGTGGTGTAGACCGTATTATGCTCGACAACTTTACGCCTGAAAACACGCGCAAGGCGGTAGAAATGGTAGGCGGACGCTATGAAATCGAGTCATCGGGCGGCATTACGTTTGATACGTTACGCGATTATGCCGAATGTGGCGTCGATTTCATTTCGGTAGGCGCATTGACTCATTCCGTAAAAGGATTGGACATGAGCTTTAAGGCTTGCTGATTTGATAGATTAAAAACAGGCTCTTAGAGCCTGTTTAAATTTTCCGATTAAGTATTTTTATCCGCCCCTTTTTGAGTTTGTTTCCGGTCTGTTTCCCTGTTTTTACTCGTCAGATAGCCCGCTATCCTCCTTGTAAAAGCCGAAAAACATCCTCGAAAACAATTCTCAAACTGAGGCAGAGCAAAATTTAAACAGGCTCTTAGCCGTTATGAATAAAAAATAGGAGGTAAAAACTATGAAAAGATTGTTTGGAGGTGTTTTGTTGGCTTGTTTGCTCTGTTTCGGAGTAAACCAACTGCCTGCTCAGGATTTAAAGTCAATTCTTTCCGGAGTGGCAAAGGTGGTAGGCAACAAAGTAAGCGGAACAAGCAGTTCGATAGAAGGTACATGGACGTTTGTGGGTCCCGACTGCAAATTTGAGAGTGATAATCTGTTGGCGAAAGCCGGCGGAGAGGTTGCTGCCCAAAAAGTGGAAGATAAAATGAGCGGTATTTTAAATACGCTCGGTTTTAAGGAGGGAACTACATATACGTTTAACGCAGACAGCACGTATACATCGGTAGTGGGCGGACGTACAACTAACGGAACGTACAGCTACAATGCCGAGTCGGGCGAACTGACGCTGAAAACCCGTTTGGGCATAAAGATGAATATGGTGGCTTCGAAAGGATTGACAGGTGATAAACTGAGCCTTTTCTTTAAGGCTGACAAGGTGATGTCGCTCGCCCAGTCGATATTGGGAAAGGTTTCAAACAGTTCATCTAACTCGGCTGTCAGCACTGCCAATTCGTTGCTGAAAGAATACGATGGCTTGCTGTTGGGCTTTGAGATGAAAAAGCAGTAAGAAACATAGAAGCCATTTATAAGTTAGCGGACGAAGTGGATGTATATATGCCACATTCGTCCGCTGATTTTTTTTGTCCTCAGTGAATGTATTTTACTCTGCCAACATGTTTCTTACAGCATCCAGACTGCCGTCGGTGGGAGCGGGAGTGATGTGGAGTAAGTGAGCCAAGAGCGAGTAGATGCAAACGTTCGGAAATTTAGGTGCTTCGTAGCCTTTTTTGAAATCAGGACCGCAGGCACGGAACATGACCTGCATATCGTCATACGTAGGGTCGAATCCGTGAGCACCGCCAACCCGGAAATCTGTTTTGTCGGTTACTAACCATCCCAAGTCGGGGACTACCACGATGTCTCCCACCGAAGGATTCGTTCCGTAATGCAAGTAAGCAGGAATCTCGCTTTTTTTCCATACCCGTACGTGGTCTAACCCTTGTAATGCCTGATAGATGGAGTCATGATATTTCTCCTCAGCATAAATCTGGGCAGGCAGATTACCTTCTATGCGCTTATACCATTCGGGCTTTAAACGTTGGGTGACGGATACACAGCGGTCGGGACTTACAGTAGCCATGCCGTGGTCGGAAGTAACAATCAGATTGACATCTTTGCCGAATGGAAGCGTTTGAATACCCTCCCACAGTTGCTTCATCAGCGCATCAAGTTCGGTGATACATTGGCGCGTTTCGGCACTGTGAGGACTGAATGAATGTCCGTAGTGGTCAGGGTCTTCGAAATACGCCATAATGAGTTGCGGACGGTCTGTCTCCGGTTTCTTTAGCAATTCCAAAACCTTTGCCACACGTTCCGCGTAGTTCAGGCGCGGTGTATGAGCATACACTTCATAGTATGTAGGATATTGTCCTTTGACAGCAATGTCCGAACCTACCCAATACACATTTCCGGTTTTCACCCCTTGCCGTTGTGCTGTAATCCAGATAGGTTCTCCCCCGTAAAAAGAAGCATCGTTTCGGGTCTCGGAATCACTCATCGAATATAACTTCTTTTTTTCGGGATGCCAAAACGAGTTGGCCACGATGCCGTGGTGGTCGGGATAAAGCCCGGTGGCAAGCGTGTAGTGGTTAGGAAATGTCTTCGAAGGAAACGAGGGAGTCATAACAGCCTGTACGCCCTCTGCCGCCATGCGGTCGAAGAACGGTGTGTGATACATCTTGACGTAATCCCATCGGAATCCGTCGAGCGACACGATAACTGTATAATGCTTGTTTCCGGCTGCGAGGGGTGAAAGCAGCAGAAGCAGAGTAAGCAATAAAAGGGGTCTTTTCATAACTGATGAGGTATTTAAATGTTTCAGGCACGAACTGCATCGGTAACACATTTGTCTGTTGAGGTGTACCCGGTGCAATCCGTGCCTGATTGTAAAAATGAGATATCAAATAAAGATTAGAATGTCAGTCTTACACCAACTTGAGCGTGCCAGCGAGAAGATACATCGCTCTTTTCAATTTCAGCTCTGTTATAAGAGTAAGCTGCCGTTTTAATTCCGTCGTTAGTAGTAGTCATATATTCTACTGACAGCGGAGAGAGGTTATAAGCCGAACTGTAGCTTGCTCCCCATTTCTTATTCAGCATATTGGCAAAGTTAATGATGTCAAACGTAAATTCCAGCTTGCCTACACCTTGAACGTTGTAAATTGTTTGGGCGAAGTGAAGGTCAATTTCATGTTCCCAGCGGCTTAGATTGGAGTTACGTTCAGCATATTGTCCGCGGTGGTTCTTTGCATAACTGTCGTTTTCAATCCATTGTTTAAATGCTTCGCGGCTTTCTTCAGCAGTCATCGATAATGGTTTACCGTCTTTATTGACATCAGTAAAGATCATCTTGTCAATTTCAGAATCGGTCGGAATATAAAGCAATGTGTTTCCCCCATTGCCATCTCCGTTAAAGTCAGGTACTTCATTCATGGTTAAGCTGTAACGGCTTCCTGAGAACCCGTTGTATATAACGGCAATAGTAGAACTCATCCATCCGTTCCAGTATTTCGGGCTGGTATAAGAAGCCTGTACCATTACGCGGTGAGGAACGTCGAATTTAGAGAATCCAAGTTCGTTTCCTGAGTTCGTATCACGCGAGTAATTGTATTTCCAGTTAGAATAAGCAACCGAACTTGTTCCATCGTTAACTGATTTGGCATGTCCGAATGTATAAGAAGCCGACAAGTCAAGACCAAAGTTGAAGCTCTTTTCTAACATAGCAGAGATAGCGTAAGTATATCCTTTGTTAGTATTCTTCAAATTGATGATGCTATAATAGTCGCTTTTTTCGTTGCTATAGAACGGAGCAGATGAAGCTTCTACACCGGGAACTACATATACTTTTTCACCGTTATTGCTGATGGCAAGGTTTTCAAAGAATACGTTGTTCATCGTTTTTGAGTAAATACCTTCTAATGTTAATTTTACATCGCCCGGTAAACGTTGTTCCAATGCAAGGTTAGCACGGAATACTTGCGGATATTTGAAATCTTTGTCTACGGTTACGATGTCTGGACGGGAAGCAGAACCTTGCTGTGAGTTGGCTGCTGCCATCGGGTCATGGGCGTATTGTCCCAATTTCGGTGCATCGTTCAGCCAGTTGTTTCCTTCTTTGTTACCGATGGTGGTACCTTTGCTTTCCATACCGGTATTGTTGAATGAATTTGACAACCATACAAACGGAACACGACCGGTGAAGATTCCTAAACCACCGCGCAACAGGGTGTCATGAGAATCGTTGAGATACCAGCGGAAACCTACACGCGGAGAAAACAAAACTTTTGCACTCGGGTTTTCGCCTACGCGCACTCCGAAGTTATGTTGTTCTGCGTATTGGTTGAAAGTTGGGTTTTCAGTCGGATTATTGAATATAACCGGAATATCAATACGTAAACCGTAAGTCAAGTTGAAATTGTTATTTATGTCCCATTTATCTTGGGCATAGAAACCGAATTGTCCGGCTTTCATGGCAGGTGCCCAGCGAGTGTCGCCTCCGGTCAGTTCCGGATCGGTATATTTATACTGGAATTGATAAGGTTCGTCATTCAAGAACTCATCTAAAGAATTGTAGTACCATGAACCGTTTACAGCTTGGATAAACAAGTTCTTCATACGGTATATTTCGTTATGTGTACCGAATGTCAATGTATGTTTTCCCAAATACCATGACAGGTTATCTTCAAAGGTATAGATGTCTTGATTCAAATAGTTAGCTCCTGAAGAATATTCTGTACCGATGTTAGCCGTGATACGTGTTATTCCGTCGGCTGCAAGGATGTTTTTAATTTGTACCGTAGGTCCTTGATAAGCGACATCGCGGTGGTCACGAATGAAACTTGCCGAAGCACGGAATTCATTGTATAAGTTTTCTCCTAAGTGTGAGTTTAATTCGGCTACGATAGAGTTGGTTTTGTTATTCATACGGTAGCCGCTATTGTTAAATGTATATGAATAAGCACTTGGGCCGTAGTTGTCATCGTAAGAATTATTATGCTGGTAACGGATAGCCAATTTGTGGTCTTGGTTGATATTCCAGTCGATACGGGCTAATAATCCGAATGATTTTTGGTCTACGTTACGCTGTGCATAGGCTTCGTTAAATCCAGTTAGTTTATTGTATTGGTCAGCTATTTGCTGGGCTACATCCGAAGTAATGTAATTGCTGGTATATCCCGGATAAACGCTTGACGGATAAGATTCTTTCTTGCCTTCTGCACTTACGAAGTAGAACAATTTGTCTTTGATGATGGCACCACCCAATGTTCCACCAAACGTACGGGTGTATTGCTGAGCCATGGGCGACTTGGCGTAATCGCGGATGGCGCTGTACTTGCCATACATGTTTTGGTTGTTGAAGTAAGTATAAGCCGAACCGTGTGTGGTGTTCGTACCCTGCTTGGTGATGGCGTTGATACCTCCTCCTGTAAATCCGCTCTGGCGAACGTCGAACGGAGCTACTACAACTTGAATTTCCTGAATGGCGTCCATTGAAATCGGGTTGGCTCCTGTCTGTCCTCCGTTCGTACCCGAAGCTGCCAGACCGAATACGTCGTTACTTACCGTACCGTCGATTTGGAAGCTGTTATAACGGTTGTTTGAACCTGCAAACGTGATACCGCCGTTTTTAGAAGTCATAGCCATCGGCATGTTCTTTACGATGTCATACACGTTACGGTCTACCGTCGGGGTGTTTTCGATGCGTTGAGTTGAGAAGTTTTGAGAAGCTCCGGCGTTAGGTCTTGCGTCAGCAACTACTACCACTTCGTCCAGCAGTTCGCTGCTTGGTTCCATTGTAGCGTTCAGGCTCAATGTGTTACCCAGTTCGAGGTAAAGTCCGGTATAAGCTGATTTCTTATAACCGACGTAAGTAATCTCGATTTTGTATGGACCTCCGGTACGCATACCTTGAATGGTATATCGTCCGTCGATGTTAGTTACCGCTCCATACATAGTACCGGATGGTTCGTGAACAGCTACCACTGTAGCGCCGATTACCGGTTCTTGGTTCTCGTCGATAACTTGTCCGCTGACTGCGGAAGTTGTCACTTGGGCGCTGGCACATATTGTCATTGCAGATGCCACTGCCGCCATCAAGAATTTAGATTGATTCATCATAAAGGTTTGATTAAATGATACTTAGTCTCTCTGTTTTCTTAAAGTTGTTATAGTTCGCTTTAGTCAATAGTAGTTTTCGTTATTCCCCTTGCGGGTTTTCATTGATTTTTGTTTCTTTTGATGCAAAATTAAGTATTTTTTTCAATACAGCGTATATTAGGTTTTATTTTAACAAATAAATCGGTAGAATATTAACCTTTTTGTAATGCAGAGTGAGCAAAATTCTTTTATTGATGTTCGTATTTCTTTGGAAAATAGGCGGGTAACAATAATTACAAAATGTAATCATCCCGTAATACAGATGAAAAAAACGTTTCTGTGTACGGTTTTTATACGCTTTATCAGCCTGTTTTTTTTCGGTGGATTCTCGTTGTTGGGGAAATATGTGTAAGTTTTGACGGGCTTTTTGTGTTGAATTTAGAAGAAACTGTTTGGCGAAAGTACGGAGGGGGAATTTCCTTGTCGGAATATCCCGCAAAACGCAACCGTTAGTGTTGCCCGGTTCTAACGGATGCGTTGCCCATTTCTATTCGTAAGACGAGGCAGTTCTACCGCTTGCGTTTTTAAAGCTCTCGGATAAGGTGTAAAAGGTTTAAAATGAACTCGTTGTAAATTAGCTCACTTCATCGATAATCGACCTTTTCGGCAACCTCTTTAACGCAAAAATGGCCGCCTCTTGATAGAGACAGCCATTCCTGTTTTCTTGTAAGAAGAATTATGCTTCAGCCGGAGCTTCAGTAGCTTCTTCAGCGGGAGCTTCTGCGTTTGCAGCAGCTTCAGCTTCAGCCTTAGCAGCAGCTTCGGCAGCTTTCTTTTCAGCTACTTTCTTAGCGATTTCTTCGTTTACTTTCTTTTCAGCTTCCAAGCGAGCTTTTTCTTCAGCTTTCTTAGCTTCCATTTCTTTAGCTCTCAATGCTTCCAAACCGGCTTGTTTGTTTTCTTTCCAAGCGTTGAAGCGTGCTTCAGCCGTAGCTTCGTCGAATGCACCTTTAGCAACACCGCCCATCAAGTGTTTCTTCATGTAAACACCTTCGCGAGAAAGGATGTTGCGTACTGTGTCAGTAGGTTGCGCACCTACCATTACCCAGTAATATGCGCGTTCAAAATTCAAATCTACTGTGGCAGGATTGGTATTCGGGTTGTAAGTACCAATTTTTTCAGTAAACCGACCATCACGTGGTGCTCTTGAATCCGCAATAACAATAGAATAGAACGCATAACCTTTGCGTCCGCGTCTTTGTAATCTGATTTTAGTTGCCATTTCTTAAACGTTAAATTTTAATGTTAATGATTTGAATTATGCCATTAGCTCGTAATGGCGGGTGCAAAGGTAAGACTTTTCTTTTGAATGACAAAGGATTAGTCTTTTTTTTTATTTCTTCAGTTTCATGCTTGCTTTTACGAGGAAGGTAATAAGCAGGATGTAGACAACGAGTGAAACGGCTTCGCTCATCGGGTTGTCAAGCCATGTTTCGTTGACGAAGTTGATGTCGCAATAACGCATGATGGCACTCACCACACCCATCAGTGCACCGCCGGCTATGAATCCCGATGCCAGCAGCGTTCCTTTTTCCCCGCGGGCGTTGTTTACGGCTTCGTCTTTGCTGCGTGTCGTCACATACCAGTTTACAGCTCCTCCTACCAGTAACGGCAGGTTCAGTTCCAGCGGGATAAACATTCCCAGCGCAAATGCCAGTGCGGGTACTTTACAGAATGTCAGTACGAGAGCCAGCAGTGCGCCGATGCCGTACAGCAGCCACGGAGCGCCTACACCGTTCATCAGCGGGTCGATAACCGCCGCCATTGCATTGGCTTGCGGAGCCGCTAATTGTCCGCTCGTAAATCCGTAAGAGTCGTTCAACACCATGATAACGCCGCCTACGGTAGCTGCCGACACCAATGTGCCGAGGAATTTCCAACTCTCTTGTTTCTTGGGAGTGCTTCCTAACCAGTATCCGATTTTCAGGTCGGTAATGAATCCTCCCGCCATTGAGAGCGCCGTACAAACCACACCACCCATTACGAGTGCCGCCACCATACCCGTCGCACCGTTCAGTCCTACTGCCACCATGATTACCGAAGCTAAGATAAGCGTCATCAGCGTCATGCCCGATACGGGATTTGTTCCTACGATGGCGATTGCATTGGCAGCCACGGTGGTAAACAGGAAAGCGATTCCTGCTACCAGCAGGATGGCTACCACGGTGTGGAGGATATTGCCTTGCATCACATCGAAGTAGAAGAACAGCAACACTAATAGCAGGGTAAAGATTGACCCGAAAGCGATAATCTTCATCGGAATGTCTTTCTGCGTGCGCTCTACGTTTTCTTCTGCTTTCTTTCCTCCCATTTCTTTCGCTGCGAGGCTTACCGCGCTTTTAATAATTCCCCACGAACGTACGATACCGATGATGCCTGCCATTGCGATACCACCTATACCGATGCTTTTGGCATATTCGCTGAAAATGGCTTCAGGCGACATGGCTCCTACGGCAGTGGTGATTTCAGGGTTCCATGCGTTCAATACTTGGTCGCCCCAGAACAGTGACATGCCCGGAACGATAATCCACCATACGGCGAGCGAACCGGCACAGATGATGGCGGCATACTTCAGTCCCACGATGTAGCCCAATCCCAAAACGGCAGCTCCGGTATTGATTTTAAATACTAATTTCGCTTTGTCGGCTATGGTTTCGCCCCAGCCGCACACACGGCTCGTAAAGTTCTCGTTCCACCATCCGAACGTTCCGGCTATGAAGTCGTACAGTCCTCCGATGAGTCCCGCCAGCAGCAATGGCTTTGCTTGGTCGCCGCCTTTCTCGCCCGATACCAATACCTGTGTGCTTGCCGTAGCTTCGGGGAAAGGATATTCGCCGTGTTTCTCTTTAACGAAATATTTGCGGAACGGTATGAGGAACAAGATGCCCAATACGCCACCCAGCAGCGAACTGATGAACATCTGCATGAAGTTAACCGTCATTTCGGGATATTTCTCTTGAAGAATATAAAGGGCGGGCAAGGTAAAGATGGCTCCCGCTACGATAACTCCCGAACAAGCTCCGATGGACTGAATCATTACGTTTTCGCCCAGCGCGCCTTTGCGTTTAGTTGCGCTCGATACGCCTACCGCGATGATGGCGATAGGGATGGCGGCTTCGAACACCTGTCCTACCTTCAATCCTAAATAAGCAGCGGCGGCAGAAAAGATAACCGCCATGATGATGCCCCACGTAACCGACCACAACGTTACTTCGGGATAAGTTTTACCGGGCGACATCAGCGGTTCGTATTTCTCTCCCGGTTTAAGCGGACGGAACGCATTATCGGGCAGTCCCGTCGGTTTTTCAAGTTCTTCTTTCATTTTGCAGGTTTACTATTTTTGATAATTAATAATTCGTTTGTGCGTCCAAAAATAGTAAAAGTATATTGAATATAGGGAGAAACAGATGAATTTTTCTTGTAGAGGGGGCGAGGGAGACGAGTTGTATTTGCGTTTGTAGGCGTTCGCCGACTGAATGACGGACGCCTACAAAGTGGGGGTTTACGGTTGCTGGTCTACCACCACTCTTACCAATCTTATGGTAGGTTGATGGGTGAATAGCGGATTTCTGTCTTCTTTCGCGTATTCTTCGGCAGGAGTGGCTTCAAGTTCTACATCATTAACGGTAATGGTTTTCAGTTGGGTTTCTTTGTAGTCTTCTCCCTCTTCCAGAATCCATGCGGTATCGAAAACAACGGGTTCTTTCCACAGCTCACAGCTTACCTCGAATTTGAAGTTGCGGTTATCGTCTAAATGTTCTTCTATTGAATGGTTAAATCGAGTATAGTAACGCCTGTCTTCCCCTTGAAAAACAGTTGTATACCAGAAATTTTTATATTCTTGTAGCGGTTTGATACATTTTATTGAGAAGTCTGTCGGTTCCATAGTTTTAGTAACAACGGGATATCCTTCGCTGTTTACAAATTCAACATAAAAAGTGTAGTTTATAAATTCACAACCGTCTATAGTTTCGTCTTCTTTGCAGCTTTGCATAAAAAGGAAACCGACAAACACTGATAGGATTAAAAAATAGATTTTCTTCATAACGTAGTACTTTAGGATTCCAGTCGCAAGTTAAGAAAATTTGTAAACATTTCAAAGCAAAAGCAGGGAATGTTTGCGGCAGTGCGTGGCTTTGCGGAATATGCAAAAATCGGCTGCTCCGGTAGGGCGGAACAGCCGATGGCTTACGTCGGTTTAATCAAACAGTGGTTAAGAAACTAATCGTTGTCTCGGTCTAAGTCGATAACATTGCATTTGAGGTCGAACTTGATTTCCCAGAAGTTAGACAGCTTCACTTCGTATTCGTAACGGTCTTTTTCGATGTGTACCACTTTTGCATCGGGATAATTTTCTGTAACAAACTTGTTGATTCCGGCGGGGATGGCAGAAGCTGGTACGGTAAGCGTGCGGCATTTGATTTCTTTCCAGTTTCCGTCGCTGTCAAATTCTAATTTGTCGCCGTTGATAAATACAAGGTCGTACGATTTTTTCAGGAAATCGGTCTCCTGTTTCACAAATGCCACCTTTGCATCCGGGAAGTTCTTTTTTACGAAAGTTTGCGCTGCTTGCGGAAGCTGTTCAAACGCAATCGGCTTTTCGCTGTCGGCAAACATCAATTGCATGGAAACCAAAACACCTACTAATAATAATGCTAACTTTTTCATAAGGCTATAATTTAAAGGGTTATTAAATACTTTGTTTGTTTTTCTATCACAAAAGTCGGCAGTGATTCTGAAAAGAATTAGGAATGTCGGCTTTTCTTACAAAAAAATCAAGAAAAAAACGGCAGAAATATGCGCCCGAAACGCAACCGCATACGTTGACCGGTTTATGCGGTAGCGTAAGGTAACTTATGCGGATGAGTAAGTGAACACATGCGGTAGCGTTTTTACCCCAAATTCCGGCATACCGAATCTGTCCTCAGCATGTCAAAAAACGGGTGTGCGGAAAATAAATCTCCATTTGTTTCGGCGATAGGATAAATAGCTGTATTTTTGTGCGCTCAAAGCAATGAAATGAATAATATGATTGTTCGGAACACGATAAAACTCATCATCGGTTTACTGGCGGTATTCGTAACGCTGGCGCCGCTCCGTGCCCAACAGCGCGACAGCATCCGCTTCAGCCTGCTTACGTGTGCGCCCGGAAGCGAGATTTATGAACTTTTCGGGCATACGGCGCTGCGCTATCAGAACGTTACGCGCGGAACGGATGTGGTGTTCAATTACGGCATGTTCAGCTTCAATACCCCCAATTTTGTTTACCGCTTCGTGAAGGGAGAGACCGACTACCAGTTGGGCATTACGCCTTATACATACTTTGAAACGGAATATGCCCTGCGAGGCTCGGCGGTGTACCAGCAGGAACTGAACCTGACCGCCGCCGAAAAAGAGACCCTGTTGGGGCTTTTAGAAGAAAACTACCGCCCTGAAAACCGCATCTACCGTTATAATTATTTCTATGATAATTGTACCACGCGCGCACGCGATCAAATAGAAAAAAGCATACACGGCAAAGTGGTTTATCCCGAAGGCTTGCCGGAAAAGTCTTTCCGCAGCATCGTCCATGAGTTTACGGCGCAATCCCCGTGGGATGAGTTCGGCATCGACCTTTGTTTGGGAGCGGAAGCCGACCGCCCGATTGACAATCGCTTGCAGATGTTCGCCCCCTTCTACATGCGCTATTTCGCATCGGAGGCATACATCGTAAATGAAGACGGAACCAAGCGTCCGTTAGTGGCTAAAGAGACAAAGATAGTCGACGTAGAGCCGGAATCCGTGCCGGGTTTCCCCCTGACCCCTCTGATGGGTGCTTCACTGTTTTTGGCGTTAAACGCTTTGGTGGCTTGGTGGCAGTGGCGGCGGAAACGGATTCTTTGGGGATGGGATATCCTGCTGTACGGCGCACAAGGATTGGCAGGATGTATCGTGGCTTTCCTTTTCTTCGTGTCGTCACACCCTACGGTCGGCTCAAACTGGCTTTTGATACTATTCAATCCCCTCCCGCTTTTATACCTCCCCCGGATGGTTTATTGCGACATAAAACGCAAAAAAGACAGGTACCACGTGGTGAATATCGTCTATTTAACACTTTTTATAGCTATATTCCCCTTTTCGCCGCAAGAATTTAATTTAACAGTATTACCTTTGGCACTCAGTTTGCTGGTAAATACAGCGAGCCATGTTTTAGTTTGGAATAAAAAAGAATGAAAGAACGCATACTGACATCTTTAATTACGGTATTTGTTATTACGGGGCTTCAGGCGCAAACCGCTCCGGGCGCACCGAGGCTGGTGGTGGGGCTGACCATCGACCAGTTGCGTGCCGATTACATCGAAGCGTTTTCCGCGCTTTACGGCGAGCGCGGCTTTAAGCGGCTGATGAAAGAAGGGCGCGTTTACTGTAATGCAGAATACGACTTTATAAACATTGACCGTTCATCGGCGACGGCATCCGTGTATACAGGTACTACACCTTATTATAATGGGGTGGTGGGAACCCGATGGATGGACCGAAACTCTCTGCGCCTTGTGGAGTGCGTGGAAGACCGCGATTTCATGGGCGTTTATACTCAGGAATATTCTTCGCCGAAACGCCTGCAAGTATCTACGCTGTCCGACGAGCTGATGGTGGCAAGTGGGGGAGAAGCGGAAGTTTACTCAATAGCTCCCACACGCGAAATGGCGATTCTTGCCGCAGGACACGCTGCAAAAGGAGCATTCTGGATTAACGACGATACCGGCAAATGGAGCGGAACCACCTATTACGGTACGTTTCCCCAATGGGTGACGGATTATAACGACCGCGAGGGGCTGGACTTCCGTATCGGTACGCTGGAGTGGCAGCCTTATCACGTAGTTACCGCCTACCGCTATGTTACTTCGAACAGCAAGCAGGTAACGTTTAAACATAACTTCTTCGACGAGCGGGCGGAAAAGTACCGGAAGTTTAAAACCAGCCCGTATGTAAACGATGAAGTCAACCGGCTGGTAAATGCTTGTCTGACGGCTACTCCGATGGGAAAAGACAACGTGCCCGACTTATTGACACTTTCTTACTACGCCGGGAATTACGACCATAAGCCCAATTCGGAATATGCAATGGAGATTCAAGACGCTTACGTGCGGCTTGACAACAGTCTGGGTGACCTTCTCGATATGATAGACCGCAAGGTAGGTTTGGCAAACACGCTGTTTTTTGTCACCTCTACGGGCTATACCGATACCGAGCCTGCCGACCCTTCGCAATACCGGATTCCGGGAGGAGAATTCCACATCAAGCGTTGTGCCGCCCTGCTGAACATGTACCTGATGGCAATTTACGGCAACGGGCAGTACGTGGAAACTTATTACGACCGGCAAATTTACCTTAACCATAAACTGATAGAAGACAAAAAGCTGAATCTGACGGAGATAATGAACCGTTCGGCGGAGTTTGTCGTCCAGATGAGCGGTGTTCGCGATGCTTATACCTCGCAGCGCCTGCTGTTGGGGGCATGGACTCCGAAGATTGACAAGATACGCAATTCGTTCAGCCGCGATTGTTCGGGCGACCTCTACATCGAAGTAATGCCCGGATGGACGGTTATCAACGATTATCCGCAGATATCGCAGGTGGTTCGCGAGGCTTACGCTTCTGTTCCGCTTATTTTCATGGGCTATAACGTAAAGCCGGAGATATTGTATGCTCCGGTAAAAATGGCAACCATCGCCCCCACGGTAGCCCACTACATGCGCATCCGGGCGCCCAACGCCAGCGAAGCAGCACCGCTGCTCGACATTCGGAAATAAGAGGAAATAAATTAATTAAGTAAAACAAAAACAATAAATACAAATGGGATTTAATGAATTTATAAGCAAGCTGTTCGGAAATAAAGCCACCCGTGATATGAAAGAAATTCAGCCGTGGGTAGAAAAAATAAAGCAGGCTTATCCGGAAATAGAGAAACTTAGCAATGACGAACTGCGTGCAAAGACAGAAGAATTAAAGAAGTATATTAAAGATTCTGCTGCCGAGGAAACAAAAAAAATAGAAGAACTGAAAGCTACCATTGAGTCGACCGACTTGGAACAGCGCGAAGGTATCTTCTCTCAGATAGACAAGTTAGAGAAAGACGTGCTCGACAAATATGAGAAAGCGCTGAACGACGTATTGCCGGTAGCCTTCTCGATTGTGAAAGATACGGCACGCCGTTTCTCGCAAAATGAAACCATTGAAGTAACGGCAACCGATTTCGACCGTGAACTGGCGGCTCAGGGAAAAGACTTCGTAAGCATAGAAGGCGATAAAGCCATCTGGAAAAACCACTGGAAAGCAGGCGGAAACGATACGGTATGGAACATGGTGCATTACGATGTGCAGTTGTTCGGTGGTGTGGTTCTGCATCAGGGGAAAATCGCAGAAATGGCAACCGGTGAAGGTAAGACATTGGTGGCTACGCTTCCCGTATTCCTGAATGCCCTGACCGGAAACGGTGTGCATGTGGTAACCGTCAACGATTACTTGGCGAAACGTGACTCGGAATGGATGGGACCGCTTTATATGTTCCACGGTTTGCGTGTGGATTGTATTGACAAGCATCAGCCTAACTCGGAAGCACGCCGTCAGGCATACATGGCTGATATTACCTTTGGTACTAACAACGAATTCGGCTTCGATTACCTGCGTGACAATATGGCAGTCAGCCCGCGCGATTTGGTACAGCGCAAGCATAACTACGCCATAGTCGATGAGGTGGACTCGGTGTTGATTGACGATGCCCGTACTCCGCTGATTATTTCAGGTCCCGTACCTAAAGGCGACCAGCAACTGTTTGAAGTGTTGCGTCCGCTGGTAGAACGCTTGGTTGAGGCTCAGCACCGTTTGGCAACACAATATCTTGCCGATGCAAAACGCCTGATTGCTTCTGATAAGAAAGAAGACGTGGAAGCCGGTTTCTTGGCATTGTTCCGCAGCCACAAGGCATTGCCTAAAAACAAACCCCTTATCAAGTTCCTTAGCGAACCGGGTATTAAGGCGGGTATGCTCAAGACTGAAGAAATCTACATGGAGCAGAACAACAAGCGTATGCCCGAAGCCGTAGAACCGCTTTTCTTTGTTATCGATGAAAAACTGAAGAGCGTGGAACTTACCGATAAGGGTATCGACTTGATTACCGGTAATTCGCAAGACCCGACGCTGTTTGTGCTGCCCGATATTACTGCTCAACTCTCTGAACTGGAAAACCGTAAGGATTTGAGCGAAGAAGAACGTTTGGCTAAGAAAGACGAACTGCTGACTAACTACGCCATCAAGTCGGAACGTGTGCATACGATTAACCAGCTGCTGAAGGCATATACCATGTTCGAAAAAGATACCGATTATGTGGTGATGGACGGACAGGTTAAGATTGTCGACGAGCAGACGGGCCGTATCATGGACGGACGCCGCTGGAGCGACGGATTGCATCAGGCAGTGGAAGCAAAAGAAGGCGTGAAGGTAGAAGCTGCTACACAAACGTTTGCTACGATTACCCTTCAGAACTACTTCCGTATGTATCATAAGTTGTCTGGTATGACCGGTACGGCAGAAACGGAAGCCGGAGAGTTCTGGGACATTTATAAACTCGATGTGGTGGTTATCCCGACTAACCGTCCGATAGCCCGTATCGACATGAACGACCGTGTCTACAAAACCAAACGCGAAAAATATAAAGCTGTAATCGAGGAAATCGAAAAGATGGTACAGGCAGGCCGTCCGGTACTGGTTGGTACTACTTCGGTCGAAATCTCCGAAATGTTGAGTAAGATGCTTACCCTGCGTAAGATTCCGCATAACGTATTGAATGCGAAACTCCACCAGAAAGAAGCCGAAATCGTAGCAAAAGCAGGTCAGAGCAGTACGGTGACTATCGCTACCAACATGGCGGGTCGTGGTACGGATATCAAGCTGAGCCCTGAAGTAAAAGCTGCCGGAGGTTTGGCAATTATCGGTACGGAACGTCACGAGTCGCGCCGTGTCGACCGCCAGTTGCGTGGTCGTGCCGGACGTCAGGGCGACCCCGGTTCATCTGTGTTCTTCGTATCACTGGAAGACGATTTGATGCGTCTGTTCTCTTCCGACCGCATTGCCAGCGTGATGGATAAGCTCGGATTCAAAGAAGGAGAGATGATTGAACATAAGATGATATCCAACTCCATCGAACGTGCACAGAAGAAGGTGGAAGAAAACAACTTCGGTATCCGTAAACGTTTGTTGGAATACGATGACGTGATGAACAAACAGCGTACGGTTATTTATACCAAACGCCGTCACGCACTGATGGGTGAGCGTATCGGCATGGATATCGTGGAAATGATATGGAACCGTTGTGCCAACGCTCTTGAGCAACCTACCTATGAGGATGCCCAGCGCGAAATCTTCCATACGCTCGCAATGGAAACACCGTTCACCGAAGAAGAATTCCATTCGGCTAAGAAAGACGATTTGGCAGAAAAAACATTCCAAGAAGCAATGGCGCTGTTTAAGCGTAAAACCGAACGCATGGCGCAGATAGCTAATCCGGTTATCAAACAGGTGTACGAAACGCAAGGAAACTTGTACGAAAACATCATGATACCGATTACCGATGGCAAGCGTATGTATAACATCTCTGTCAACCTGAAGGCTGCATACGAAACCGAATCGAAAGAAATCGTTAAGGCGTTCGAAAAAGCAATCTTGCTTCATACTATCGACGACGCTTGGAAAGAAAACCTGCGCGAGTTAGATGAACTGAAACATTCTGTTCAGAACGCTAGCTACGAACAGAAAGACCCGCTGTTGATATTCAAGTTAGAGTCTGTCAACCTGTTCCGTAACATGGTAGACAAGATTAACAACAATACCGTTTCTGTATTGATGCGCGGACAAATACCGGTGCAAGAACCTCGTCAGGTGCGTGAGGCTGCTCCCGAACAGCCCGCTCCCCGCCAGCAGTACAAGGAAGAAAAGCAAGATTTGAACGACCCGAATCAGCAGGCGGCCGCACAGCAAGATACGCGCGAAAAACAGAAACAGGAACCGATTCGTTCTGAAAAAACCGTTGGACGTAACGATCCTTGTCCTTGCGGCAGCGGACTGAAGTATAAAAACTGTCACGGTAAGAACGCATAAACAGGCTCTTAAACTTAGAAACAGTTTCAGAACACTTTCCTGAAATCATTATTGATTTTAGCTGATATAGGAGGATGGACAACAAACCGCTCGGTGTCCATCCTCTTTTTTTATGGCGGTTTGTTCCGAAAAAAAACGCTACGGGTAGTGTTGACCGGTTCATACGGATAAACCTCCCTGTTCTATTCGTAAGACACAGCAGTCCTATGGGTAGCGTTTTTCAGGCTTGCATGACCGAGTTAAATGTAACGAAAACAGGCATTTGTGTAACCGATTTATATTTAAATTTGTTTTTTCAGAGGCAGTTCTCAATTTTTAACGTATTCTTTTCGTGGAAAATCGTATTTTTGTCTCTCTATCTTATAATAAAGAAGCATGATTATGAAGAAGCATATTTTCCCGCTGTTACTGTTAGCAGCGACCAGCGTTTTTACAGCTTGTGGCTCTATGCAGAGTTTTACTTTTGATCAGCTTTATCCGGCAGACATCACTTATCCGGATCAGGTGAAAAACGTAGCTGTAGTCAACAATATGGCAGAAATCCCTACCCCTAAAGACGATTTGCTGACCATTGGCTTGCTGGAGGGCGACGGAAAAGTGGCAGCCGAAACTTTGGCAGAAGCGCTGGCGGATAGCCGTTATTTTAATCAGGTGATAATTTGCGATTCGGCTCTGCGGGCAAAAGACGAGCTTCCGTCCGATTATTCCACACTCACGCAAGCCGAGGTAGAATCACTTGCTTCGTCGTTAGGAGCAGATATGATTTTTTCGGTGGAACGTGTGTTGTTGCAGACCAACAGACGCGAAGTCTTTTATCCCGAATTGCCGATGCCTTTCGAGGCTGTGGAACTGAAAACCACTCCGTTGATAAAAATTTACATCCCTTCGCGTAGTAAACCGATGGCTGTGGTAAGTAAAACCGACAGTCTGTACTGGGACATCACGCCCGATTTGTCGGACAAGCGAATTGTAACCGACGGGACGATGGACGCCATGACAACGTTAGTGCCTTATCTGATTCCTCACTGGGGACAGGTTACACGCCTGTATTACACGGGAGGCAGCGTTGAAATGCGTGATGCCGTAATCTGTTTGCGTGAGAACGACTGGAAAGAAGCACGCAGACTGTGGCAACAGCTTTATGATAATCGGAAGAAAGGAAGCGCGAAGATGAAAGCCGCGTTCAATATCGCCCTGTCGTTCGAAATGGAAGGCGATATAGACCAAGCCATCGAGTGGTTAGGCAAAGCAAAACAACTGGTAGGTTCTGGCTCGGAAGATAGGCAGGTTATAGCTTATTATGAAGAAGCATTACAAAAGAAAAAACTCGATTTGCCCAAATTAAACTTGCAGATGGGGCGTTTTTAAGACTTCTCCGGTAAGAGAAAGGCTATTCGTCTTTTTTCTGCCTGCGCTGCACAAAAAAGAACAATATCGTTTGCATGACTGAATTTTTTTGTACATTTGAGGTATAAATAATGAATGCCTATGAAAATTAGCGAACAGTCGCACGCGGCGATAGCTTCTTGTGTAAAAGAAGCCGTGGCAAGATATGGTGCGAAAGAGGAAAATTCAACGATTACCGACATCCACTTGCAACCCAAACAAGAAACGGGCGAGTTAGTTATTTTTAATGACGATGATGAAGAACTGGCACGTACAATTATTGACGAATGGGTGGACGATGACAGTAATGATTTTTACACCGAAGTAGAAGGATTGTTACATTCTGAACTTACGGCATTAAAAGAAGAGGGGATTTTTGATAATCTCAATCTGTTAAAGCCATACTCTTTTGTATTGGTCGACGACGAAAAAGAGACGGTTGCCGACTTGCTGCTTATCGACGATGAGGATACCTTGTTATTAAGCGGAGAGTTGCTGAAAGGCTTAGACGAAGAACTCGATGCCTTTCTGAAAGATTTATTGGAAAAATAATACCGCTTATATGGCATGATGTAAGCGATTGTAAACACCGAAGAAGGAGAGTATATGGGAGAGCGAATCACATTCCGGCGAAATAATCATCTGGCTACGGTGAATCCCCGTTGGCGAGGAAACCCGGTGGCTAATGGTAAATTTTTTAACCGGCAGCACCGTTGGCGGCCGGGGATGGGAAGTGTGCTTAAGTGGCGTCTCTCTCCTAATCCGCAGCGCAAAGAAAAACGCACGATAAAATGGAATCCGAAAGTAAACTTCTTGCGTTCGCTTGACGGAGTGGTAGGCAATTCGCTAATCTGGTTGGGGCATAACTCTTTTTTCCTCCAGTTGGGTGGCAAGCGGTTTATGATTGACCCGGTGTACGGAAACATTCCTTTTGTCAAGCGCAGAAGTATGCTGCCGGCCAATCCTTCGATTTTTCAGCATATCGATTACTTGCTTATCAGTCATGACCATTTCGACCATCTTGACAAACCGAGCGTAGCGCGTTTGGTTGCCGATAATCCGCAGATGAAACTGTTTTGCGGATTAGGCACGGGCGAACTGATACAAAGCTGGTTCCCTCAACTGAAAACAATCGAAGCGGCATGGTATCAGCAATATCAGAACGACGGAGTAACGTTGACATTTTTGCCGGCGCAACATTGGAGCAAGCGCGGCGTAAGCGATGGCGGCGAACGTTTATGGGGAGCCTTTATGATTCAGGCAGACGGCATAACCATCTACAATAGCGGAGACACAGGTTATGCCCGCCATTTTCAGGAACTTCCGGAGTTATTTCCCCATATTGATTATTGCATGATAGGTATCGGTGCCTATAAGCCCCGGTGGTTTATGAAACCCAATCATATTTCGCCTTACGATGCATTGACGGCTTCCTCCGAGATGAATGCGTACATCACGATACCGATGCATTAC
Source organism: Bacteroides caecicola (assembly GCF_023337095.1). Lineage (NCBI taxonomy): Bacteria > Pseudomonadati > Bacteroidota > Bacteroidia > Bacteroidales > Bacteroidaceae > Bacteroides > Bacteroides caecicola. The sequence goes on from NZ_JAMBLM010000003.1 coordinate 45,833, forward strand.
GGGACGTTTGACTTGTCGGACGAGCCTTTGTTCGACCCACCTCATGTGTTTGCCGCCGAAGCCAAACGCCGCGATATGTCTGTGCTGTTGCCCGAATTGGGGGAAATCGTAAAACTGAAACCCCAGCGATAGGGGAGTATCAGATTAAAATACGCAGGCTGTCGGCCACGACAGTGTGCGGATACGCTTCCAACTCTTCGCGTGTGGTAGCTCCGTGAAGAATACCGGCAAAATCAGTACCTCCCGCCTGTGCCGTTTCCGCATCCACGGTACTGTCACCAATGTATAATGTCTCTTCTTTCGAACATCCCAACCGCTGCATGGCAAAGATCAACCCTTCGGGCGAAGGCTTGGCAGCTTTCACATCCTCCCCACCTACGATAATGTCGAAAAAGTCAGTCGGAAAATGTTTGCTTAACAACTCCATGATGCGGTAACGGAATTTGGTAGAAATAATACCTATCTTAGCTCCGCGTTTCTTCAAGCCGTTCAGCACCTCTGCAGTTTCCGGAAACAGGAACGTATTTGCCGTCATATACACATCCGCTTCTTTCACATACTCCTTTTTATATGCCGCAAGCGTATCGGTATCCGTAACCCCCGTCAGGATAGAAAAAGAATTTTCAAGTGTCTTTCCGATAGTCCGTTTTATCTCATTGTCGGTTACTTGCGAATAGTGGTGGCGTTCCAACACACGACGAAAACACATCACAATTCCCCGTGAGGAGTCAGCCAGCGTGTAATCGAAATCGAATAAATAAGCGTTGTAATGTTTCATTTATCATTATTTTTAGCCCCGCAAAGGTACGCTAATTTTTTAAAGAATATCTATTCCATTGAATGGATATTCTTTAAAATGCACGAAAATCAATAAGAAGTTAAGGGCTTAAGAATATGTAAAGACAAATATAAAAAGGAAATTGCAAAATAGAAGCGGAAGCTGGGGAACTCGAACCTTTCAGCTTCAACTCTGTATATCAATTAGTTTTACACTTGTCAAGACTTCTTTCTGTAGCATTTTTGTAGCAAAACTGCCAAATCTCTAATGAACCCTTGTTGACAACCTCCGTCATCACTAATTCATGGTTCAAAGATAATCTTTTTCGAACTAAACGCCAAATGATTGATAATAAATATTTTCCAAGGCTCTCTGCTACACTTTTAGTGCAAGGTGCAAGCCCCTTAATATATAAGGAGGCTTGCACCTTGCACTAAGTGGGCTTTGACCCATGTAATGCAATATAAAACAATATTTCCTATTTCATAGTAGGATATGTTATTGTATTTTGTTAACTTTGCGAAACTTACATAAGAGAATAACGGCGATTTAACGGGATTTTCCGGAATTTCGTCTTTATATATAACATATACGTTCGCCGAACGTCCCAAAGCGAAAACTGGCACTTTTCAAAATGAGGGGATATTCAGCGCAGGATATGCTATGCTTTGTCATAGCGTGGTCTTGCCTGTTTCCTCATTTGGGTATGCCAGTACCTCGCTTTGAAGCAGTGTGAGAACCACGCTTCTTTTTTGGATACTGGCGAACAGTAAAAACGAATTGTTTAACTGTTTAATTCCAAATAACATGAAACAGATTAAAGCACACATAGCCGTATCTCTTGACGGATTCATAGCTACATCAGACAATGAATTAGAATGGCTTCCCAATGATATAAAAGCAACTCTTTTTAAGCAGTATATCATAGCTGATGCTTTAATTATGGGAGCTAATACCTACCACTATATATTTGAGCATTGGGGAGGATGGCCATACAAAGACAAGCAAACTTTTGTGGTTTCACATCATAATACTAACGTAACACCAAATTGTGGAGTAAAATTCTTAACAAACGGACTACTAGATGAGATTTATAAATTGAAGCATAAAACAGATTTGTTAGTAGTTGGCGGAGGCAGCTTAATAACGACTTTAATAAAAGCTAAGCTAATAAATTGCATTACAATCTATACAGTACCTAAACTATTAGGAAATGGTATAAAACTTTTTCCTGAAACACCTAATTGGGACTTAAAACTAATGGATAGTAAGATTTTAAATGATGGTACAATTTGTTCAACTTACGTTTTTTAAAACGTACACTTTAACTTTTTTCCAATCAATCTACCTTTAAAATAGAACATATTAATACAAATGTTTGATTAGTATAAAAAATGGCTATAACACTTTGATATCGCTATAAGAGCTGTTGAAATATAAATTTGGCAAGATTGGACAATCTAATTTATATAATAATACCATATATTTGTGTATTATATTGTTAGCGATGAAAAGTTGTACTGAAAACATATATAAACAAAAAATCAACCAAGTTATTGATTATATAAATTATAATTTACATCAGCCATTACAATTAAATGTAATAGCTGATAAAGTAAATATGTCTAAACGACAACTACTACGTGTAATGGCTTTAGCTCTTGATGAACCTCTATATACGTATGTTGCACGGTTACGAATGGAGCGCGCTGTCATGTATATGCAAACAGAAGAAATTCATTTACAAAAGCTAGCAACAATGGTCGGTTATGATAATGCCCAATCATTTTCAAAAGCTTTTAAGAAACAATTTAAGATATCCCCCAAAGCATATATTAATAAATTAAGATTACAATTAAATGAGCCAATAATTGAAGATAATAAATTTGACTTATCTTCTCAAATATACGATTTTGAAGGATTAGACTTAGTTTATATTCGAATATGCGGTAAATATGGGGAAGAAGAAACGTATAAAAATGCATGGGAAAAGCTAATACATTTCCTTTACAGCAACAATCTACTAACATCAAATACCCGCTTTATTGGAATTAGTTTTGATAATCCTAATATTACAAGTAATAATCAATGTCGATATTATGCTTGTGCATCTATAAAAGAAAAAATATATCCAACAAAAGATTTTGGCACTATACATCTACCCTCTGGTAAATATGCCATTTATACATTAAATGGATTTTATTCAAATTTAGGTGATTTCCATAACCACATACAACGAAATAAAAATTATACTTTAAGGTTTGGAATAATGTTTGATGAATATTTGAATTGTCTAAATCAAGTATCACCTGATGAGTTAATTACAAAAGTTTATATACCAATTAAATAGAATTTATATGTTAGAAAAGTACGAATGGAAAAAAGAAGAAAAAAACTACTATCATCCAAGTAGCAGTCCACAAATAACAACTATTCCTGCGTTTAAATTTTTCGAATTATCAGGACAGGGTAATCCTAATGATGATTTTTTTAAAGATTATATTCAATGTTTGTATTCATTGTCTTATGCAGCCAAAATGCGTTGGAAAAAAGAAAACAAATTGGATTATAGTGTTTATCCATTAGAAGGTATATGGACACTAAAGACGTCTGATTCAATAGGCAAGAATGTTATTGACAAAAATGAGCTTATGTTTACATTAATGATTAGACAGCCTGATTTTATTTCTAATGAATATGCTCATGAGATTATTGAACAAGTTAAAATAAAAAAATCATATCCTTTATTAGAAAAAGTAAGATTTAGCACAATCGAAGAAGGATTATGCGTACAAATACTGCACACAGGAAGCTATGATACAGAATCTGAATCTTTTGAAAAAATGGATTCTTTGATATCATTACATAATTTATCGAGAATAAATTCTATTCATCGTGAAATTTATTTATCAGATGCCCGTAAAACCCAAAAAGATAAATTAAAAACCATTTTACGTTACCAAATCGGTTAAAAGAGATGATAAGATTGTATTTAAAACATGAACGAGTTGATTGATAATATCTTAGCTGAATTAGATGTTGATATTACAAATATCAACATCTATGGCTATGATATTATAGAGTTTTCTCTTTCAATGGTACACCGTTTACAGAAGGCATTAAATGATTTAAGGATCAAATTACAAACTCATAAATTCTCTACTAAAGAAGAAGAAATATTCTTTTTCAAAAATCAGAAACCAGAATTATTAAGTCGATTACTATATTTTCACAAAATATATTGTATTGAAGTACAATGTCCAACAGGCGGTAATGATGTTATAAAGTTATATATCAATAAAGAACTGGACAACTTGACCTATTTCTTCAATCGTAACTTGGACTTCTATCAATATTATCGTTCACATTCAACAATCTATGACGAGTATTATTTTTTACGTGGTAATACAGATCTCCGCCTTTATACAGATAGTACACTGTTAGATAAGGATCCTAATTTTTCAACAGGGTACGACTATAAAGTAGCGAAAATACTCGCCAATGAAATGCTACGTATTTATCTTAACAAAAAACTGCAGAAGCTCGAAAACGAAAGCTATATAGAAAAACAGTACCAAAGCATCAGCACTAAAATACCTATTCGTTTCACAGGAAAAAAAGCAGCATTAATAGAACTTGGCTATGCATTAGTTTCTTCCGGAGATATAAACCACGGAAATATTGAAATAAAAGAGTTCATGAATTATCTTAGCACCATGTTCAATATAGATCTAGGAGGTTACTATGATGCTTATATTGCAATGAAAGAACGCAAAGATCGTACCTCCTATTTAAATAAACTGATAGAAAATCTTTCTAAAAGAATGGATGAGGATGATAGAAGATAAGACCTCATAGATTTCGTATGATAAAATACCGTGTTTATACCAACATGGTATTTTTTTATTTGTATTTACTGTACATAGAATTACTCCACTTTATAAGCCAAAATAAAAGAAATAAGCCTTTATTTTATTTTTACCATGATGGTATAAACCATGACTTTTTATCATGCACATATTCCGACTTTTGCGAAAACAATTAGTCTGCAATATGGATACAACAATATTTAAGATACATGCAAAAACTGAATTGAGTTTATACCCTACTATACTCACATCTTCATTGGATATTATATTGATTAACGACATCATTATGCATATGATGAATTATTTGTTGCAAACGATGCAGGCATTTGCATATAGTGAAACATAACCTATTGGATGTAATTCCTAAATTTACATTATATGAAAACGATAAGTCAGAAACTTAGGAAATTAAGGGATGCAAAGGGTTATTCACAAGAGTATGTCGCTGAAAATATGGGAGTTTCACCATCTACAGTATCCAGAATTGAAACAGACTGTAGTTCAGCAAGAGTAGAGCAATTACAGGCATACTGCGATATTTTAGACATCACTCTTGGTGAGCTGTTTGCATGTGATGCAAGTGAATCCAAACAAAGGAAGATTTCACTTAGTATTTCTCTTAATGTAGATTCCAAAGAAGACTTGAACAGAGTTTATGAAGCATTTAAAATATTAGGTCACCAATAATAGTAAAGTATGGAAGTAATTACCATTGATAGTGAAGCTTTTCAAAGTCTGAAAGAGCAGCTGAACCGTATTGAGAGTTATATCGAGCGTTCAACTACCCTAAGTAAAGAGATTGATGATGCCCTGGAACTGAGTTCAAAAGATGTGATGGAAGCACTTGCCATATCTGAGTCCACGCTATACAGATGGAGAAAGAAAGGCATAATCAGATACAGATATGCTGAATCCGGCGACGTGCGATATTTCTATAATTCGCTTTTTGTGGGAATTAAATGTTATCAGATTAAAGTGCCGGCAATGCCAAAGGAAGAAGCTTTAAGAAGGCTTAGCGAATTCAAGGACAATATAATTCTAAACAGTTACATGAGTAAAGACAGACGAAATGATAAACAAGGAAGAAATACTGGACCGTACTAACCGGGGGCTTGATGTTTTCAAATATTATCTTCGGATAGATTTCCGACCTGGGAAGAACTTCAAGAATCCGTTATATGATGATAAAAACGCCTCATGTAACATCTACTTTGACAGACATTCACGCACCTTCAAAATGAAGGACTTTGGTGACGAAAGTTATTCCGGAGATTGTTTCTGGTTCGTTGCCACAATAAAAGGCTGGAATGTCAAATCAGACTTTTCCAATATAGTCAGTCTTATAAACTCGGACTTGAATCTTAATCTTGCACCAAGTACAACAGGAACATACACCACCACTACAGCAAAAACGACAACAGTATCCAAAGAGGATATTTCCTTAAATATAGCAGTAGAAAAGAATACAAGTTCTTTCAAAGTCGAATCAAAACAATTCACATCTACCGAACTTGGATATTGGCAAAAATATGGCATAAAACTCTCCACTTTAAAGCTTTATCATGTAACATCAGTAAAATCGTATGAAAGCATAAACAGGAATAATGAGCCATTCAAAATAGAATCATCAGATTTAGATCCCATTTTTGCCTATAACGGAAATGGATATGTAAAACTTTATAGGCCATTGAATAACAAAATGCGTTTTCTGTATGGTGGTGAAATGCCTGAAGTGTATTGTTTCGGACTGGAACAACTCCCAAATAAAGGAGATATTGTTTTCATAACAGGCGGAGAAAAAGATGTGATGTCACTCTATTCAAAAGGATTTTTTGCTGTATGCTTCAACAGTGAAACAGCATCTATTCCAACAACCATGATAGAAATGCTTGAAAGGAAATTCAGACACATCATCATTTTATACGATTCTGATGAGACCGGTAAAAGGGAATCACTACGCCATTATAATGCCTTATCAGACCACAATGTCATACGTCTGGAGCTGCCATTGTCAGGAAGCAAAAAGGAAAAGGATATATCGGATTTCTTTGCCCTTGGTAAAAGTGCATCAGATTTACGGGAACTTATCACAAATTCATTGGAAAAACTATATTCTCATACACTCATGTTACTCAAATCATGCGAAATGGACTATAACAATCCACCTGAAATTTCTAAAACTGTTGTATCGGTCAATGATGTACCATTAGGAACATACGACAATCTGTTTTGTATAACCGGAGGTGAAGGTACTGGTAAAAGCAACTTTATTTCAGCCATTATAGCCGGAACATTGATAGATGAAACAACCGATCCTTCTGTTGATACATTAGGATTGGATATTTGCCCAAACTATAATCAAAAAGCAATACTTCATTATGACACAGAACAATCAGAGTATCAGCTTTACAAGAATCTTTCAAAGACTTTAAAACGAGTCTGTATTGATTTTGTTCCGGAAACATATCACACATTTTATCTGGCATCCATGTCCAGAAAAGAAAGGCTACAGATTATAAGGGATAGTATGGACCTGTATTATCATCGTCAAGGAGGAATACACCTTGTCGTTATAGACGGAATAGCAGACTTAATCCGCTCTGCAAATGATGAAACAGAAAGTATAGCCATTGTTGACGAACTATACAGACTTGCAGGCATATACAAAACATGTATAATATGTGTTCTGCATTTCGTACCCAATGGCATCAAACTTAGAGGCCATATCGGTTCAGAACTGCAAAGAAAAGCTGCAGCTATCCTCTCCATTGAGAAAGATGAAAATCCGGCATACTCAGTTGTAAAAGCTATCAAAGTAAGGGATGGCAGCCCTCTTGATGTTCCCATGTTACTCTTTACCTGGGACAAAACAAAGGATATGCACGTCTATGCCGGAGAAAAATCCATTGAAGATAAGGAAAAGCGAAAACGTACAGAACTCTCCAATATTACCAAAGAGATATTCAAGTCACGAAAAAAGGTATCTTACAATAACTTGACAGAATTAATAATGGACATGCTTGACGTAAAAGAACGTACAGCCAAAAGCTATATCCGATACATGAAAGAAAACGAAATGTTGTTGCAAGATTCCAGTAACTATTATATAATCGGGAATATCAGCCTATGAATAATGATGAAGAAATGGATGTATGGATAAAAGAAATCCTTACTCGCCTTAAAGCCATAGAAACTACATTGAGCAATCTGGAGAAGAGCCAACTGCTGGTTGGTCCGGATACTCTTCTCGATGTAGTAGATGTTTCCAAAATAGTCAAGATTGCTCCCAAGTCCGTTTACCGCTGGGCTTACGAAAGAAAAGTAACCTCGGTAAAGATTGGTGGCAGACGATTGTTTTATGCAAAAGACGTTCTTGCACATCAAAAGGAAAGACGATAAGAATATAAGTATTAACGTTTTGCGAAATACGATAATAATTGTAATTTTGCAAACGCTAATAATATCTTCATACAGTTATTTATTAGAATGTTACAACTTTAAAAACAGCATTATGAGCTTTGGATATACAGTAAATAAAGAAAAGAATGGGGTTTTATTAGCATACCTCGCAGAAAGAATTCCTAACATAACCCTTAGGAAGCTATTGAAGCTGGTGTATCTTACAGACGAAAAATTCACTATCGAAAGAGGATTCCCTCTAACCTGGTTCAGTTACTTTGCATGGAAAAAAGGCCCTGTTGCACCTGAAGTATATGATGTAAAGAACGGATCATTTTCAGAGTATGTACAATGCCATCGTAACAACGAAGACAAATGTGAAGTATCTCCGGTTAGTGGTATTATCACACAAGAAAAGCTAAACCTCTACAGCCAGTATGAAATGGACATGATCGATAAAATCATTTCTACATACGGATCCATGTCAGCAGATGAGCTTACAGACATTACCCATCTTGATGATACCTTGTGGAGTAAAGTAGTGAATGAAAACAATCTTACTTTTTCAGATTCAGGTCGTTCTGACTGTGAAATTCATCTGAACCGTCTTATTGAAGGTGATGAAGAAAAAGAAGAAGTTTTTGAGGATGCACTGGAATATATGCAGTTCTGTAATGCGACATCGGTATGTTAAAGGCTAAGAATATTATCTACGGTTTTTGCACCTTTACAAATCCTCCCAAAAACAAGTATCTAATTTCCCTCTATAGAAGTGAGACACTGAATGTTGTTGCCGTATTTCCAACTTCGAGAAAACGTTCCGGTAGCTTATCACCGAAACACGGCAAGAACTACAGAGGACAGGATATTGTATCATACGTATTTGAAGCAAACAGGTGCATTGGAAAGAAGTATGGTTCTGACGAAGACTTCTCTTTTCCACTGGTTACTACCATCCCATTTGATTATTGCTTCCGGGAAGGTGAACAAGAAAACCTTCTAAAGTCCTTCGAATCTGCAGAAGTGGTAGGAGTTCTCTCGGATGAAGAATACATAAACTTGATTTATGCTTTTTCCAAAAGTCCATTAACTCCACGAAAATATATTCCGATTTTTGAGAAGATATTGAAAGAACATTATTCATTCTAAACCTAAGCCTGGTGGATTATGAATTGATATATTTTTTGCATTTTTTATTTAAGGTGTTTTAAATATATTACCATTTACTTCATAAATAGCTGTTATAATATCATGAGATTAAGGAGTTTAATAAAAAATCAAGTTTTATCAATAGACGACCATAAATGGGGATGTCAAGAAGAGAAAAAATGGGATTTCAAACATTGTGATATTCATGTTGATAAAAGAACTAATTTCCCAATTAATGGCAAAATAAGAGAGGTACAAATTAAAATACCTATAAATTCAAATCGTCCTATTGAAATAACAAATAAAAAAAATGGGAATAAATCAAAGCTAGATGATATACCTAATAATTTAAAAAAAGAAATAGAAAACGCTTTTAGCAATGAAGAAATACGAAATGCTTTTGTTGTTGATGTATATGATGTTCTAATAAATTTTTCATCAAAAATTTCCGATGAAGATAAAGCTAAAGAAACTCTTATGAAAATTGCAAAACATTTTAATTTAGGCATACCCACTGAAACAATACCAACTTACGTGGACAACGTATTGTCTAAATATTCTCTTAAATTCAAAATAACAAAAGATGAAGAATATACAGCTGAGATTCAAAAAGGAAATATAAAAATAGGACAATTTTAAGACCGTAATCCAGAAATAAATTAAAGGAGAAAGTCCCCTATGTAAAATATATAGGAACTTTCTCCTTTATCTTTACAAACACCAAATTAGCAAAAATGCAAATAACATTTAAATAGTTCAGTGTTTATTATTCTATTTAGAATGGCTTTAAAATCTTTAGTTTAACATTAAAACCAGGTTTCTCAAAATATTTAAATATTTCATTTACTGGTAATTTAAATGCATCAGCTAACTCCTGATCCGAATAGTCTAATTCTTTTTTCAATAATTCATAGGCTTTATAATAAACAACCGGAGTATCTATTGGAACATATACTGGTTCATTCTTTTTATAACCCTTACGACTTAATTCAATATTAAAATAACTATATTTATCATCAGTTATACACTTAAGATCTTTCGCTCTACGAATAATTGATGCCATAGATGTCATCCAATAAGATTTCAAAGAACTCAAATATTGTAGTTTAAGACCTTGTAATGAACCCTTTATTGCTGATTCTGGCATTAAAAATTCTGAGGCAAAACGATTTGCTTCATTTTCTTTATCACGATGATCTGGAATTGGGTATTTAGAAGACAAATGCATTATAATATGACCCAACTCATGGGCTATAGTAAAACGCTTATGGTCATTACTATAATTTTTGTTTAATATTAAAACCATAAACCCTTCATCTGTTACAAAAGAAACGCCATCAAATATATCTACATCATAATCTTGTTCGACAATAATTATACCATACCGTTCTAACAACGAACATATATTCTCTATAGGCTCATCCTTTAGACCCATATATTTTCTTGTAAATTGTGCGGCAGATTCTGGAGTATAACCTTCTTCCAAATCCAACATACAAAGTCCTATTGGAGGAAATTCAATACTTTCAGACATTTCATCTATTATGTAACCAATCAATTTATTTGCACATTCTATATGATCTTTCTTACTTTTAATAATTCCAGCTTTTCTTCGATAATGGGCATTCTCTACATTATTTGAAATCTTTTCTTCATAGAACTCTTCTGGAAATCCCAGGAAATCTATAATTCGCTTAATTACATCTTCAGATAATAATCCCACACCTTTTTCAAACTTTGACAAATTTGACTGGGACAATCCTTTAATGTGCGAAGCCAAGCTTGTTTGAGAATATCCTAAATACTCTCTCACAAATGTCAATTGTTTGTTATTAAATTTCATAATATTTTTCCTTTCGACTATTTATATAAGAAAATGGTGGTTCAGATTATATTTGTTATTAATTTACATTCTTCTTTATCTTCACATTCTCTTTAATACCCACTTCAGCAGTTGGCAACAAAGGGTGAATAGTTTTGGTTGCTTTAGACAAAGAATTAAGATTGTTTTCATTTATTTCCCAACAGACTTTTCCTTCATCAATATAAACAAGCTTCGGTTGAACAAATAGTCCCAAACTATCTTTTTTATAACCAAAAAACAGTATAGGAGAAGTTCCATCATAATCATCCTCAAAAAGTGAACCTTGTAACTGATTCTCTATGGAATCACTTAAAACAGTTCTTATATTCATAGGCATATTATTCTTATCCAACTTCTTGAAAAAGATAATATAACCATTTACAGTAAGCATTAATCTTCCATATTTACCACGTTTCAAATCTGAACCGAAATGATTTTGAACACATTGGATTAGTTTTGCTAATAGTAAGTTGGCTTCAAATGCTCTAGGTCTTGCACTTGGTGGCGTCTGAGCCACCTCTTTATTATACATCTTTAAAGCTTCATAATATGCTTCAAAAAGAGGCAACAGAACCTCTTTAAGGTCATATTCACATTCTTTTTTATTTATTATACGTTTCCTTTTTCTCGGAAACTCATTTATTTCTATTTTTGTCATAATTTTAAATTTGAAATTTTAAAATCTGAACCACCAGATTTTCTGAAAGAACCTCTGTTGCAGCAGAGGTTACTTTAGCCACAAAGATATATAATTTTAAACGAATATTGTATATTTCGCTATATATTTTTTTAAGATAATTGTATTTTCTGTGTTTGATTATAGTATTAGCTTTATGAGATTATCAAATTTCTTTATATAGCTACGTCATTTTTATCTTTGCTTTCTCATTTATTACTTTTTGTTGTTTTCGATTAGAAGTTTCTACATTTAAACCAACATTATTATCTCCTTCTTTATTCTTATTAATAGTAAGACTGATTTTACAATCCAGCTCAGAAAGTTCAGATTTCAGTTTTCTCAGCTCACCTTCCTTTTTCCACTCACCTGAAGCTATGGCTTTATACGTCTCAACGTCACGTTTTACTTTTTCAAGTTCACGTTCATGGTTTTCTATTACCTTGGGGATTTTCTCTAATGCGGACAGAAAGTTCATGCAAGCCAATTTGGGATCATTTGCCAAATGACCGTTATTATGAGTATAGTATATGTTTCCCATACCCTTAACCATAAAACGGTTATCCACAAAATCGAACATATCCTTTTGGGATGCTTCACTCTTTACTACCACCTGAAAACCATAAATCTCACCTATTTGCTGGTATTCACCATTGGTTCTGGCTTTATTAGAAATCTCCTGGAGCTTTGCTGCAAGGACTTTGACATCCTGACTTTCTATTCCATTCAACTTTAAGTCATTAAGCAAATTACCGTCACTATCTTTACGTGCAAGACGGTTGAACTGCTCCATATCCGCTTTAGCTTCATTCGCCTGCCTTGTATGAAAGTCAATAGATTTGTCAATCGTATTCAAACGGAATCTTGCTTCATCACGTTCCTTGGCAAAGCTCTTACGTTCACTTTCAAGTGCCGTAATCTTCTTTTCCAACTTGGCTTTCTCCAACAAATCCGTGTTGCCAGAAAGAATAGCCACATATTCACTGAAGTTAAGTCCATTCTGTTCATCCATTCCACCTTCATCAATGGTTCTTTTACCCAAGCTGTTAGTCTTTAGCTGATTGATAAACAACTGCTTGTTATGTAACAGATTGAATTTATATGAATCAAGGGACTTCTCTACAGCATATACAATCACATCAACTTTATTGTCAGCATGTTGTTTGGCTACCCAGTTGCCTTTACGAACAGCACGGCCATCACGTTGCTCCAAAGCAGAAGGAACCCAAGGCGTGTCAAGATGATGCACCGCAACCGCACGTTCCTGTGCGTTAACTCCAGTACCCAACATTTCTGTTGAACCGAACAGCACTCTGATAGTTCCTTTATTCATTCCCTCTATCATTGCTTTTTTAGCCTGTTCAGTCTTACATTCCTGAATAAAACGAACCTCTGAGGAAGGGATACCATAATCTTCCACCAGTTTACGTTTGATTTCAGAATATACACTCCATTCTCCAGGCTTATAAGTACCAAGATCGGAAAATATAAACTGTGTACCCTTTACAAAATCAAATTTATTGTAATATTCCGAAATCATTTTAGCACAATGAGAAGCTTTATTGTCCACATGATCCTCGTATGACGGATCTATCATTCGCATATCAAGTGACATCTTTCGTGCATAGTCAGTTGCAATAAGCATCTTTGCATTTTCTTCTTTTTGTGACAATGGCTCTCTGCCCAACAAAGTAGCATCACCTGTACGGGCAAACTCCACCAGCTTTTTTATAAATTCCTCCTGAACAGGTGTAGGTGGAATATTATGAAGAATCTCATTCTTTTCCGGACGGTCTATACCTATATCCTTCGCTGTACGATAGTCGCAGATTTCAGCATAGAAAGCAGCCAGTTCCGGAACTTTGATAAAGTGACGGAATCGTTCCTTCTGCACAATTTCATTAGTTACAGAAAACTCATAGTCAGTAGTCTTCTTCGCAAACACAGCTGCCCAAGCATCAAAACTGTTTATATTCTGCTTTTCAAGTGCCTGAGGCCTTAGATATTTGAACAGCAGATAAAGTTCCGTAAGCGAATTGCTGATAGTTGTACCACTTAGGAAAGTAGCACCAAGATCTTTTCCAGTTCTCTCCTGAATGGTACGGATAGCAAACAGCATATTAAGTGCCCTCAAACTTCCATTAGAGTTTCCAAGTCCGGCTACACGGTCATGGCGTGTGTTGAACATCAGATTTTTAAATTTATGGCTTTCATCTACAAACAGATGATCTATACCCATTCGCTTGAAATCCACCACATCATCCTTTCTTGAAGCTATATCGTCTGCAATACTTTTCAGTTTAGCTTCAAGATTCATCTTTCTCTTCTCCACACCTTTAAGCATGGCACGTGAAACCTCCTTACCCTGCTCGATAAGAACCTGCAGGTTTTCTTCCACACTGTCAAGTTCCTTCTGAAGAATTGCCTGCTGAATATCCAAAGACTGAGGTATCATTCCAAACTGCTCATGCGTAAGGATAATACAATCCCAGTCATTGTTCTTTATGTCATTAAAGATACGCTGTCTGTTCTGTGGAGTAAAATCATTCTTGCCGGGATATAATACTCTGGCATTTGGATAAGCCTTTCTGAAAGTATTTGCAATATCAAACACATTTGCCTTCAGTCCGATAATCATAGGCTTGTTTACAATACCAAGACGTTTCATCTCATATGCAGCACAACACATGATAACAGTCTTTCCGGCTCCCACCTGATGGTCACATATACCACCATTATTCACCTTCAGCATCCAGATAGCATCTTTCTGACTCTTATACAAATCAGGAAAGCCCAAACCTTTCAAATCAAGCTGGGGAAACTCCTGATGACTTCCATCATAATTAGGACGTACAAAACAGTTAAACAACCGGTTGTATTTTTCTGCCAACTTGTTCTTGAATCCATCCGGCTGCGACTGTAGCCAATCTGTAAACCCGTTCCGAATTTCTTCAATCTTTGTATTGGCCAACTGAATGGCTGCACCATCCCTTACCTTAATTTCAGTTTCATTACCATTAAAATCAACAACCGTCTTGCTTTTTGTTATGTCCGGTATCGTATTATGCAAAGCATGTTTCATCAAGTTAATACCGTCATAAGTTTTGAACTCTCCCTTTACGGCATACTTATGATTGATATTACCATTTTTACTGCTGCACTTTACTGAATATTCATCTGCACTTGCAGCAAAGCGCACACTTACATCTGTTTCAAAAAACTCACAGGCAAACTTTTCATAGACCTTTGCCGGAATCCATCTTTCGCCAAAATTAAAGTCAAGCTCTCCGAAAGATATTGGCGTAGGTACAGCAGCCTTCAATGCTTCAAGACTCTTTTTTGCCTCTTCATTGCCAGGATGATTCTCTAGCCACCATTCCACCTGCTCTGCCTTTTCCACGACATTGCCGGATATGAATCTGTCTGCAATTTCATAACCTCCTTCAAGAGGATTATAATAGATTCGTCCGTCCAAATCGGAAATTATCTCATCTTCCTCCTTATCAGGAAGAAGCGAACATATATAAGGCAAATTCACATCACCGTACTTGTTCAAAGAAGCAGCAAGTCCTTCAAGTGAAGTCGTAACAGTCTTGACCTCATTCACTTGAAACGAAACAGGATGGTCGAAAATATCAGCTTTTATAAACTGTCCTTCACGTGAACGTTCAAGAAAAAGTATCTCAGTAGAACCAGGATCCATTTTCAGCACATCCAAATTCTTTTTTGTATTCAGAAAGCCATAGAAACCTACAAAATCATCATAAAGCCGATTCAGTTTACTGCGTTCCTCCTTGTCTTCCGTTCTTGTTTCACTCTCGTTGTCATACAAACGATGATAGCAATCCCTTAAATCAATGTACTTGCCTAATTTTGTCAATTGACTGATTGGAAGATCAAGTGGATTGAAAGTCGGATTACCAAAGGAAGTATTCGACAGAAATCCAAGTTGTGTACCTTGCCTTACTATAGAACCGTCCTTCAGATGCGAAGACATCATTGTGGTATAAGGTCGTGGAGTAGTATCTATTATCAGTTTCGGTTCTACTTTTGGTGGTATAATGTTACGCTTGCCATCATCTATAAGCAGTTCAGAAAACAAGTCAAGCTGCACGTTGTTAGTCTGAACTTTCTTTGTTCTGCCTGAACGGTTGTTACCTTTTGTTTGTCCGGTTTTCTGCTTACTCGTTTGCTGTTTGCCAGTACGTTTCTTTTCAGATGGAACCGGAGTAATTTTAGGAGTAGAAGCCTTTATTTCCTGATTGAACCGTTCCACTTCTTCAGCCCATGCCTGTATAGCTTTATCCGGAAGATTATAATCTTCATCCTCTACCATAACAGAAATGGGATGATGCTCATCATCAAAGTACACAGTCTGACCGTCCATTTCACGTGGAGACTCTATATCTGTTCTTGCACTTTCATACAGTTCAAACAGAGTAAGAACCGGCACACCTTCAGGAACTTTTTCTACTTCCGTACTCTTCTGACGTTCCTCTTCCTCAATCTCTTTCTTATACATGTAGGCATAAACGGAAGGATCCATATTCTCCTTCCTCCATTCCCGCAAACTCATTCCCTCCAATTCTCTACATGCCCGTTCAAGACCTTCATCAAGCCAGTGAGCCTGAGAACCAGACAAAATAGTAATATATCCGTGTTTTGCAGCTTCCTGAAGAATAGCCTCTGTATTCCCATCAACCTTAGCCATAGACTCATAAGCTCTCAAAGCATCGCCTATAGCCTTAACAGAAAGTTGAACAGGCTCTTTTATCTCTTCTGCTATAGTATCCACCACTTCCGGAGTATAACGGTTGCCGACATATTCTTTTAACTCCTGGATTTCATGAAGCTTGGCCGGTTCAAAATGAATATCACGTTCTATCCTTACACCCCTTACTTCAACTTCCTCAATCTCATGAAGAGAAGCATATCCAAGTTCCCATCCATAGCCCATTGTGGTCAGTGTAAACAAATCTCCTGTTTTCCTATCCGCTTCAAGCACATAACAAGTATATGCACCAAACGGCATGAAGTATCTTATATAAGCTACCTTATCACCAATCAGTCCACCATCCGTTTCATACAGGGCAGGAATCTTATCAGCTATCTCCCTCGGCATATAGGTAAAAGCCTGTTTAGCTTCCATTTCACCTTGAAGTTTCTCCTCATAGTCATCATCTCCATAGAACAGTCCTTTTGATAACTCATTTAATATATCCCTGTCCAGCTTTAACTTCAAGTCACTACATATACCTTCAATTCCACCTTCATGGTTATATACCATACATTTCTTACCATAAGGATTAGTCGAAAGTTTTCTTGATGTAGCCACACAATTCTCCATGCTCTCCGTTGCAAACATGGCATTATGAGTAAACAATACCTTATCAGGATTATCAGGATCGGGAACATCAACCGTTTCTATAAACAAGCGTTCCTGTTCGGAAACAATACCTTTACCCGTATTTTTCTGCAAAACAATCAAGTCACTACCAACCTCCGTTCCGGCATTTTCTGTAAACAAATTTTCAGGCAAACGAATAGCAGAAACAAGACTTGAATTATTCATCAGATACTCTCTAATAGGTTTGTTGGACGGTGAATCCAACAAACCCAGTGAAGTAATAAAGGCAAGTATTCCACCTTCCCGAAGAGTATCAAGACCTTTAACAAAGAAATAGTTATGAATGGCACGAGTTGACAAGACCTTTGCTTCCTCCTTTGATTTGGAATATGCACGGTCATATACCACATAATTGCCAAAAGGAATATTACTGGAAATACAGTCGAAACGATTCATCAATTCAGGTGATATTTCCTCAAAACCACGATTGTGCAGAAAAACCTCTCCGGTACTGTTCAAAGCTTTCATTATCATTCCCGTGAGCAGATCCTTTTCAAAACAGAATCTTTCCTCTGCATTTTTCCCGAATGAGTTGATAAAAGAACCCATACCGACCGAAGGATCCAAAAAAGTTTCAAACTTGATACCGTTATCGGCAAAACTTGATGCTATGGTATCAGTTACCCTTGTATCAGTATAGAAAGAAGTAAGCACACTTGATTTGATACTATCCATGAGCAGTTTAGCCTGTACCGGATTTGCAGCACCTTCCTTGATTACCTGTTGTAACTCCTGAACCATAGGAAAAAGTTCAAGTTCCGATTTAGCCCATCTGGAACGGTCAGCCAACGTACTTGCCGGATTCAGGACACACTTCAATCCGCCAAATCCATTATATCTGCCAAGAATCTCCCTTTCCTCTTTACTCGGTATTCTTTTTTCCGCTTCAAGAAGCAATACTGTACGTATAGCCTCAATGTTGTTACGGAGAACAACCTTCTTGTTATATGACATAGGCTATACATTTTATTTATTGTTCTTGAATTCGAATGACGTAGAACCGTCCTCCTTTAATATCAGTACGGCATTGAACTTCTTGCCTGCTTTGCTAACAAGCCCTTTCAGCGTAGTAGTATGACCTTGAGTAATAAGGCTTCTCACTTCCTTATCAGTGAGCAGTTTACCACATACCTCCCTGAAAACTCGGAACTCACAACCCTCAGAAGTACATTTAGCTACTTTAGGATAAATCTTTACAGAATTATTCTTGCAAACCGGACAAGTAAGCAGTTCGGTATTATCCTTTGAGATAATTGACGATTCCAAAAGTTCCGTACATATCTGTCCGGTATAATCCTTTATTTCCTGGTTGAATCTGGCTGCATCATTCTCTCCATTCTCAATCTTAGCCAAGGCAAGTTCCCACATACCCGTCATTTCAGCATTGGCGATTCGCTTATCCTTAACAATATCATAGACTGCCATACCTTTATCAGTAGGAACAAGTGTTTTTTTCTCACGTCTGATATATTCTCTCAGAAGCAGAGTTTCTATAATATTGGCTCTTGTAGCCGGAGTTCCAATACCACAACCGTCCATAGCTTTTCTTACCTCGCCATCCTCAATTTCTCTTCCTGCATTCTCCATTGCAGAAAGAAGAGTCGCTTCAGTAAACAAAGGTTTTGGCTTTGTCTTATGTTCCGTCTCTTTCAATGAAGATATTCTAATGTTTTCACCCTCTTTAAAATCAGGCAAAAATTCAACTTCCTTATCTTCATCCTCTTCTTTTTCATTAAGCACAGCTTTCCACCCTGGATAAGTTACCTTTTCCGCTTTCAAAACAAAATCCACATCAGCACCACGCAATGTAACTGTCAATACATCCTTTTGTGAAGTTTCAGAAAATGCTTCGAGCATTCTTGCCATTATCATACGATAAATCTTATCCTCATTGGCACTCAACTGTTCAGGCTTATTGCCTGTAATCAATAGCGCATGATGGTCAGTTACTTTTGAAGCATCTACAGAACGTCTGTTCAGTTCATGTCTTAGGATCTCAGGAACAACATTTTCAAAACCGAAACCATCCTTTGAGAACTCTATCAGTCCACTGATTTCATCAAACACATCATCACCAATATATCTGCTTCCCGTTCTCGGGTAAGTTATAAGCTTCTTCTCATACAGACTTTGAGCAAGTGACAGCGTTGTATCCGCTGAAAAGCTGTATTTTCTGTTTGCATCTTTCTGCAAGGTGGTAAGGTCGTATAAGAGAGGTGGTTCGGTACGGACTGCCTTTCTTTCGACCTTCAACACGGAAAGACAGCCGTGTCCGTCAGTGGTGATGTTATCCGCAAGGATAGCTTTCACTGCGGACTGGGCTGTTTCCCTTCTCTCGAAAGTAGTCTCTGATACAGCTTTCCATAGAATACCATCTTTATCCAGCATCGCTTCAAGTTTCCAATAAGGAACACTCTTAAACTCTTTGTTCTCGATATACCTTCTGCATATAATAGAAAGTGTAGGAGTCTGAACCCTTCCAAGTGAGAATCCGTTTTTACCTGCAGAGATAGACAAGGCACGGCTGGCATTTATGCCAACTAACCAATCAGCTTCACTGCGTGCCTTGCCTGCACTATAAAGATTGTCAAATTCATTGCCCGGGCGAAGCTTTGAAAGTCCTTCCCTTATAGCCTTATCTGTAAGACTGCTTATCCATAATCTTACATAAGGCTTGTCAGAATTAAGATAGGAATAAATATATCTGAAAATGAGTTCACCCTCGCGACCGGCATCAGTAGCCACGATAATCTTTTCAGAACGATTGAAACAATTCTTGATAATCCCAAGCTGCTTGACTGCAGCCGGATCATTGATATACTCTCCGTCCTTTCTTATTTGACGGACAATAAGACGGAACGGTTCAGGAAGCAACGGAAGATCCTCTTTTCTGAATCCCTCCACACCATACTGTTGTGGCATAGCAAGAGTAACGAGGTGACCTATAGCCCAGGTAACAATATAATTGTTTCCTTCCATATATCCGTTCTCACGGCTATCTGCACCAACAATAGCCGCCAGTTCTCTGGCAACTGACGGCTTTTCTGCAATAATACAAGTCATACCCATAATACTGCAGATTAGATTTTACGACCTTTTTTCTTTTGAACCTCTTTCTTCTGTTTTTCAGTCGGTTCTGTCTGTTCTTTTTTCAGAGGTTCTTTTACATGTTTAGTTGCCTCATTGGTCTTGCCTTCATTGTTCACGGCAACCTGAGTCTTGTTTCCTTCAGCTACAGCAACAACTTGCGCTTCACCCTGTTCCTGTTTCCTGTCCGGATTCCATCTGTAAAACCTCGGTCGGTTTTCTTCCTTGTCAAACTTAACGTATGCATTGAAAGGCTGTCCGGCTTTATCAACCATATTCTTGATGTAAAGTGTACGTCCTTCATTAAGTGCAGCCTGCTGTTTTTCTGTAAGTTCCACTCCGCAAATTTTCCTTGAAACACCTTTCTGCTGTTCCTGATTTACATGCTGAGCCACACTCTGCCTTGGAGTATTGTCAAACTTGAATTCGATACCCTTCTTATCGGCATTAATCTGAATCTGGGCATTGAAAGGCTTACCGGCTTTGGAAATCATATTCTCCACGGCAACAGCCTTACCCATAGCAAGATCTGTCTTCTGTTGTTCGGAAAGCTTAACACCCTTGATTTCATCAGGGACACGCACACGGTCAGCTCTCAAAGCAATCAGTTCATTTGTTTGCGAGTCAACGGATATGAAAGCCTTGAACGGCTCTCCGTTTTTAGGAGTAACGTCAGCCAGTCTTCCAAGATTACCAGTTTCACGAAGCATCTTCTTGTCTTCCTCTGAAAACTCAACACCCATGAAAGGAAAGTCCAACCGTGGCTCTTTTCTGATTGTATGAATAGCCAGTGCAAGATTACCGTCAGTATCTTCACGAAAAGCAAGTCTAGCTTCCGTATAGATAGTCTTATCGCCAAAAGGAACTGCAATAGGCATCAGATTACTCTTTCCCCATCCAAGCATCTTTTCAAGATTGCCAGAAGCCTTCAACTGTTCACGGGTGATGCCAATTGCTGTAAGTTCATTCCAGTCAATACGTTCTTCATTTACCCGCCCAAGCTGTTCTTTTGGAGCATAATCCTCTAGGTTCACACGCATCAATTTGAGCTGTTCTTCATTCTCTTGCGGTTTCTGAAGTATTTCCTGGAGAATCATTACAGAACTTTCCACTTTATCTGCAACCAGTCTGTACAGTCCGGTTCTTGAAGGATCATTAAACTGTCTGGTAAAGTTCTCCATGAAGTTCTTGAAAATACTGTCATTTTCACTGAATTTCATGAACTGTCCTGAATGTGCATCAAGTGGCTCGACTGTCTGTACCTTACCTTCTGCATCAACTGATGAAACTACTGATAGCTTTTTCGATTCCTTATCCTCCAGTACGAGGATGTAGTCATTGGTGTTCGTATCCATAATTCTAAATTTAATGGGTTTGAACACCAAATATATAGCTTACTTATGCGGATGATGCAAGTGAGGGAAAAGTGGGGAAAATGGAGGAAAATTATATATTAATATTTATCTAAAAAGTACTGTTGCTTTTCAAATAAATCTTTTACACTTTGAAATAAGAACTGACTCATGTAATCAAAATGAGGCTTATTAGCAGACATCTTTGAATCTGAACCAAAATTCAAACGAACTCGATAATATTGAACCAATTCACCTTCAGGCTCATTATCAGCAGCAAAAAGATACACAAACTCACACCCAACCATATCCATCATTTGACGAATTTTATCCACCACCTTAATCCAAAACAAAGTTTCTCCCATTTTCATTTCTTCTGGTAAATCCAATGATTTCCAGTATGAATTAGCAGATGCATTTGTTCCAAACAACTTAATTTCAATAGCTGGATGTACTTTATGAACTCTTGTTATGTCTTTATCAACTTCTAATAATTCATCCTGCTTCATCAAAACTTTTTTAGAGGATAACTGTTCAAAGTCCTCAAAGGACAAACCTTCTTCCTGAGCCTTTTCAATATGGGACATTAACTCATCTCTTTCTGCCCCAGTTATAAAAGGATTAGACATCAAAGTACGAATAGCCGAATATGCATTATGACTTAGTTGCATCTTATAGGTAGATGATTTCTCAAACAGTTCTCCACATCTTAAAGAAAAAAAAGCCATTGGCAATCCAGATGGTGAAACAATAACAAAGGAGGCAAGATGACCATCTATGTCATTCCTAAGGTATTCATCAGAAGAAAAAATATCAATAATATTTCTAGCTTCTTCTCCATTTATTATTGGTCCCCTCATATTACGCAAAAAAGAAGGATCAAATTCTTTTGCACGTCTCACTTCAAAACTTTCTAAAATGGATTTTATTTTCTCATTCAATGCCATTTATTATGATTTTTGAAGTTCAGGAACAATGTTTTCAAAATAGAATCTACGAATTTTAATGCGTTCAGCATCTTTAACGATATCGTCTGTACTAATTAAAACATCGCAATGATCATCCGGACCATATCCATATCTTGCTTTTTTCCAACAACTCTCACCATGCGTTAAAATACTCAAACTCCAAGAGTCTTTAACGGCATAATTTTGGAAAACAAAATCTAAAGAATTTTTATACGGAGCTAATTCTTCTTCGGAAGGTCGTAAGTTCATATTTTCTAATTTTTTGAAGCTATTACGAACCACAACCATTACAGGACCATACTTCCATGCTTCAAACTGGTCATTAAACATAGGCTCTCCTGTCTGAATAATAGATTCTCTTTGAGCGAAGTACAATAATTTATGTAACTTCATTTCATCTATTTTTCCTTTCATTTCTTCTTGATATCTTTTAAAAATATAAGAAGCAACTTTAATTACATCAATCATAAAGCCTATATACTATGATAAACAACAATATTTACAATTAATAAAATATGGCATGCAAAATTAGTCATTTTTCAGGACTTTAGCAAACTTCTTACTATAAAACATAGATTTTTAATCATGAATAGTAATCAATCTTATAATCTTATCAAGTAAAGGTTTAGATTTTACTTCTACTTCTTTTGATTTGCCAACCATATTTGAATAAGCTATAAAAACAAGGAAAGCCTTTAAGACTGCTTTATCTAAGTCCTGAGAAATCAAAGCTTCATTATATTGTATTTCCATGAACCCTGAAATTGCGAGGAATACGAAATATGCTGCATAGATCAAAAAATTAATGTTGTTTTTATGAGTCACATAAAGAGCTAGTTCCTGCATTATAGCTTCGTATTTATGCTCTCCCCAATCTTTTAATGGCGATTGATTTTTTATTATCCATTGAATAAAATTAGGAAGATGAACACATAAAATTGCACCTGCTGTTAATGTTATAAAAACAATGGTGGACGTTGAAAAATTTAAATTACACAAATAATCAAAGGCCTTTATTATAATCAAAGGTAGAGCTAAAGAGTAAATTGCAATAGTCAAATAGCTCGCTATAATTGTAAATACTGGTTTTGTTAATTTAAGCCCAATAAAAATGAGATACATTGGTAACATTAATAAAAGCCATATGTTTCTTATTATTTTATTACACTTTTGAACTCTAGTATCACACAATAAAAATATGACTAAACTTGTGAACACATATATCAAAAAATATTCCAATGTTATTAAATCCACAATCCACCAAAACAAAACTAACAGTAAAACTTCAAAAATAAGAATACCAAGTATAATCAATGAGACTTTATTATTTTCTGATATTCTATTCCACCATTTATCTTTCTTTGAATCAATATTTTTTTCTTGTTTGTCCATAATACAATTCTTTTAGTCAAAATCCTTACAAAGGTATAAATTACTTTTTGTCAAAATGATATTTCCACCTCTCTAAAATCGTAAAACTTAATACTGAGCCAAAACAAATCACAATATTATGATTTTTACCGTGACTTATAAATTATATTTTGCTTACATAAGACAAAACAGCCCATAACTATAGCATAGAAATAGAATTAACCCCCAATAAGTAGTATAATAACAAAAACATAAATTTCTATCTAATGGTGAATCCATATTAAAACACAGTAAAATCAGCCCAATTTTCACTTCAAAATAAAACACTTTTCTGCATTTTTGAATAAACATCTCGGTATTTAATTAGAATACCAGCATATTTTAATGAAATAAGAGGTCGTTTTAGACTTCATAATTCTTAATGTATAATCTATCCTATTTAATTCAAATAACAACAATACCGGATAGAAAAAAACGTAAATAAAAATCATTTTGACAAACAATAAACCATCACTGTAACTTTATGTATAACAGATTTAGTATACAAAACTAAAAACCAAAATGTGTAAAACTGAATAGTGTACTTGTTATTAGTGTTTAAAGCAGATTTGTTAATCGCACTCTCATATTTAATAAGCATTTTTAGGCTAAGACACTCACCTGAGTACGAATATGGTAACATATTAGGAGGCTGCAACTTGGACTAGAGATATTAAGCAAAAGTTAATCAGTTATAGAAATATTGTAATAGGAAAACTACAACCAAGGAACAGTATGTCAAATAAATGCTTATCTTTGGGAACATAAGGTGTTGCATAAAGATAAGGTGACAATCCTACTAATTTTATCATTTTCTGAGGATAGAAAGAAACATTATGGCAACAAACTGAAGGGATAAAATAAAGAATTCCACAGACTTCAGGTTTAATGTAAAAATTTTTAGGTTAAAAAATTAAAATACTTAAAATAAAAAAATGATTGGAGATAAAAGTATTTGCAAAATAATTTCTTATACAAAAGAGAAACGTACATTTACCGTACAAGAAGTATATTCTCAAACTGAAGGTTACCTTCCTTTGTCCAAAGATCTTCTTAAAGACAAAACGAAGCTATTTGATGCAATGAAACAAGGAAAAAACATACCTCTACTATGTGTAAAGGTTATGAATGGGAAACCTGTTTATTCTTCAAACATGCAGGCTCTAGATGAAATATCAAAAGAAGAACCGCTTTCTATATCAATAAACTTTTCAGCTGAAAATGAAGATTTCAACTCATCATTATTTGATTCTGTATACAATTTACTTGGTGATACCATTGATAATGACATCAAGTATGATTTAGCAAGACAATTAATTCTTGCTAATAGGAAATTACGTATCCGCCCTTCTTTATATAAAGAGCTTTTCAGCAAATGCAACGCAAAATATGGTGCAAGAATGTGGAAGGAAAATTTAATTTCATATACAAGTAACAGTATCATTACAAGTCTTTGGAAAATTGGCGATACCACAGAACGTCAACAAATTCTTGACAAATTAGGTATTTCTTTACCAGAACCAGAGATTAAAGAAGTTGAGGTCTACAATGGTTCAGTTATTCCTTTATTTGAAAATATTGCCAACAATATTATTACCAAAATCAACGCAGCTAAACATTCTGTCAAAATAGCTGTAGCCTGGTTTACCAATTTTGATTTGTTCAATTGTATCAAGGCTGCTTTAAATAGAAATATACAAGTAACTCTTGTTACAAATAACGATTTGATCAATAATGGAGGATATTGTCTTAACTTTGACGAGTTAATTGATTGTGGGCTAAAATTACATCTTGTAGAATACCCTGAAATGCTTCATTATAAATTCTGTATTATTGATGATAGTACAATAATTACAGGTTCATATAATTGGACTTTCTATGCAGAAGAAATTAATAAGGAGGATGTTATAATTATAGAAGAATTACCTAAAGTAAAAGATGCATTTCTTGCTATATTTGACTCTCTATTAATGCAATTTAATCAGGTATATAAGATGCCTGAGACAGTTCCGGATAGACCACAGTATGATAGGAGTTCATTTAAACAATATATTAGTGATGAATTAGTCCTTAGGGCTAAGAGAAACATTGGCAATAGAAGACAAAATCTCATAGATGCACAAACATTATCTCCTGATAACCAAAATGTAATAGCTGCAATGAAAGAATTTGGAGTCAACACTGATAATTCATCACGTTCAATAGCAGAAATCGATTATGATACTTCACAGTCTGCAATAGCCAAGAGAACTCAAACCTTGGAAACCCTTAATCGTCAACATGCAATGATAAATCAGAAGATCACTGATATTGATAAAGAAAAAAATAAAATAATCCAACAGAAGGAAGAATCCCAAAAACAAGTCGAAGCGCAATTAATCTCAGCAAATTCTGAAGACGAAAGGAATTTGATAAGAAGACAAAGCGAAGAAAATGAGGCTAACTTAAATTCGAGAATAGCTCAAATTGAGCAAGAAAAAAAAGAGACTGAAGCTGAAATAAGCACCGTTGAAAATCAAATAAATACGCTCAATTCTGAAATCGAAATTATTAATAAAACATCTAATATTGAAAGTAAAGGAGGAAGGGGTGGTTTAAAAATTACATTGAAATGGAATACAATCGATGATTTAGATTTGCATGTTATAGATCCTGATGGACAAGAAATATATTATGGGCAAAAAGAACATAAGTGTCAAGATGTAATAGGACGATTAGATATAGATGCAAATGTAAGTACTCCATATACAACAACGCCCGTAGAAAATATATATTGGGATGGGACTGCTCCTATAGGCAAATATTGCGTAAAGGTAAGCTTGTATACAAATAGAAGTTCACTTATGGAGATTCCATTTACAGTAACTGTTTACCCAGAAAATGGAGAACCTGAGGTCTTCCCATCAATAATAATCAAAGAACCTATTGTTGTTACAGAATTTGATTATTCTGATAATGGTATAAAATATATAAAATAATAAATTAGAAAATATGAATATCAAGTCCGTTATTATTGAAAACTTTAGAGGTTATAAAGATAGGCAAGTTATAAATCTTAATAATTTTACAGCTTTTGTTGGTAGAAATGATGTTGGAAAATCAACAATTCTTGAAGCATTGGATATCTTTTTTAATGATAGTAAAGGTGTCGTTGTTATGGATTCTACTGATGTGAACAGAGAAGCAAAAGAAGCAAACGATAAAGTTGATATAGTTATAGGAGTAGAATTTATAAATTTACCTTCTGAAGTATGTATTGATGACAATAATACAACAACCTTGTCAGATGAATATCTTCTTAATTATGAAGGAAATTTAACTGTGATAAAAAAATATACAAATGGTAGTAAAACTCCAAAAGTATATATTTATGCTTATCATCCCAATCATAAAGAATGTTGCGATTTATTAAGTAAAAAACAAAAAGAGTTGCAAGAACTATCTGGAGATTTAGATTGTGATAAAACTAAGAATGCAGAAATGCGTAAAGCAATACGTAATTTATATTCTGATTTTTTAGATTTAAGGATGAAAGAAATAGAGGTTTCAAAAGAAGATGCAAAAAATATCTGGGATAAATTGAAACAATATATGCCTATTTATACCTTATTTCAGGCCGATAGAAGCAATGACGATAAAGATAAAGAGGTACAAGATCCTCTAAAGGAGGCTGTGAAAATAATAATGTCATCTACAAAAATAAGATCTAAATGTCAGGAAATATATGATGCCGTAATTGAAGAATTACAAAATGTTTCGGATAGAACTGTAAAGAAAATTAGTGATATGAATCCTTCATTAGCTAGTTCTTTACATCCAGCTCTACCAACAGCAGATGATTTAAAATGGACTGATGTATTTAAATCCGTATCTATAACAGGTGAAAACGATATTCCAATAAATAAAAGAGGAAGTGGAGTTAAAAGACTTATTCTTATTAATTTTTTTAGAGCAGAAGCCGAAAACAAACAAGAGAAAGCAAAAGCACCAGGAATAATATATGCAATTGAAGAACCTGAAACAGCACAACATGCCCATCATCAGAAACTTCTTATAGACGCTTTAAAAAAACTATCACAAAAAGATGATATACAAGTAATAATAACGACTCACAGTTCTCTGATATTAAAACAATTAGCATTTGACGAAGTACGAATTGTAAAAAACATAGAATCCGGTAAAGTTGTAAATAAAATAAGTGAATCACAATTACCTTATCCATCATTAAATGAAATTGCATTTACCGCGTTTGGGGATGTTCTTGTTGAATATCATAACGAATTATATGGTTATATTGAGTTCGAAGGATGGAAGAATGAATTTAAAAACGGAAAGGAGTTATACCCATATAAGAAAGAAACGACTAAAGGTATAAAGGAGGAAAATTTAATTAAAACTGAAATTATTAGACACCAGATTCATCATCCAGAAAATAAATTAAATACTTATTTTACCCCAGATGAACTTTATAATTCTATTAATGAAATGCGTTCATTCATAGAAACTTATAAGGCTGCTAAAAAATAGCAGCCTTATAACCCTAACAACCTTATCTTCTCGGCCATCTACGACAATGAGAATGAACATATTCAATACGCCCATATCTCTTACGATAATAGTCAGTTACAGAAACAGGTTTCAAGGGACATGTACACCTTATTCTCATATTAACACCTCCTTTCTTTTGTCCCTTGACTACTCAAATGTTGGTGCTAACGAATAATGAATAATAGTACATTACAAAGATAATTTTTTTTGTAATATTGTCCAAAACATATAATATATATTTCTTTAAACCGATAATAGTTTACTCAAATCAGGATCATTCTTTATCCGTTCAGTCTCAGACTCAACCAAAGCAATAATCTCCTGCTTAACTCTACGATAATTACTATCAATAGTCTCACGAAGAATATCGTTCCCGTCATTGTCGGTAAACTCGGCAATGACGGGAATCTTCTTATATGCCTTCATTTCAGCAGAAACTTTGGCAGAATTTACCACAATTTCAGCATGAAAGATTTTCTGCTCAATTCGTTCATCAAAGTTATCACTAACTGCCCCCACAAACATACCCTGAGTAAGATTGGAAATCTTGCTTGCGGGGATAAGAGAATCCATTTGTGTAGATATTGAGGTAGATTTATCATTACGGTTGATGGTCATGGATTGGCGCTTCTGCAACACTTTCCCGAACCGTTCAGAAAGATTCTTGGCTGTTTCACCGACAACCTGACCACTGAAGATATTACCAACAGTATTTTGGATGACCTTGCTTTCCTTGTCACCATAGTCACGGGTAAGCTGACTGAAATCCTGAAAACCCAAGCACACTGCAACCTTATTACTCCTTGCTGTAGCAATAAGATTATCAAGTCCTCTGAAATAGATTGTAGGTAACTCGTCAATGATAACAGACGACTTCAATTGCTTCTTCTTGTTTATTAATTTTACTATTCTGCTATTATATAGACCAAGTGCTGCAGAATAGATATTCTGTCGGTCAGGATTGTTTCCCACCACAAGAATTTTAGGTTCTTTCGGATTGTTTATGTCAAGTGAAAAATCATCACCTGTCATCACCCAATAAAGTGCCGGAGAAATCATTCTTGACAATGGTATTTTAGCAGATGCTATCTGCCCCTGGAGCTGATCTTGCGCATTGGATTCCCATGCATCCATAAACGGACTGAGGTAGTTCTCCAGTTCCGGATATGATGTCAGTATCGGAAATATCTGAGCGTATGGGCGGTTCAAAAATTCTATGGCATGAGGGAAAGTACAATACCTGCCGTTGTCATAAATCTTTAAATACCAGATTATAGCTGCAAGCAAAATTATTGGCGACTCAACAAAGAAATCTCCCTGCTTCTGAATCCAGCTTCGGTTAAGGTTCAACATAATGGTATAGGCAGATTCATATGCATCAGATATGTCAGTCATGAAGTTGGGATTAATAGGGTTACACCGATGGCTTCTTCTTGGATCATCGAAGTTGATTACATAAAATGTTGGTTTTACCTCGTAACGGTCGGCATATTTAAGAAGATGATTATAAGCTATTTCCGACAAATCCGGAAACTTATAATCGTATATATACATAGCAAAAGACTTCTCAATCTGCTGTTTGATGAAGTTGTTTACCACTGCATACGACTTTCCTGAACCAGGTGTACCCAATACTATGGTTGCTCGAAAAGGATTCACGACATTTATCCAACCATTGTTCCATTTCTTCTGATAGTAGAAACGTGTAGGAAGATTTACTGAATATTCGTTTTCCATCAGTCTTGTTTCCTGCATGAAACTTTCATTCTCGACATTGAAAACATCATCCATAAGATTATTTTTCAGCAGTCTGCTCATCCATGTTCCACCCATGAGCAAACATATATAACCGATAGTAAGAGAACTCATATAAAGTATTACCCCTACTTTTGGAATAGCTAAAAGCATCCAGTTAAGAAAGAAAGTAATGAAACCTACAACAAGAAGTATTATAATGTTTCTCCATGTAATTTTCTCGTCCTTCACACCACGTGTACCCAGACATGACAAACCTAAGAACAAAACTGCAAACAGTTTGGTCCATAGCAATGAAGAGAACAATCCAGTGTTCTTCTGAAAGTTCATCAGTATTCTGTCCATTACTTCTATAGTAATATTCCATTCACGGAATGATTCATAACAGAACCAATAACAGTGTATCAATACAAACAATATGGATATGGCACGCATAAAGTCAATGACCTTTGCCAATCCTCTCAAATCATCTTCCTGTGACATAACTTTATTTTTTTCGTTTTAATTTACCTGAATATAATCTTCTCATTTTGCGCTGGAACGCAAGTTCTCTGTAATCAATACCATGCGATGTGCCATCAAGCAGTGAACCTGTCATTTCTGCAATCACATCATCACCTGGTGTATCTGATTCTATAATCTGATCAACCTGCGTATCCTGAGGTAAAGCAGTAAGGAACGGATTGTCTCCATTTCCATTGAAATATTCGTTGAATACTGATGCTGCATATCCCTTTCCAAGTCGTGAGCCATTAGCTACAATACCGTTTTCATGGTCAATAAAGGTAATACCATAGATCCTTCCGGCATTGTTTTCACGAAACACTACATCTGTACCTTCAGCTTTAAGTGTTTCAACAAACTCCTTTCTGTCTGGATTCATCATCATAACCTTACGTACCTTGTTTCTTAAATCCGGCTGTATCTTCTTAAATTCTTTCTTTGAACGTATTATATGATTATGGATAGCATTATAACCATACTTGCGGCCAAGTTTTGCAGCATCTATAGGAACAGTGAGTTTTCTGCCTTCTGAATTTGTAACAGAATACACCATACCATTATATTGTTTTCCGTTATGCTCCTTCTTTACTTCCTCTGCCATTATGTTATAGGCAGAAAGCACAGCATTCAATTCTCCAACAGACTGGAAACTGTATTTCTTCAATATGGATGAAACAATTCCGGCAATCTGTTTCCTTATATCTCCCTTGTCTATATCTGCCTTTTGCAGCTGCTCCCTATCTGGAATATTCTGTTTTTTACAAGTATTCAGATTCCATTTTCTTTCAATCTCCTTACGAATTTTGTCGCTTCGTCTGAACTCGTGACTGTCATTTATCTTCCGTCCATTGGAATCAACGCGAAGAGAAACTATGTGTATATGTTCCCGTTCAATATCACTATGCTTGAAAACGATAAAAGGCTGATTGCCGTATCCCATCTTCTCCATATAATATGCAGCAATATCAAGTAATTCTTCATCGCTCAGTTTGTCGTCCGGATGCGGATTCAGAGAAGCATGAAATACGGTTTTCTTTGTCCTCATGGATGAAGGAAGTAACCTTTGCATATCCTCAAGGGCACGGTTCATATCAGTGTTGCCATTATTGTCAACACTCATGCCTGAGACGAGCAAAACTTTTGCTTCTCCAGCTTCCACTTTATGGAAGTTATACCCTAGTGCCCCTCCAAGGTTAGATGTAGAACTTATTTTTGCAACCATTTACTTCTAATCTCTTCTGCAAGACTTATCGAAGTTTCAAGAAGCCCTTGCAACTCTGCTGTATTATCATTCAGTTTCTCCAATAATGTATATGCCACTTTAGCAGAATGATAGCTGTTTATGGCTCGTACAGTCTGATTATATAACAGTCCGATTTTTCGGATCTGCGCGTTCACTTCTGTCAATCTGTTGTAAAAATCTACAGTGGATCTATCGGTTGTAATCACCTTGAATGTATGAGAAAACAGGCGTGCACGAATAAAATCTGATTTGGTTCTGGCACCGGAACGTTCATACAGACTGATAAAATCGGCATTCTCTTTTTCATTCAACCTTACATAATATCTGTAAGACGGTGTAGCGGATTCCTTATTCATAATCTTTGTTTTTAGTATTCAACTTGCGACTTTGGAGCAAGTATCTTCCCCTTTTCAGGGGCAAGAGTTTTTGGCGGACAAATTTCGGTTTGTCGGACAAAAACACATCTTGCCAAAGGTTATAAAAAAACAGAGATAGTATTCCTTTCAGTCATACTCTGCTTCGCTACAAAGTTAGTCTGTTTATTATCAACAGCTTCCATTGAAGCTGTACGCAATTTTCCACAATATTACCCGGTATTCTCCAAGGTGCGCCAGCCAATGTTTTTTAGATGTTTATTTGCAGTTGTAAGTATCTGCACGCACTGAACAAGTGCATAAAATTACGCACATACACACATTTGCAGATGTGTGGAAACATACATACTTACACACTTATGCATATATGCACAAATATATAAATGTGGATATGCAGATATACATACAAATGGAAATACAGATATGAATATGTTACCAACCATATAAATATTTACAGATATGAAAACAGAAACAAATGCAACTACACACATACGTGTAGGATTCGGCTCCCAGAAAGGGGGCATCGGGAAAAGTACCATTGCTGAAGTACTTGCAAGCTATCTCTACTATGAGAAAAATATCAGGCTGCTGATAATGGACTGTGACTATGCACAACACAGTTTCTACAGACTTAGAGAAAGGGATAAAAAAGCTGTTGAGGAAAGTACAGTTCTGCAGGAGAAATTGAAGGCATATATCAGGAAAACAGGAAAGCGTTCATACCGTGTACTGAAAGCCAAACCTCAGGAAGCCATAAAGGTAGCAGAAGAATACATAGTAGAACATCCGGAAGAGGAAATTTCTGTTGTAATCTATGACTTGCCGGGACGTTCAGACAGTTCTGACCTTCTTTCACTTGCCCTTGAAATGGACTATATAATTTCACCTATAGAAGCAGACCTTCAATCAATAGCCTCGTGCATGGCATACGCCATTACAATCCGTGATATGGGTGTAATGTTAAGTGGAAGCAGGATAAAACAGATATTCATGATGTGGAATAAGGTGGACCGGAGAGTCAATACGAGAATAATGGAAAGCTATGACAAGGAAATCGAGGAATACGGACTTGGACTGCTCAAAACCCGCTTGCCAAGATCTGTAAAGTTCAGCCGTGAACTGTCGATGAATACCGGAGGTGTATTCCGTTCCACCTATATGGCTCCCGAAAAAGACCAGCTTGCCGGAAGTAATATTGAAGAACTTGCCAATGAATTAATAGAAATCTTATCACTGAAAGCGTATGAACAATAACAAAGGAATTTTAGAAGCCAGAATAAAGCAGATGGCCGAAGGAAATTATAAGGAAATGGACAAGGAGTTTTCTCTTGATGACTTTGATCCAAAACCTGCCGAAAAAACAACAACACAGGAGGAAACTGAAACAATAGAAAACAAAAAACCTGAAAAGCCGACAACCAACAAGAAAAAGCCGGTAGAAAGGAATGATCCTTCTGACATGGAAGAATACAGGAACAGATTCCTGATAAGCCGTCCATTCGACAAAAGAACCTCTTTTCCGCTAAACCGTGTAACACTGGATATACTGAAAGACATATTACATGACACAAACAGTCGTGTAAGCCTTTCATCTTTCGTAGAGAATATTCTGCTTGACCATCTGAACAACTACCGTTCACTAATCAATGATGCCACAGCCAAGAATATAAGAAAACATACCATACCAAATATGTAAACAATTATGGATGCAATATTGACTTTAATACTTTCCATTGTGCTTATGGGAACAGCTGCTATTTTTCTGTGGCTATTCTTGCATACCGGAAAGAATGAAAATACGGATTCTATCCGTGAGAAGAAACCTCCCCAAAAAGAAGGAAACACCTCTTCCGTTATAGGCAGGACAAAAACAGATATTACACAATATTCTACAGTTTTACCCAATAATCCTGCTCCCGTAAAAGATGTAGATAATAGCGATAATTTTACGGGCGAGGAAAACGAGTTCTTTCCTGATATTGACGAAGTTGACGAGGAAGAAGTTGAATTGGAAGAACTTTTCGAAGTTACAAAAGATGATATCCGACTTAATGGAACAGAACTGATTAGTAAGGAAATATCCTTGCTTAAAAAAGTCGGCAGCAATGATTCTATTGAGGAAGAGGAAAAGGTTCCCGTTTCAGAAACCATATCAAAGCTGAATGGCAGTGATTTCCTGAAACTGCTGAAAGAGAATGAAGCAAAAGCAGAGAAGAGAAACCAGGAACTCATGCGCATGATAGAAGAGGAAGAACTCAAATCCCCCAAGCCGGCACGTAAAAAGAAAAACAAGCCGGAAGAGATTTCACTGGAAGATTTTTTATAAACCTTTTAAACGGTATTTGTATGAAGAATAAAATGATTATTACACTGCTCATAGCATGTATGCTTGTCCAGCAGACAAGAGCTCAAGGTAATGGACTTGCCGGAATACAAGAAGCAACACAGATGATTACATCTTATTTTGATCCGGCTACCAAACTTATCTATGCCATTGGTGCAGTTGTAGGACTGATTGGAGGTGTAAAGGTGTATAACAAGTTCAGTTCAGGTGATCCGGACACATCAAAGACTGCGGCATCATGGTTCGGTGCATGTATCTTCCTGATTGTGGCTGCAACCATATTACGTTCATTCTTCCTGTAATTATGGCCGGATGGGAAATAAACAAGGGAATCGGGAGGTCAGTGGAATTCAAAGGACTGAAAGCACAATACCTTTTCATCTTTGCTGGAGGACTGCTGGCTGTATTTTTGGTTACAGTCATACTTTACCTCTGTAATGTGGACCAGGTTCTCTGTCTTGTCATGGGAGTATTGGGTGCCACAGTTGTTGTGTGGCAAACTTTCTCCATGAACAGCAAATACGGTGAACACGGACTTATGAAAAGAGGTGCTGTCCGTGACCATCCCAGATATCTTATTAACCGTAAGACGGTGTTTCATATATTCCTAAACAACAGACGATATGAGAAACATTAGCAAAATGTCCACACTTGAACAGAAGTTTCCGCTTTTAGCCATAGAGAACGGATGTATCATTTCAAAGGATGCCGATATTACGGTAGCCTTTGAAATGGAACTTCCTGAACTTTTTACCATCACCTCTGATGAATATGAGGCAATGCACTCCACATGGTACAAGTCTATAAAAGTGCTGCCTAATTATACTATTGTACACAAACAGGACTGGTTTATAATGGAAAGGTATGAATCGGAACTGCAAAAGGAGGATATTTCATTTCTTGGCAGAGCCTATGAAAAGCATTTTAATGAAAGACCTTTTCTGAATCATTCGGTATATCTCTTCATCACAAAAACCAACAAACAGAAGATGATGCAGCAGAGTAATTTCTCCACTTTATGCAGGGGAAACATTCTGCCAAAAGAAATTACAGACAAAGAAGGAGTCAATGCTTTTCTTGAAGCGGTTGATCAGTTTGAAAGAATAATGAACTCATCCGGATTCTTCACTCTCAAACGGCTCGATGCTGATGAAGTAGCCGGGACAAGTGATAAACCGGGACTCCTGGACCGATACTTTTCACTTTCAGAAAGCAACCATGCTTCTCTGGAAGATATACGTCTGGGGGCTGATGAAGTACGTATCGGTGACAAGATTCTTTGTCTGCATACTTTATCTGATACGGACGACCTTCCGGCTCATGTAGTAACTGACTACAGACATGAAAGACTTTCTACAGACAGAAGTGACTGCAGACTATCTTTTGCTGCTCCCGTTGGATTATTGCTTTCATGCGACCATATATACAATCAGTATATTTTCATTGATGACAGTGCGGAAAACCTAAAGAAGTTTGAACGTCAGGCCAGAAATATGCACTCCCTTTCAAGATATAGCCGTGCCAATCAGATAAACAAGGAATGGTTGGAAGAATATATGAATACTGCACATTCAAAAGGACTGACTTCCATACGTGCACATTTCAATGTACTGGCATGGAGTGACGATCGTGAACAGCTGAAGCATATCAAGAATGATGTCGGTTCAGCACTTGCAATGATGGAATGCAAGCCGCGCCATAATACCATTGATACGGCAACTCTCTATTGGGCTGCCATGCCGGGTAATGCTGCGGACTTCCCAGCAGAAGAAGGTTTCTATACTTTCATTGAACCTGCACTATGTTTCTTCACTGCTGAAACGAACTACAAGGATTCACTTTCACCATTCGGTATCAAGATGGCTGACCGTATGTCCGGAAAGCCTTTGCATCTTGATATTTCAGACCTTCCCATGAAGAAAGGAATAACAACCAACAGAAACAAGTTTATCCTTGGTCCGTCAGGAAGCGGAAAGAGTTTCTTTACCAATCATATGATAAGACAATACTATGAGCAGGGAACACATGTTTTGTTAGTAGATACAGGAAACTCTTATCAAGGACTCTGTTCACTTATACAGAACAACACCAAAGGGAATGACGGTATTTACTTCACTTATACGGAAGAGAATCCTATCTCCTTCAATCCCTTCTATACAGACGACAAGGTTTTTGATATTGAAAAGGAAGAAAGTATATGTGCTCTTATCCTGACACTATGGAAGGGTGAAGACAAGTATATAGAAAAGACCGAATCCAATGAACTCGGAACAGCCATACATAATTATATAAGGATGATACAGAAAGACGAAAAACTGATTCCGTGTTTCAACACCTTCTATGAATATCTGCGTGACGTATATCGGGTAGAATTACAAAGCAGAGATATAAAGGTATCAAAAGATGATTTCAATATAGACAATCTGCTGACTACACTCACTCCATATTATCGTGGCGGAAGATATGACTTCCTGTTGAACTCACAACAGAACATTGACCTTCTTAGCAAGAGATTCATTGTCTTTGAAATTGATGCCATAAAGGACAATAAAGACCTTTTCCCGGTTGTGACCATCATTATCATGGAAAGCTTCATCAACAAGATGCGCCGGTTGAAAGGTATCAGAAAGATGATTCTCATAGAAGAAGCATGGAAGGCTATCGCTTCAGCTAATATGGCCTATTATGTAAAATATCTTTACAAAACAGTAAGAAAGTTCTTTGGTGAAGCCATCGTTGTCACTCAGGAAGTGGACGACATCATTCAGAGTCCTATCGTCAAGGAAAGTATCATTAACAACTCCGACTGCAAGATTCTGCTTGACCAGCGAAAGTACATGAACAAGTTCGACATCATCCAGAATATTCTTGGACTTACGGAAAAGGAACGTTCACAGATTCTTTCCATCAATCAGGATTTGGATCCGAAAAGAAAATACAAGGAAGTATGGATAGGACTTGGCGGAACACAGTCTGCCGTATATGCCACAGAAGTTAGCATGGAAGAGAACCTGGCTTATACAACAGAGGAAAGAGAGAAGATGGAAGTAATGGACAAAGTGGAACAACTGAACGGTGATATAGAAACGGCTATCCGTCAGCTTGCCGAACAGAAACGTGAGATAATCAGGAAAGAAGAATCAAGTCAAACTTAATACAATGGAATTATGAAATCAAGACTTATCATCATGGCTTTGACTTTATTGTTGTCAGGACATGAAGTTTATGCACAATGGGTCGTTACAGATCCTACCAATTTTGCCGGAAACATAGCCAATACCGTTAAAGAGATTGCCACAGCATCCAAGACGGTAAACAATACACTGAACAATTTCCGTGAAGTGGAGAAAATCTACAGACAAGGCAAAGAATATTATGATGCCTTGCAGAAAGTAAAGACTCTTGTGTCGGATGCATATAAGGTAAAAGAGACTATCCTAATGGTTTCGGATATATCCGGGATTTATGTCAACTCATACAAGAAAATGTTAAGTGACAAGAACTTTACTCCAAAGGAACTGGATGCTATTGCCTTCGGTTATGCAAGGTTACTTGAAGAAAGCAGCGAGTGTCTGAAAGAACTTAAAGATGTGGTGAACGTGACCTCACTTTCCATGACAGACAAGGAAAGAATGGATGTGATAGACCGTGTATATCGTGACGTGAAAGAATATAAGGGACTCGTAAACTATTATACAAACAAGAACATTTCCGTAAGCTATTTGAGGGCCTTGAAAGCCGGAGATACAGAAAGAGTACTATCACTATATGGTACTGCATCGGAAAGATATTGGTAAAACTAACCTGACTTTACTATGGATGTAAGTAATCTTCACGAGATTCTGAGAGATCTCTATAATGAAATGATGCCACTTTGCGCTGATATGGCTGGAGTGGCAAAAGGGCTTGCCGGACTAGGTGCTCTTTTCTATATAGCCATGCGGATATGGTCAAGCCTGGCACGTGCAGAACCTATAGACGTATTCCCTTTGCTTAGACCGTTTGCACTGGGACTCTGTATTCTTTTCTTTCCGACTATTGTACTTGGAACAATCAACGGACTGTTATCACCTATAGCTCAGGGATGCCATTCCATTGTTGAATCACAAACTTTCGACCTGCAGAAATATAAGGAAGAACGTGACAAGTTGGAATATGAGGCACTGATGCGTAACCCTGAAACTGCATACTTAGTATCCAATGAAGAATTTGACAGAAAGCTTGATGACCTTGGCTGGTCTCCTTCGGATTTGGCTACTATGACTGGTATGTATTATGATAGGGCTATGTACAACACCAAAAGAGCAATATCGGACGGATTCCGTTCCTTGCTTGAAATGATATTTGAAGCTGCCGGACTAATCATTGATACGATACGAACTTTCTTTCTGGTCGTACTATCAATACTTGGACCAATAGTATTTGCCTTTGCCACATGGGACGGATTACAAGGTTCACTGGCAATATGGTTCAGTAGATACATTTCAGTGTATCTGTGGCTCCCGATTTCAGACATTTTCTCGGCAATGCTTACCAAAATACAGATTCTTATGATGCAGCAGGATATTGAAGCACTCAGTGATCCAACATTCGTACCCGACCTGAACAATACGGTATATATCGTATTTCTACTTATTGGAATCATTGGATTCTTTACCGTTCCAACCGTATCCGGATGGATTGTCGAAGCCGGTGGCGGTGTTGGCAACTATGGTAAGAATATCAACGATACATCAAAAGGTGCAGGCAAAGGTGCGATATCAGGTGGCAAGGGTGTTGCTGCGGCATCAGGTGCAGCCGTTGGAAACATAGCCGGAAGAATAAAAGGAACACTTATAAAGTAATGATACAATATAAATATTTCTGATTATGGAATTTAAGTCATTGAAAAATATTGAGACTTCATTCAAGCATATAAGACTCTATGTTATGGTATTTGCAGGACTTTGTCTGTTGGTTTCCGCTATTGCTATATTTGCTTCTTTTTCATTTGCAAGGAAACAGAGAGAGAAGATATATGTACTTGATAACGGTAAATCGCTTATACTGGCATTGGCACAGGATGCAGCAGCCAACCGTCCGGTTGAAGCAAGAGAACACGTAAGAAGGTTTCATGAACTGTTCTTTACACTGGCTCCGGACAAAGATGCCATAGAAAGCAATATGAAACGTGCCTTTATGCTAACCGACAAGACTTCTTATGATTATTACAAGGATTTGGCTGAGAAAGGATATTACAACAGAATCATTTCCGGAAATATCCATCAGCGCATAGAGATAGATTCTATAAGCTGCAATTTTGTTTCACATCCTTACAAGGTAGTGACATTCGCCAAACAGTATATCGTCAGAAGTAGCAACACTACCATAAGATCATTGGTAACTGAATGTAATCTTGTCAACTCTGTACGTTCAGACAATAATCCTCAGGGATTTACCATTGAGAAGTTCATAGTATTGGAGAACCGTGATTTACAAACCATAAACAAATAAAAGCATGGGAAATATACTAAAAGGCATTAAGGAAACTATAAAAGAAAGATGTGAAGCTCTTTCTCCCAAACAGAGAAAACGGGTGCTTATAATCATGTGTCTGCTTTATTTTCTTGCATCGCTATGGATGATAATGGGCTTTTTTATAAAGGACAGACAAAATGAACAACAAGACTTTATGGAACTGTTTGACGGCTCAATATCTGAAGATACTCTCGACATGCCTGAACTTATGAATAACAATAACCAACCATTAAACAATCAAGATTATGAGCAGTGACAAAAGCAAAGGAACTGACCTTATAAAAAA
This sequence comes from Bacteroides caecicola, assembly GCF_023337095.1. Lineage (NCBI taxonomy): Bacteria > Pseudomonadati > Bacteroidota > Bacteroidia > Bacteroidales > Bacteroidaceae > Bacteroides > Bacteroides caecicola. The sequence goes on from NZ_JAMBLM010000003.1 coordinate 86,363, forward strand.
GGAGAAGGCAAAGAAAGCTCTTGTCTTCGGAGGTCTTGGTATCCTCTTTCTGGCTTCAATGTATCTGATATTTGCTCCAACAGACGCAGACAAGGAAAAGGAAGCGTTACAGTCCGGACTGAACGTAAATATACCTCAGGCTACGGATAACAAGCTGACGGACGATAAGCAAAAGGCATACGAATTCAGTTCTGATGAAAAGAAAAATAAAGATAGAGAAAGAGCTATCGGGACATTAGCTGAAATGTATAGTTCTGACAACACAAATGAACCTGATACAGAAAACAGCAATAACAGTAATACAACTGTAAATAACAATAATGAAAGTAGCAGTCATATAGACCGTTCCGTACGTGAGTACCAGGCGGCTTCACAAGCTGTTTCCAATTTCTATGAAAATGATTATGACTACGAAAAGGAACAAATGCGCGAGGAACTGGAGTATCTCCGTCAGGAACTAAAAGATATGGAGGAAAGCCAATCAGAGGAAGAAAAGCAGTTGGAACTACTTGAAAAATCCTACCAGATGGCTTCAAAGTATCTGCCAACGAATATGAATACACAGACTTCTGTCAGTGATACAACCAATAAAAGCCATATAAGTTCGACATTCAATGGCCAATCAATGGAGGTGCTTCCGGCTTCAAAACCGGTTGTGTCTTCATTGATTCAACCAATGACAGACGAAGAATTTACAGAGGAATACTCCAAGGAAAGGAATATGTCATTTATCACACCTACAGCTAATACAGACAATTCGCAGAAAAATACAATTGCCTGTAAAGTGGATAGAACGACCACAATCAGAGACAATGAAACTCTGCAGCTCAGACTGCTTGAATCGGTACGTATCGGTGAAAACATCATTCCAAGAAATGCACTCCTTACAGCAAAAAGCAAACTGTCCGGTAACAGGATGATGCTTTATGTTACAACCATAGAACTAGGAGAAAATATATATCCGGTGAAACTGACTGCATACGACATGGACGGCCTGGAAGGGGTATTCATACCCGGATCCGACGAAATGGATGCATTGAAAGAAGTAGGTGCAAACGTAGGCGGTTCAGTAGGAACAAGCTTTACATTCTCATCATCGGCAAAAGACCAGATAATATCTGATGCGGCAAGAGGACTGATGCAGGGAACTTCCAACTACCTGGTCAAGAAAATCAGAACAATCAAAGTAACATTCAAAAGCGGGCACAGACTTATGCTGATGCCTACCAAGTAAAATAATAAAATCAGAAAATATGAAAAAAGGATTCTTAATTGCGGCTATATGTGTCGCATTCGGTTTGCAGACAATATCAGCACAGGATACAGAAGTAAAATCACACGGTGACTTGTTCCAGGGAATGAGCAGAACCATACCTCAGGGACGTGTGGTACTCCCATACGGACTTGAAGTAACTTTTGAAAAGACTGTTCATCTAATTTTTCCGGCTCCCATAAGATATGTGGATTTAGGCTCGTCAAACATTATTGCCGGACAAGCTGATGATGCAGAAAATGTACTTCGAGTAAAAGCTGCAGTACGTGACTTTGAAACAGAATGCAATCTCTCCGTTATCTGTGATGATGGCAGTTTCTACTCATATAATGTAAGATATGCGGAAGAACCTGAAAAACTGAGTATAGAAATGAAGGATTTTCTTTATCCGGGAAACAACAATCTGCCGGTCAATAAAGCTGACATCTATTTCAAGGAATTAGGTAATGAATCTCCCGTACTTGTGAAACTTATAATGAAAACCATATACCAGAACGACAAGAGGGAATTCAAACATATTGGCGCAAAACAGTTTGGTATGCAATTCTTACTGAACGGACTTTACACCCATAATGGACTTCTATACTTCCATACCGAAATAAAGAACAGAACTGATATGCCTTATAACGTGGACTTTATTACGTTTAAGGTAGTGGATAAGAAGGTTGCCAAACGTACAGCTATTCAGGAAAGAATACTCCAGCCATTAAGGGCATACAATCAGATTACCTGGATAAAAGGGCATAGGGAAGAAAGAAGCATTTTTGCACTCGAGCAATTTACACTACCAGAGGACAAGCGTTTGGAGGTTACTCTCTATGAAAGAAACGGTGGTCGCACAATGACGTTCTATATGGAGAATGAGGATTTAATAAGAGCAAAAAACATTGACAACCTCAAACTGAAATTCTGATGAAAAGGATACTTGTTATTATAATTGCTATTGTCGGTTTGAGCATACCGACAATGGCACAACGATTATTACCACACCAAAAAGGAATTGAGTTCTATGGTGGTGTACCTTTACAGAAACATAATACATTTGGAGACGGTAATTTCAATGCCGGATTTAACTTTACAAGATATATCCGCAACTATCACTATTATCATTTCGGACTAAATTATCTTCAGCAGAACTATCACTATAATGAACTGAAGGTTCCGGTCCGTGATTACATGGGCGAAGGTGGATTTATGTTTCACCTGGTTTCAAGTCCGGGAAAAAGTTTCCTTGTTTATGGTGGCCCATGTATTTCACTAGGTTATGAAGAAGTAAATGACGGAAACAAGTGGCTACCTGATGGTGCATACCTTGAAGCAAGAAACAGATTTGTTTATGGTGCTGGTGTCCAATTATCTATGGAAGGATTCATTACGGATAATGTCGTGGTCCTTGCTAAAGCCAAAGGAACATTCCTTTTCGGAACAGATCTGGATTTATTCAGACCTTCAGTATTGATAGGAATCCGTATTATCATGTAATATCTGTCAAACAAAATCAATGTAATAACACATTATGAAAACTATTAAACATATACAGTCACTTCTTGTGATAATAATTGCCTGCATGACATTTGGTTCATGCAGCAATGAGCTTAATGTCACAAAATCATTTCCATTTATAATTGAAACGATGCCTGTCCCAAAGGAACTCAGCCAAGGGGAAACCATTGAAATCCGCTGCACCTTAACCTGTCCGGCTGACTATTCCGGCACTAAATATACTATCAGATATTTTCAGTATGATGGTGATGGCATACTTCGTATGGGGAAAGACGGTGAGCCATTCATTCCCAATGACAGATACCCAGTAGAGAAAGGGGACTTCCGTTTATATTATACCTCTCAATCTACAGAACAACAAAGTCTGGAGATTGTTTTTGAGGACAATATGGGGCATTCTCAGGTGGTAGAGTTTGATTTTAATGATGAGAGTATGTAAATTAAACATTTTACAGAAGAACGCCATTTAATAAATATCCCTTAATAATAATAAAAAAAAGAAGCCGTGTCTCTATTAACACGGCTTCCAAGTCTTTTCGCAACGGGTTGAAAACACATTCTACTCCCTGCATCATGGAAGAATCACACTAGGAACATCTCACCACTCATGATAAGAAATCCAAAGGTTACCTACTCAATCAGACATTTTCGAATAAAGTTTCTCTTGTGTTTATCACTTTTCCCTATCTCTCAAGGACCTCTCAGTAAGAGCCCCCCTACCATTTCGTTGCATTAATTGTACCTCCTACGCTCATCCCCCCACTTCACGCAGCCGGTATATTAACCGCGCCGGTGACTAGGACATTGAGCAAGTGATTCCATCGTAATAGTTTAGCAACTCTATTGAACGTATAAGACCCACCTAAGATTAATACGAATCAAGCAGAAACAAAACAATCTTGTAAATCAAAAAACAAACTCAACTCAATTGAAAAGAACTACCTCAAACAGTACAATCTTAAAATAAATAATATAAATTCAAAGAACTACCCCTACGCTGATGGTCTGCTAGAGGCGCAATGATAATCTTATCTCCATTTTTCTTTGATACAAAGAAAATAATAAAATTATTAATAACCAAATTTCTAAAGACTTTTTTCAAGAAAAATATATTTTTTTTGAAAAATATCCTTAGTATAAAGCAAAATAGAGGGTATCAAAATTCTTTAAAAAAAATGAACCTTCAATTTGAAATTTGAACATTATAAAAACCTGAAGAAATGACCATATCAAGCTCATTTATGAATTATGATACGGCCATTTTTTTCAGTTTTACAGTTATAAAATATAACTTTTCAAAGGGAAAATTTAGTTTTTGACCACTCTCTTTTACATTGATAAAACGCCATTGTAATATTATTCATTCGGCTTCAGTTCATCAAAAATGAGACTGCTACCGGCTTCAGTATGCGACTGACGCTTGTAAAGTCCAAGCCAGTTGTAAGTCCGACCATTGAGCCAGCGGGCGCGCTGGTAATTCTTTGTCAAACGGATACCCGTAGCCTGGACTGCTTCTTCGTGAATAACCATAGGCAATTCTTTATTTATACCGTTTTCAAAGATAATCTCTGGACGAAGAATGGTTCCGAGCGGACGAACAGGAAGAATATCGAAATCATTAGTCTTCTCGTTGTAAAGATAGCATGGCATCTTTCCACGGCGAAGAATCATCTCACGGCCTCCCAAGAAAAACGGATTGTTCATGCTCTGACCATTTGTTATTCGCTGAGGAATGAATGGTATCCAGTTGTAAGGAACTTGTGACTGTAACATATAGCGATAGTTAGCCACTTGCGCATCATTTTCAGGTAACAATATCTGTGCATCCATACCGTCAGCAAATTGGACAATTTGAGGTTTACGTTTGGGTAATCCCTTTTCGTTAACTTTATTAACATAGGCTTGAAGATGTGTAGCATAGAATTTTGCATCAAGGGTTTCACCACATCCATCAGGCACGACTTCCTCTACCCCCCATACCATGTTTGCCATTTCATCGCGTAAAATCTTCACTTCCTCAATAGGCTTTCCCTCAACTGTTGCTGCTAACTGGGGAACAAAATAAAGCCCCTGAATATCAGTTACACGACGATTGCCAAAGTTGGTGTTAGTAAACATTTGCCAAGCCTCATTACGCAACCCCATACTACCTTGATCATACTCGAGCTTTCCAGCACGTTCATTACCAGAAATCACAGTCTTACCGCCGAAAGTATCAATAACTTCAATTTTCTCTACGGTGATATATTTTCCAATCTCAGTCTCTAAAGGAAACAGCATCCAATCATTAGAGTACATTGCAGCATACTTCATTACTACAACGTTAGCTTCAGATTGCTGAGAAAGACTGTTACCCATATAGACTTTACGATCTTCCATCTGCCAAAGTCGTTTATTAGGTGCCGCAGCGAAAGTTGCCGGAGTTGGAAGAGCCAAGACATGACGTTCAGATATCAATACTTCATTTTTATCTTTAATATCACCATTATTTTGTACTTTTTCAAGAAGCGTATTTTTAACAATCTTCAAAATATCCTCATAGCTAATTTTTCTTCTTTCTGATAAATCAATAATAAACTTTCTGATAGTATTAAACTCCATACTCCCTTTTAGGTTTTTACCTTCAATGGAATTTATAACATCTTTAATATCTATTCCGTTTTTAACGGAAAAATCTATAATATCATTTATAAGATTTTCAATGTCCTGTTCCATACTAGGCTTAGAACCAGGAATCAATATAGTCTGCTGTGAATTACGTTTAGGCTTTAAACCAAGATTTAAAGTAACTGCATTATGTCCAGCATTTAAAACATATTCTTCATTTGGTTTATCATATAAAGAATTTTTTAATTTAATAACTTTATCAGGGACTCTTGTTTCTGCATCATTTTTAATGGTTATATTATCATCCCTTTTATAATCCTTATCGTAATCGAATGAGTACCATGAAAGTCGCCCCCCCTGATATCGATCACCTTTGAAATGTTTTTCACCAGCAAAAGCTTCAACTTCATAACAAAGATCCTCATCTAACCAATGGTCATTAGACTTACTTGTCGGTTTATACTTATCACGAAACCAGTTAATAAATTTATCTCTGTAAGGTTCAAAACCTCTGATAGTCTTTCCTGTGGTCAATGCTTCATATAATTTACTTCCATCAAAGGATTTATTTACGTATCCTTTTATAAAATCTGCTTTGTTAGTATTAAGCAAGTATTCATATTCCAATATATCATTACTAGATAAGACTGTCTTATTGGAACTGTATAGATACTTCTGATCGATGCCGTAAAGGGTTCGACACTCATCCCTGAAAGCTTTTGTTTCCACAAAATCATGATCTTCTCTATACAAATCCAACGCAAATGTAGCAGCCTCAATGCGGGCAAAGAGATCAATTTCCGGATTCATCTGTTCTGTAACAGGTTCAATAGGATCAATTGAACAGTCCTCCTCTTTAATGATACAACGAACAGACATAGCTGTTCCTGCATTGTTACCACGAAACTCACCCATCTGCCACTGACGGGTCAACATCCATAGAGGATCATGTACGCGCAGCCGCAGAGCTTCAGTGATATCATTGTTACGGGTACGTCCCTCAATACGCGTTTTATTTAAATCTACTGTAAATGAATCAGCATTAAAATGTCTGATATCTACATATTTTTTGAGATAATCAGCAACCTTAATCATATGTTCAACTATTAAATGTTTTTCTAATATTCTTTGTACTCAAGAAGTGGGAAAACACCACTTGTCCACGAATCGCGGCTAATCAAATCTGGTGTGACAGTGCGAGTCTTAATCATATGGACAGCACTCTTTAAAGAGTTAACCAGCATATCTTCGTTCCATTGACTCTTCTTTCCGTCCTTTGTTGAAACGGCAAGAAGTATTGTCTGTGGTGCCTCAGCATCAGGCTGATCATAAGCGAAGCTCACGGCTGCACTCTGAGCACGATAAGGAATACGGTCAACAAAATGATCAAATACCAAACCTGCCAATTTAGGTTTTCCACTCTCAGTAGCCTTTACAATTCGATCAGGATTCATCACAATATATGTAAATGCATCAGTAACGGCATTCTCAGATGAGACCTCAGCACCAAGCCACTCATCACCAACAACTTCACTATTTTCTGAAACGATCTGCATCGGTACTATAGGAGCAACATCAAGATCGTTGATTTTCTGGAACATACGTATCTTGTGAAGATTCATTATAGGTTTCTCAACCTGAGCGAGATCGCCAACAAGAGTCTCGAGACCAATCCTGTCGATATTCTTGAAATAGTTACCACATGCTTGTGCTGCAAGATTTATGAGAGGAACGTACTTATCAGGCTGGAATGTAGCAACAACTTTGAAGCCATTGACAAGCAACGTCTGAATGGCAGTAGTGAAAACTGTATAATCAGGAACTGTAGCAGCAGCTATAGTCTTCTGTACACTACTAAGCTTTTGACAGAAATCATCGTATACAGATTGCAGACTCTTAAAAAGAGAATGTTGCTTATTAACGATTTCTTTCCAAGCCTTAATATCTTCTACCATTTTACGGTTACCGATGACGAGATCAGGCTCTATTTCATTGAGTGCTGTAACTTGTCCGATTCGATAAGAGTCTATAAGTAAAGCAATGGCCTTAAGAGTGATATCATCAGGCAATACGGTAATGTCGTAGTTACTAGTCTGAGGATTCTGTATTGCCATCTGCTCATTAAGTATTTTAGCAATTTCGTCAAGCATACGCTTGATGTATCCCTCAAGCTTGTAATACGCTCCGCTCATATTGTCAACGACAGAATGGTCAGGCATTCCCGTACTTTTTACCATCTCCTCATTACGCAAAGCATGAGCTGACACAAGAAGACTACGGACTTCATCTGCTGCAACTTGCATCTCTGACAGAGAATGACTGTCAAGACAATCGGTTGCCAAAACATCCTCTACAACAGATGCATAATCATAACCTTTCATCCAACGTTGCAATTCAATAAACTTAGTAAACGCTGCATTATCGGCTGAGAGATATACGAACTCTGATGCCGATATTCCCAGTTCGCCAAGACTGACAGAAGGAGAGTAAACAGTTTCATCGTCATCGTTTTTCTCTTTGAAAGAAACAAAAATATTATTCATAGAACCAAGCATCTGTTCAATCCACGCATCAACTTTGGGTTCTGTTTCTGCAAGAATGTTTGTCGTATTGCTATTACGCACAACATCCACATCAAGCATTGCCATTGTATAATTATCAATCTGTGCACTTGTGATAGGGATATTCACCACATCAGGCATTGGAATGTTTCTCATCTCATTGAGAGCCTGAGCCAATGCGTCAGAAGCCTCACGATTTCCAATCACAAGCTTATATACACTCTCCGAAAGTACAACATCAGTCAGTGCATCGTATTCATCATCTACCTGATCAATAAGTTCAAGCAGATAGTCATATTTCAACTCAACATCAATCTGGTCAGGGAAAAAACCTCGCCGTTTAATCCAGCTGCGCAAATAAATCTGCAATTTATCATTATTGCCACGAGCCATACTGATTGCGTAATTCTTTTCTTTACGATAATCCTCAAGAAGTGCAGCTCCATTGATTACAGATATATCATTATTGGATTTCATATCAACAAGAGGATAGCACTTACGCATAGGATAAATGCATACGTCCATCTCAAGATGATGTCCTTTGTAAGGCGTTTTATATGCTTCATGTATGAAACGTTCAAGATCGGCACCAAGAATATTACCTAAAGACAAACCGTTCTGAATACCCTCAATGATACGAATGGCTGAACGAACACGTTCTGACGACAGATTGACACTCATATCATAGTTCTGATCACCATTCTTTAGGCTGTTATTATACGAACTGCGAAGAACTGCGCCTGTAATAGCATGATTGACAGAAGGAGCAAGGATATACTCATTGGTATTCTCATTAGTGAGTTCATTTTCACGGAGGTTAAACAACCAACCAAAACTTCCTATAGCTACTTTGTGCGTATTGTTCTCCATACGCTCACGAAGCTTATTATTCAACATACCCATAAACCATGCGTCAAGACGATAGTTAAACAGGTCAAAAAACTCAATGACTTGATTCTTAAGAACTTCGCTGTCAGTACTAAGTTGAATACCTTTAATATTCTTGTTGTTCTCATCTTCAATTTTATTTTTAAGATAAGAGACTATATTATCAATCCTCAAGCCATCAACAAGTTTTGTTACGCTATTTTCAATGGCATTGCCATCCTTGTCGGTCTCGGTAAGAAAATCAATGACAGGGATATAGTCATAGTTTGGTATGATAGATTTCAATTCCTCCTTGCTCTTTACAAGACCCAGATCGTTAGCTATGGCAAACAATTCTTCAATTTGACGGCTATTTTCTTCACCACGGAAAAACTCGGCATTGAGCACATTTTCATTTTTGATCAGCGCACGTTCATAAAAAGCAGAACTACGAGGCGTACTGTTAAGAATATCCAGATAATCACGAGTAGTGACAGTCGTTGCATCTCCATTGTCTTTACCGTAACATTTGACATTATTATTTTCTACAATCTTATTCCAATGTGTAGTCAATGCTAAAAGAAACTTTTTCACGATACCAATAGATCTTCGCACCTTTAAATTACGGAAGTCACATATAGGAAGAATACCATAAGGCTGGTCAGAAATACGCAGCATTGGGAACGGTCCACGAGGCAATACATCATTTGCTACGAAACTGTAGATATCATTATTCTTCTTTATCGCTTTTATAAGTGGATTCCCCTTTTGAGCCAGATAGTCAATCATTAATTCATTAACTTTTCTACACAACTGTATCTCAGCGGAACCTGCAGACTTAGGATCGTCAAGATTGCCCAATACACTCTCCTTAAAGCAGCAGAGACGATCAAGAATATCGAGGTCGTTATTTGGTTCCGGTTTGTGAGGGTAAACACAATTATGAACCTGATACTTGAAACGCTCACGTTGTTTTTCCTCAGAGCTGTCAAATACAAATTCAGTATCTTTGTCATCAAGTATATTCGAAGGAGTCTCGAACGAAATAATATCCATAGGATAATCTGAATAGAGATGACCGCACATCAAATCATGAAGAATTTTGGAGCATTCATCAGCAGATGCCTCATTAATACCATACACATAAATTGAAGAGAAATCGAACGAACGTAGCCGAATAGAGGATTTGATTTCTCTTCTCTTTTGGAACATCTCGATTTTTCTCTCTATATCTTGTTTTATTTTTGTATTTTTTGAATTTTCGTACATCTTACGCAACTTATATAATCTTTTCAATCTCTCCCTTGCGTTTATACGGTCTGTTTTAGTATCGCTTCTTTCATATCTCATTTCTTCAAGAGGTAATGATATTGCCATACCCATTTTCTCTGCCAAATCATAGTCAGTCATCCAGCTAAGGCTACCATTCAGATAAAGTTGTTTCTGATTGTCAGTACCCGATTTCACTACGGTTGAATCTTCAAGATTGTTGAGGTCAAGACCTATTTGAAGTTCCGCAGGAAGACGATGTCCGTAGTGTACCATAGTACATTTCTTGCTTTTATTAATATTTATTTCTGCACGAAGGACAAAACGGTCGGGCAAGAGGCTGGTGGTAGGAATAGTGAAAAGTTTTTCCTCGTTATCAACATATGTTGTCGGGAATGAATTTACAAAGTTTTGGTCAATTTCTTTAATAAACTCATCTTCAGACAGTTTATTGTCGTTGAACTGCTTTGCCTTTCTGCACATCACATTATAGTTTTCTTTTGGGAAAGTTTGTTTAAGGATGAATGCGGAACGGTGAGCAGGGTATAGATCGCAGATTGACAACCAAAGCGAATGATTGTAATTCTCTATCTCAGTACTGTCTTTTGCCAACTTACGATTGTTGTTGAAAATATATTTCAACCAAAAACTCTTACCTACAAGATACTCTGCACGGTTAATTTGTTTTACGGTCTCTGTCATGGCTACTACATCTGGATATATGCGCACACAAAGACTCTTTTTTGCTTCTTTGCTTAAGAAACTACATTTATGTATAACTTTACAACTCTCGATATTTAATTCAAGATTACATTCTTTGGAGCTATTAACAAGTTCTTTATAATGATTGATGATAGTTTTGTTTATTTTACATAATAAGTTTTGTTCTGCATAGAAGTTGCAGTACACATGATTTATCAAAAATTTTGTAGAATCTAATTTCTTATAGAAATCCTTTCGCAGATTTTTCCGATAATCGTAATCCTTATTGTAACGGTACTTGGCAAGAAGAATTTCAAGAGACAGTAATCTTGTTGCCAATATGCTGTATCGTTGGTACGGTTTGTCAGAAGACATATCTTTCGTTCCAAGATTTGTTTCTAGATATTGAAAGATTTTATGCCATTTGCCATTTTGGAACTGCTTAATTTCTGGGAAAAGCTTTTCCTTTACAAATTTAATAAGTGCACTGCGCGCATTCATGCTGTTTATATATGCGGGGCTACCTTTGGGGGCTGTTATTTCGGCATAATTATAACGCCAAAGGAGAATATCAGCACTATTTTGACCAGAAATATTGCTATCAAGCAGTGTATTCCATTTTTTAACAAGGTTATTATAGCGGGTAAGCTGCTCCCTATAGACCATTCCCTGAGGAATACGGTAAACCTCGTTATCGACATTTTTAAGGAACTCATAAACCTTACGGAAATGATTTAGTGCCTTAGTATATTGAGCCTGCTGAGAGTAATAATCAGGGTTCATTTTACGTAACCATCCATTGTAGTCAGGTCTGGTTACTGTCTCAACTAACATTCTGGTAATTTTCTCCATTTTGTCCAGAAATGCTACAGAAGCCTTATCGCTTATTGTTGATACGCAAGTAACATCCTTAAGCGAAGTAATTACAGGCATGAAGGCATCCTGTAACTCTACAGTATGGAATGCATTGTACAGATTCTGCGTAAGTTCAAGTAATACAGCTTTATCCTCTCTGTACATCATATCAATCATCTCCACATCGGTCTTCATCTTGACAATAGCCTTCTTCACATTGATAAAACTGACATCGTCACAAGGCTTGTGGTACTCATTTAGTACATTAGCCAATGATTGAAAAGCTTGGAGCGAATTCTCTGGTTCAGCAATAGTGCTGTAATCATGCTGCATGATTTTTGTTTCCAGACGCACAGGGAACATCATCAACGATGTGTTCACTCCTTTCTTTGCAAAATTTCTTCCAGTCTGGTCACGCAATATGTCTTGATATTTTTCCATTTTTATCGTATGTTTTTCATTCAAAAAAATTGAATGTAATTATTAGCATAGTATATCTTATAATTTTGATTGGCAAAATCAGACGGGCTTCTGCCCTGCAGGTATTGCAAAAATGCAAGGCTTTACCACATTAAATGAATTATTGATAGGTGCACCGTCTTTTTGGTCAAACTGCAACGACATCGGCATCTGCTCAAATACGAGGTAGTATTTGTAAAGATATTCCTTTTTTATATCTTGGAAACCTACAAGGTATGTATCTTCTGTGAGCCATGACGACATACATGCTTTCAATACCCTATCTGTATCCTTTTCCCGCAGATAAATATCTGTATCAGGGAAAACCTGCATCAGTTCTCCCTTGATAGCAAACACTAGCATCTGAGATTTGCCTTGCATATGGTTTTTACCAAGTAAAGAGTCCCAATTATGGAGTGGTTCGACATCAAAATACTTATCAAGCTCGTCCTTTTTTGGAAGTTCAGATTGATCCCAAAACTTGCGGAAATAAGAGCCGCGCTGATCGGTCGGATATTCACGCCACAACAGTTCATGTCCCATCTCTGTATTCATACCCATGAGTAATGCTTCTTCAAAAGCAGGGTTGCTATAGAAGCATGATATGGTATTCTTAAGCAGTTCGCCGGCACCAGGAAGTACATAGTTTACTGACAACTCACGCAGATAAAAGAAAGTAGGGTCAAGAAAATCAGGATATACCATTATCGGATATTTGCTATTAAAGTTGTCCTTCAACTGAGCCACCTCCGTGATACCATATTCATTGACAATATTCACAATACGATCTTTCGCCAACTGGTCAGGATTAGGAATTTCATCGGAAATAATATGATCTTTATCTTCCACTTTCGCTGCCGGAGTCTTACGGTCAGCAAATTTTCGTTTAATATTGGCATATTCTGCTTTAATTTTAGTCAACAGTTCGTCAGTACTAAGGTCTATGTCATTTTCCGTCTTCTGAACATCCTTGACAAGTTCATTGGCCCTTATAATACTGAAGTCATCTAAATCCAGATCTCCAACATCTATATGAGTAGGCTGATAAAGAATATGTTCAAATTTGCTCAAATTTGAACGAATTTCCTCAATAGCATAAATATATGTCGAGTAATAGTATGTAAGAAGATTATTATCTGATCGGATTATATTTTTGTCAAAAGCATCCTTGAAATTCCAAATCTGCCATGGGTGTTCTATTTTTTTAAATGAGAACCCAATAGTCTTATTGGATTGAAATATACAGAATTGGCTCCATGGAAATTTTTTTAATGTACTTTTTCTTTTTTCCTTATTATAATCATCATGAAACCATCTGTCATAATCTCTCATAGCTTCACGAAGCGTATCTATAGTATATGAGATTTCATCAAATAAGAATTTCGAATAACTGTTAAATTTATATATATCTAATTCCGGCGAAGATGGCTCATCCGGTAAATTTACGCTAAAGCCACCATTTCTATTCAACTCACAACTATAAGAGTTCTGTTTGTATCTGAGTGAATATTTAACATTATTTATTCGTTTATCAAAGTAATCCTTCGTAATAAAGAAAAGATATTCTTTTTTATCATTATCACGTTGATATTCAATTGCCAGCGGCTTATCCAATTTCTTATTAGAAAAAGAATTACCTTCTAAAATATAACCATATCCCTGTTTTGACACAACATTTATAGGTCTTACATTAACATAATTGAAAACTTTCGTACTGTCATAAAGTACCCCCTTCTTGTTCAAATTTACTAGTGACAAAGCTCTGATAAGAGAATTAATATAAAAATAATATTCTCCATTCTCTTTAACACGTTGAACAGCAGAACATATATCATAAGCTGTATCATACCATCCTGTTAATGGGTGATATATGTATGAAGCATCATCAAGAGCTAAACAATCCTTATCTGTTAGTCTTGGACAGAAATATGCCTTATCATTTTTCCACCTTACATATAAAAATTTGTCAAGAAATGCATATTCTGAGAATGTCTGATATGCACTATCTCCCAAACGGCTATTTTTACCGGTAGTCTCTTTGATTTTATCCAATATAATACCTTCCCTTCGCGCTCCTTCCCACTGTTTTGGATCATAAAGTTCCAAAAGGAATTCACGTGGCAACCCTATTTTTGATATTGGATTCTCCTGCTTGTTCATCTCTGTATTTGCAACCATAAGCATCTTGTCAGGGGCAACACTATTGTAGTAAATGCCTGACGATTGTAGCATTTTCAGAGCAGCATCGCTGAGAAGACCGATGGTCTTCTCAGTAACTTTGTCCTTTTGGTTAAAGATATCCGTACGGGGACTACGTTCTTTGGCACATTCGTTTACCTGATTCATCTGGTAATACTCACGAATAACTTGATTAACGGTATTAACTACTTCAACCTTCTTCCAGGCACGATTCACGAATTGTTCCTGATTCTTTTTCACAATTTGTGCCCCCAATCCCGCCACTATACGGTTGCGCATACGAAGATTGACATCATTTACTATATTATAATGGTTATCGTTAATAGTATTATTTTCAAACTCCGTTTTTGTTGTAAGTTTATGACGCGCACCATATACAGGTGGAACAATCCAAGGGTCAGATTCCATATCAATCTCCTCGCTCTCATTTTCAGAGAGGACAGGATTGAGCATTAGTGTCTCCTTTAAGATCTGACGATAATCATCGTCTTCTTCGCGTAAGTTAGTCGGTTTCTCATTAACGATGAGAGAAGCTGGTACATCGATAACAGCATTTTCGGATTCTACATGGGCAGAGATCAGTCCACTCTGAGCAATATCAACATCAAGATATGCCCTCATCTCTTCATACTCTTTCTCACTGGTGTGGAAGAGTTTTTTAGCCAATGTTATGAAGTTGTCCGCACCAAACGATGTAGTTATCTTCCACTTTTTGTAAAGTGGAAAGGTCATGCCGTTTGGACGTTTCATTTGTTCTTCTAAAGTTGATGACCAGGCACATGTGTTGAGACCTGTAGAGTCAATACTTAAATCAAGCGCTGCAAGTCGCCCTAACTCGTAGGAAGGAATAAGGAGAATATTATAAACAGTGCTTGGTTCTAACTTACTTGAACATAGGATACGCGATATTCCACAGTCAGGGTTCTCTTCAAGAATCTCATTTACCAGTTTTTCTATCCTACTTTCATCACTATTATTTTCAAGTCGGTCATCTTTCGTATCAATCTGTACATGAGCTACATCCTTCAACACTTTGGATGTAGGAAATACTTCTATATAACGTTCGGCTGTAAGATTAAGTTCCACAATTTTTATACTTCCATGCATACTGACCTTCATCTCGTCTTCTTTCACGGCTATAAGAGCCATCCAAGGATGAAAATCCGGATGATCGGCCGCCAGTGGTGTATAGCGCCAAGGAAGATCCTCTTCATAGAATTCGATAAACGGACTGTACTTGCAATTGATCCGTATGTCACCGGTTTCAGCCGGTGACATGCGGATGATAGCATTACTACTCAACATCTTGATATCGGAAGGCCCCAAAAGCTCTATTGACTTCCCTTTTACAAATTCATCCGTATTGAAACTATCATCTGTATTGTTGACGGTTGACGCTTTCACTTTAAGGCCAACCTGTATTTCTGCACGTTTCTTTCCTTTAGTGTCTTCATCCTTATCAATATAGTTGGCGAGACCCTTTCGAAGATATGGAAATATATATACTTTACCCATAATATGTATATTTTTTATTGAATTGAATCAAGAACCTTCATATAACGATTAATAGCTGTCTTATCAGTTTTATGATAAGTGACACGCTTTCCTGTAACATTATTTGCACTTGTCAGTGGTGCCATTGACTCAGTTTGGACCTGATTATATTCATGAGTTTTGTATTCTCCATATTCATAGTCATAATCACCAAGTTCAACAGTTTTTCCTTTACCAACCTTTCTGCTTCC
The DNA here is from genome assembly GCF_023337095.1 of Bacteroides caecicola. Classification (NCBI taxonomy): domain Bacteria; kingdom Pseudomonadati; phylum Bacteroidota; class Bacteroidia; order Bacteroidales; family Bacteroidaceae; genus Bacteroides; species Bacteroides caecicola. Next base: position 102,403 of record NZ_JAMBLM010000003.1, read on the forward strand.
ATCATTTTTCAGTGTAAATCCAGAAGCATATTTCTTATAAGACTTTGATTCCAATTTCTCTTGATTAGTCATTGATTTGAAAAGAGCTGGAGCAAAATCATTGTCTAAAGTTACACCAACAACCGAAAGTCTGAAATTCTCGTTTTCTTCTATTTTTCTATTCTCTTCAGCATTGAGAATTTGTCGTTCGTTCTTATTCAAGACTATTTGATCAATCATCATCTTTTTATAGTCGGTAGGAACAGCATTGTTACAGAGATCCATGGTTTCCTCCATAGGTATAGCGTTCTGGTTGAATGCCAAAATACTACCAGGAGCAAGAATAAGAACCTCACTTGTATCTTCAGACTGTCCTACCTTATTCTCAATGGTTACTACATCCCAGTCACGTCCAGACTCATCAACGAACCAGTTCTTTGGATTGTTAACCTGTTCTTTGAAGAGCCCCATAACATTTATCTGTTTCTTTGGCAGTTCAGATTGTTTGTCACCCCATGTTATATCAAAACCGACCTTAACAGGTATAAATAGGAAATAGAATTTTGCTTTACCTTTAGCGTTCCAAGGTTTAGGACCGCTAAGCGACAATGACAAGTCTATCGAAAGGACTTTTAAGCGTCCTACCATCACAGCCATGCCAGCTTCTATACTGAACATGAACATAAATGGATCGAATTGGAACAAAGCGTCGAAACCAGCATATCCGATGATACCAAACTTATCCCATCCAATCTTTATGTCAAGACGAGCACCTATCTGGAATGAATTAGAGGTAACAGCAAAATATGTCTCCAGTCCAACCCTCAGAACATCATAGTCAAGTTTCATAGACAGTCGGCGCATATCCGAAACATGCATACCCGCTTCCGGTTTATATGCCGGATGGAAACCACCGACACTCAGCAGGAATCCTTTCGTATCTCCGCCCCAGAACAGACGGAATGCCATGTCGCCTTCAAGTGTGATACCTACGATTGACGAATCGTAGATTGAAGCATCAAACTGAAGCCCCTTCTTGAAATCAAGACTGCCCGAGAACGCTACATTAATCCTTATAATATCAGTATCCTCTATTGACACCTTCAAGATTCCCACAAGGATTATCTCGAACGGGTCAGGCAATTGCAACATCAATCCGGCTGTACATTTCACTACCGGTTCGAAACTTATCTGCCCCAACAATCCTACAAAGAACTGGTCTTCTTTTGCAGGGAAAATCTTTTCGGCTGTTTTCTTCATTTCTGCAATATGTTTTACCACATCAGAAACAAAGAATGTACTTTCGAGCGTTCCGCTACGTACAGCCTCACGAATAGCATTATAGTCAAGCATGCGCTGCAACCCCAGCATACCGCCAATGGCTGTAAGTGAAAATCCCATACCGAGAGGTATACCTGGAGAGAAACGTGTAGAAAGCATCGCCATCATGCTGAAGAAATGACCGTCAACGATACCGAGATCGAGCAAAAGCATCGCAGAAACGCCAAATTTCTCTATGACATCAAGCTCAAGAGCACCAAACAACTCACCGGTATCTTGATTATAGTTGATTATGGCCGCACCTTTTACAGCCGGACAATCAATGGCAACGCCGATACCATCAGGGAATTTGAAATTGAAATCGAAATCAAAATCGCCTAGACTGAAGTCTTTCTTGAAAATATTTATATCAAAACCCAGTTTGAGGTTCTCAAACGACATTGATACGGCTTCGCCCATCTGTAAGCTGAACGTAGTGCCGGTACCCAGTCTGAGAGTTCCGAAATCATTCTTCGGACAACCGATATCAATTCCGAGATTTGCAAGTGTCAACGGACCGATCTTCTTGTTGTTACAGTCAATATCAATATGGAAGCAATATCCGCCATCCATCTTGAAGCCCTTAAGATAATCGTATAGCAACTGCAACGAGAACTTGGCTGATATATCGTCCTTAAGCAGTGTTGAAAAGAACTTGTTCTGCCGTAGCTTCAGTATGAATTCAACATCTTCCAATCCTCCCATAATTCCGGTACTGAATCCTTCAACAGGTTCTTTTTCATCGAGAATTGCCTGCACATCCTCCGGATATGAATGGTTGTAAAGCACATATCCGGTCATAGGATAATTTCCTATACGAATATCAAGGTATTCGGTACTGAGCAGATCGGCTGGGTTTGGATTTGCTTCGCTACTGATTCTCTTGAAATTGATATAGAATATACCATTAAGACCTTTTGTTGAACCAAAGCCATGGAATATACTCGTCACACCTTTTTCCGGATCTTTCTTCGACATACAGAAACCAATAGCAGTATCGCTCATAGCATTGTCTTTCTTCAGCATCTCACCGATATTTCCTTCTGCCATTATTTCCATGTTGTGGTTCTCACCGAGATTTTTACTGAAAAGAACCTTTCCACTAAGCATGATGGTGAAGAATACAGCCGGAACACTATTGTCTTCTTTTTCTTCTTCGGTATCGGCAGAATCCTCAGTCTCATCTTCATTCTTATCTTCAGTATTATCGTCGGTTATCTCTTCTACCTCGATAAACTCTTCACTTGTGTATCGTCCCACCATGATGAATAACTGCAGCTTCAGTGAAGCGTCAAATCCGTCAATGTCTTTTTCATCAGTCTTGAGGTCAAGCAGAGTAATGTTACACATCATGTTATCAAGGTCGTAGCTGCAACTTACATCATTCAACATGTCAGTAAAGCTGTTCTTCGGCAATGACGGCAGTGAAGGCATGACATCGGCGATATCATTCTTGATACTTTCAGGTATGCCCTTATATAGAGACTGTACAAGACTAATGACCTCCTTCAAGCCCATATCACTTTGAACAAAGTCGAGTGTTGAAGTAAGAATGTTCTGAATCCAGATAACATATTCGTAAGAAACCTCAATCTTTAAATCTGTCTTTATTTCTATACTGAGAGTAAGCTCCTTCAGTTTATCCATAACTGCAGGATTGTCTTTCACGAACTTGTCAATCACGTTGATAAGACCAGGCAACTGGTTCAAGTTGGAGATACCATTGACAAGGTCGGCCTGTTCGATATAATCCTTTACTTCCTTTATGTCCTTCACAGTATTATATACGCTACGGAACTTCTGTATGAAGTCTCGTTCGGCCATGAAGAGTGAATTTAAAGTAGGAAGTTTGCCTAGCATTTCCTGTACACCGTTCTCCACATTCTCCTGAACATTAGTTATCGCCTCTACTATCTTTCTTACAGTATTGCGGATAACATGTTTGACAAAGAATATCACCTGGTTCTTAATATAATTCAACAATGGAATGATATACTCGTTCTTAATGCGCTGCCATACTTCGCTAGCAAGGTCTTCAAGACGTTCCAGGAATTTATTGGCGAAGTCCTTAAGTTTGTCTTCTATAGTCGAACCAAGATTCTTAAGGATTGTCAAAACCTCGGTTGTGAAGAAATCCTTTACCTTATTAATTCTGTCAGGCAGTCCCTTTGCAATATCAGCAATGGTACGTGCAGTACCGATGATATTCTCAATGAGTGCACAAACGGCAACTCCAATCTGAGCAGCTTTTTTGTCAATAGCATCCTGCAGTTTCTGTACAAGATTCTCGGCAGCTGCAGGAATATTTTCGAAAGTCTTCTTTACTGCCGAAGTTATATTGACGATGTTATCCTTGATATTCTGAATCTCAGCCACTATACGCGCTGTAAGCTTTGATATAACCGCCAGTATAGTCTGCTTGAAGCTAGTATAGAAATATTCCGGATCAGGGATAACAACATCATTAACTGCTGTTTCCAGAATTGTGATATAGTCGGTAATATTAAGATTGTCCTTCAAATCTTTCTTTACAGCCGACGAGTCTCTCAGGAGTTTCATTGCCCCCTCTTTTGATATAAGTCCGGTGATATTGCCAAGATCGTTCTTGAATTCCGCTTTGAGCTGAGTCAATACGATATCGAGACGTTGCTTCCACACCTTCTTGTCAGTCAATGTCTGGATTGTTGTCAACATACCATGAGCCCATACGTTAAGGTCGGGCAGTACTTCCTGCTGTACAAGTGCAGCGATGTCAGGCATTTCTATTGCAACATCAGCACCGTCAAAAGCGAGAATGCCAAGAGTCTCGTCAAGATTCAGGATACTTGCCAGTTCTGGTTTTTTCTCTATTATAGTCGTCAGTCTGGTATAATCTTTTTTGAGTGATGTCACACATTTCATCAAGTCGTTACGCTCCTGACTAAAGTCGAAGAGACACTGGACATCAAGCTCCACAACCTCCTTGAGCGAACAGTTCACAGCATTTGTCAACGGTTCTACAAAAGTGTTTTTCACCATCTTTGGCATGTTCATCTCCGGCATCTTCGGCATTTGTTTTTTATATTTGCCGAAATTATCGGAAAAGTCCTTGACAATGTCAGACAAAATATTTGATGCCTGATTAGCACCTGTATTCAATCCGTCTTCCACCTGGTCGACAGCATCTGTAACCTTATTCTTGATGTCGGTCGCAATGGTATTTATTCCGTTCTCAATCTCATTAATCTTATCGCCCATTGTTTTGGCGATGTCATTCACACTCTTTCCGGCTTTATCCAGACCTTCTTTTACATCGTTTGTCAGTTCGGTAAAGCCTTTCTTTATCTCATTAAATTCATCCTGCAAATGGTCGGCAATGATATTTACACCTTCCTTTATATCCCCTATCACCTCGCTCATCTTCTCCTTTACAACTAGAGCCAGCTCCTTCAAGGTTTCGATGATATTACGTATAGTGGTGACTATAGGCTGGAACCAATCCCATACCTTATTTATAAGTTCCTGAAGTCTGGTTTTAGCTTCATTGCCAAGCTCCTTCATTTTATTCTTTACCTCTGTGATATATTTCATCACATGCTGCTGGAGTTTGCGCAGAAGGTCTTCAAGAAGATTCTTCAGTGAACCGAAGTCCGGTATGTCAGGATTGATATTGTGTAGGATATCCATGAATTTCCGCATCAGATCTTCTGCATCCTGCATGCTGTTTATAGGATAGATAGATTTGAAATGCTCTACAGGTCGGGTAAACAGGTCAACGATATTTTCCCAACTCAAGACATTAACCTTCACAGTATAACGGAAATTCTTTATATTCTCAAGTTCCCCTTTAAAATCGCCCAATGCACTTTGAGCCTTCGATGCATAACTTGATGCATTTCTCAAAGCACCGTTAGCTCCGGCAACCATTTGTGCAAGTCCCTTTTCGAACTCGGCCGTACCGCTGTTCACCATTTTTTCTACACACTGCAACTGTATGTCGAGTTTTCCTGCAGCAGCTACACCAATACCGGTTACCTCCTTAGTGGTCTTCATTACATCGCTCATCTCGTCCACAATATTCGATGTGGCGTTGCTTACAAGTTCATAAGCTGTATCTTCAGTCGAACCGATAGCTCCAGATACCTTGTCTGCGGAACTTTGCACTTTACCGATAAGCTCTTTTATCTGCTTAGGCAATTGTAATGTCAACTGCTTTTCTTCAAGAATGCCGAGGAATTCGAGAATGGAGTTAGTGATACTCAATGCGTGCGCTATCTTAACATAAGTGTCTTTCATGTCCTGTGCCGTCTGCACAAAATCGTTACCAATGTGGTCTTTCATCTTTTTGTACAACAATGAGGCATCTTCGAGAGTCTCTTTCATATTGTACTCTATATGCTCAATATCTGCTTGAGCATCATTTAATATGTCTTCTAGCGATATCCTTATTTCATTGCTCAGATCGCTCACATTATTTACCAAATCTTTTACTCCACTTTCAATGGTGAGTTTTACGAAATCTATTTCGTCCTTGAATACGCTTTGAGCATTCTTCAATAGGGTCATTAAGATATGATCAAACACCTTGCGGGCAAAATCTCTTGTCAGTATGTTCTCTTGTATATACTGACCAATATCTTCGCCTGAGACAATGATATCTTTTGATACTTTGTCCCATTCCATATCCATAATAGTACGGACAAGCCCTACAATATCCTTAATAAGAGGAATTACATTCTTAGCAATTTCTGTCAATTCTTCACCGGATACTTTACCATTAGCAGACGCATTGGCAATGCTATCCATCGCGTTACCAATTTTCTCAGTCACACGGATAAGCTCTTCTACAAATTTGCGGACATCATTCAGGTTCTCGTAATGACTTATATCATAACCAACCCGAGCAAAAATGGCATCTACGATATTCATTCTTGCCTCCATGAACTTCATCAGTTCTTTACTGTCCTTATTGTCAGGATTATCAATCTTAACAAGGGCTTCTTTTACACTTTTAAACTCTTCCTCCAAATCGTAGATAAGAGCATCTTTAATTTTCTGAAGAAGCACCGCAACTTTTTCAAGTATTCTGCTGTTTGTATTTCCCATAATACTATTAGATTACAATGCCAAACGGCATTTTGTTTGCATTTTATTATAAATGCAAAATAAAAATATTATGAGTACTCTTGTTATAACACACAGTGCATTGTGAAGAAAATATTAGTTCATTCGAAGCAATTTAATACAAAGTAATTATAACATACGGCGCATTTATGTCATATAAAACACTTATAAACAGACTTTTAAATAATGCTTAAATTTATAAAGTCCGAATTCATAAATCAAGAATTCTCTTTTCTGTATTCGGACGGTGTCATACCAAATTTTTCCTTGAACAATTTGGTGAAATAGCTTGCCGATTCGAAACCGCACAATAGAACAATGTCTCCGATTGCCCTTTCGGGATCCCTCAAAAGAACCTCAGCATGAGCAAGTCTTGACTGTTTGATATATGCAGCGGTATTTATACCTGTTATAGACTTCACTTTACGATTGAGTTGGGATTTGCTCAAGCACAAATTGTCTGCAAGCATTTCAGAATTCAGATTAGGATGGGAGATATTGGATAAAATGAAGCTATTTAACTTGATCAAGAATTTCTTTTCTTGTTCCGGAGCATCCGTTTCTTTCGAGATTTCCTTGTTATCAATTAGTATCTGACTATACTTTTCCCTGAGCATACTACGATAGCTGACCAATTTGAGAATTCTAAGTTTCAATTCATCAGAACTGAACGGTTTTATCAAATATGCATCAGCCCCACAGTCAAATCCCTGCAGTTTGTGTGCATCATCGTTTTTTGCTGTTACAATAATCACTGGTATGTGATTAAGAAGATTTGACTTACGGATATCCCTTGTCATCTCCAAACCATCGTATTCAGGCATCATGATATCTGTAATAATAACGTCTGGAACATATTCTTCTGCTTTTGTTATTCCCTCCCTTCCATTACGTGCATAGATAACGGAGAAATTATCTTTTATGATATTTCCTATATATCGGGCTATATCTTCATTGTCCTCAACTATAAGTGCAATATCCGAATCCTTTGAAATAATATCATCCTTATTTACAATATCCTTATTGTCTGCAAAGAAATGTTTTTCGTTAGTTACCTCTTCATCCAGTATTGAATTCCACCTATCAAAACTATTCTCTCCATGCTTTATCGGAATAAACAGAATAAAGGAAGTACCTTCTCCTTCTCTGCTATATACTTCAATACTACCTCCCATTGCTTCGACCATCTGCTTTGTTAAAGACAGACCAATACCTGAACCTACGTTGGGATTGGGGTTTGACTGGAAAAAGGGCTCAAATACATGTACCAGATTTTCCGGTTTTATTCCGCAACCAGTATCCTCTACTCTAATCCTAATACTTTTCTTCACGACCATACTCCTAATTATTATCCTATCTCCTTTGGACGTGAATTTCAGCGCATTAAAAAGAAGGTTCATTATAATCTTGTACATAAAATCCGGTACAAAATCCATATTGACTTCTTTTTCGTTAGATCTATATTCAATTTCCACAAGTTTTTTTATGGCCTGAGGACGAATCTGCTCTACAACCATCTGAATAAAAGCTACTATATCTCCGTTTTTCCAATCTGCATTGCCTATTACAGACCGTACTTTAGCTATATCTAAAAGCTGGTTTACTAAAGTCAGAAGCCTTTGTCCTTGTCTTAAAATGGAACTTATTTCCATTTCATCCCCCCTGATTCTGGCTTTTGATTTCAGCTCTTCTGCACATCCGAGGATAACAGTGAGTGGAGTGCGGAATTCGTGAGTAATATTTGTAAAGAATTCCTGCCTCATAAGACTAGTTTTCTTAATTATATTCTGCATTTTAGCCTTAACTGTCAAAGCATATATGAGAGATGAAATCGCTACAACCGAAACAAGCAAGACTATAATAAGGAAATAAAGTATAATCTTCTTTTTCTGCTGTTCATTAACATATGCCTGATTTATAAGTTCTTTCTCTTTATTTCCTTTTTCTGTTATATAATTCAACCGGAGATTGTTTAGGTGATTAATATTCTTTTTATTTGCTATGCTGTCAGTATATGCTAAATATTTCTTATAATTTTCAAGTGATTTCCTATAGTCACCTGTTTTTTCTTCAAATACTGCTTTTAAGCGATAAGCTTCTACAAGATGTTCCCAAGATTTTATCTCCATAGCAGTTTTTACCCCTTCATCAAGATAAATGTAGGCATTCTCACTTTGCCCCATAGCAAGATATACTCTTGCTATGGAAAGACATGATTCCAGCCAATGCCACCTATCATTTTCTCCAGACATCAAACTATATGATTTTTTGTATGATTCTAATGCCTTACTATAATCCTCTTCTTGCTCTGCCAGCCTTCCTTGATGGTTGTAACACAACGATATGCCAAGTTTTGAATCTGCAAGTCGGTTATGCTCCATAGAATATCCGTAATATATCCATGCCGAATCTTTCTCACCAATAGTTTCTTTCACAAAGCCGATGTTTGCATAGTTAATAGCTTGCCCAAGATGACTTCCAAGGCTTTTTTCTCCAGAAAGTGCTTCCTTGAAAATTTTTTCAGCTATATCATTGTTTTGAAGTGTAAGATGAACATTTCCTATTCCGTTGAGCGATACCACTCTTTGTTTTTTAGCCCTGAATGAAGACTTGTCACTGTATTTATCACAATAAGAAAGAGCCCCGTAATGTCTGTCTGCTGCTTCATTTAGAATTCCGAGACGTCTGAAGTCTGTTCCAAGCTGATTCAGTATATATATAATATTATTGGTATCTTTCAGTTCTTTTGCCAATGACAATGCTTTTTCATGATAGTTCAGAGCTAGAATAAAGTCAGACGATTCACGATGAATTTTACCGAGTTCTCTCATTACCACCATCATTCCCACATCATCGCTATTTGCTTCGTATCCTGACAAAAGGGACTTCAAGGAATCTATATTCTTATTGGCATATACAATGCTGTCAATCCGTGTGACATAATTGACATAAAACATATTTTCATTATTCCTTCTACAAGATAGAACAACAAAAAGAGTTATAAAAATTAATATCCATTTCATAAATTACTAATTAATAAAAATTATTATACTTTGATTTACATAAAAACAAAGGTAACAATTCCACATAAAAGGAAAAAATCTAGCAAAGTTTTTTTGAATATATACATCTGAAATCAAATTATTATTGCCAAAACTCTAGATGATAGATATTATTACATTAGCTATATGATAAGTGAAACCAGAAAGAAAAGAGTAAATGACATTTTCAAACTAAACGGGAATGTAAATGCCTGCAACAGATTCCTTAGACTAACTTTCGTACTCATAAGAGAGGCATCATAATTCACATTTTGTATGGTGTAGAGAATAAAGTTACAGCCATCATTCACATAACAGAGACCAAGGTAAACGATGTCATGGCAATGGATAATAATACTTTATGAGTCTGGCTCTTTCTATGTTATCGACCGTGCATATTATTATTATCATCGTCTCTATAAAATACATATGATACATTCGTTTTTCGTTATACGGGATAAAACAAACATAAAGTCCACAGAACTAAAATGGACATGACGTTAACCTAAGAATATATTATCTGACAGTGAAATTAAACCTATCAATTTCTACACAAAAAATCCTATCCTGAATCTTTCCATTTGATGAGATATTGGGATGAAGAATACTAACAAGAGTTTGTTTAACAAATGTAAAACATATACCGGCACTACAAGTTGTAGAACTTTACATGAATAGTTAGCAGGTGGAACTGTTCTTTAAATGGCTCAAGGAGCACTTGAAGATAAAAAATCTTAAAGTATTTCCGAAAACACAGTAAAGATACAAGTATACTCTGCAGTCAAAGTCTACCGTCTTGTGGCTATCATGCAACAAAATATGAGATTGGACAGATAGACATACAAGGTTTAACAATTTTACTGCATTTTTTTACGAACAAGATTCCATTAAGGAATCTCTTCAGCAAAACTAAATTCAATGATGCCAAAGAACAAAGGGGTCTTGAAGGAGCATATTTATTTAGTAATCATAATTTTTAATTCGTCCTCTAATTTTTAGTGGACAAAAAAGACCTAAACAGCATGATATAATTTTACAGAAAAAAAATCAGAAGAATTCACTAGGCTTCTTCCTGAGCGCCATGTTCTGTCGGTTAAAATTGTGCGAAAAATTCAGATAAGCATAATAACAATGTCATATGAAGTGGTAATATTCTATCATCTTCATATGACATTGAATATTTCAGGGACATTTACTGAATATCCCCATATTAAATCTGCCAATATATCGGGTCAGGCATTAACATAATATTTATTCATTATCCTTTGGAGTCAGGTCTGATATAATGTGGTCTATCTTCCTCTTCGGTTTCTCCCTCAGATTTATCATTTTCTTTATCTCCCATACCTAAGGGGGTAGGATAAAGTCTCTTTAGATCTTTGGGAGAGCCATCTTCATTCATATATTTTTCTAAAATCGAACCTTTCCCTGTAGGATAAAGTCTATTGGGGGTAGAAGCGTCTTCTGACGTGGAGGAATCACCCATACCTAAAGGTGTAGGGTAAAGTCTCTTGGGTGGTTTCGGGGAGCCGTCCGCATTCATATATTTTTCTAAAACGGTTCCTTTCCCAGTAGGGTAAAGTCTGTTTGGGGTAGAAGCGTTTCCTTCAGAACCTGGTCGTACATAATGTCCACCGGAAGCAGAGGTGTTTTCTTCAGAACCTGGTCGTACATAATGTCCACCGGAAGCAGAGGTGTCTTCTTCAGAACCTGGTCGTACATAATGTCCACCGGAAGCAGAGGTGTCTTCTTCAGAACCTGGTCGTACATAATGTCCACCGGAAGCAGAGGTGTCTTCTTCAGAATCAGGTTTGATATATTGCCCGTTATCTTCTTCACTTCCGGTATCGGTTGATGTATCAGAAGGTGGTATGTTTCCACAAATCACTCGATGTGAAACTACCAACGGCTCTCCCTTATCTCCTCCATAATACCAACAGTCGGTTTTACCGTTGAAAAACCAGTTCACAGTTTCACCGCCCAGATTACCTGGTCTGAGCCAGCCGATGCAGATATCATCATTCCAGTTTCTGTATTCGTGCTCATATATCAAATCGTAATCACAATGGCGGATTTTTATATATATCAGCCCAAGGTTAGTAGAAGGGATTTTTGCATTTGGCTTCATGAATTTCTGACAATACACCAATTGCTCATTTTCCAATCCATCTGTAGCTCCGGTGAATAATCCGTATCTTGTATTTGGATTACCTTTATTTGAATACCATCCGGACACCATTAAATTACTTGATTCCAGAGTATTAAATACCCTAATCTTTATTTTCTTTGCCATGATGAATGAATATAAGAGGAGTTATATAATTAATTTTTCTTTCTCGTTTAGGAGAGCAGGCCCCTTTAACTTTCCCTAACAAAATTATATTTTCAAAAATAACTTATTTATTTTATAACTCCAAAAAATAATCATTTTTTGGAGTTATATATTGTCATTGAAGTAAAATTTTAATAGAAATGACGTGCAGTTTTTTATCTTTCCACAAATTAGATTTACGATGATTACTATTTATAAATAATATGGTTCCCACATTTTTTCATTATTAACCTGCCTTTAGAACAAGCCCCAAAAAGAATCTATATGAAAATATTACATTTTTAGAGATTGACTGTTTTGACTGTCTTATTAAGTTTCAATATGATATCATGTGACAAAACAATAATAACGGTATAAGAAATTTAGAAGAATTAGAGGGCGAATAAATACTTATTACGATAAGTATTCTTTTATTGAAAGTGGTGAATTTGTTGAAGGTGAAGAAACATATGATTTTGAAACACCTCAATATGACTCTGAAAAAAGACTATCAAAAAACGGACCAAAAAGATATTTATAGAAGACACCGTCCATAATTTTGTGTAAATGGAAACGAGATTCAGTTATAGAATCTAGAAATTTAATACCCCACAAAGTTAAGAAGTTTCTCATATTGTTTTAACTAGCAACAAGTAGTGGGCGGAAATTCCGCCCACCTTCATTCTATTAACTTGAGAAATTTAAGAGGTCCGAACTCATCGGATTTTCTTCCCCATGTCCAATCGTGTTCATACATATCATCTCCCGACTGCTGTGGGGAGTCAAAGACAACTTTTACGTTCACTGAATACTTACATTCTTCTATTTCAGTAATAGTACCTTTTACCATTATACCGGTAAACATACATTCACACCTTTTTCCAATTATACTCTGATTTATTTCTGTAGTTTTCATATCTCAAATATCCGTTAAGCGACCAAACATTTCTGTATCATCCCCATATTCTGATTCACCAAGTTGATGATTTGCTCATGGAATTCGGTATTCTTATTACATACACCTCGACTTTGTACGACCTTTAAAGTTTTCAATGAAACCTCAATTGTTTCAATACGTTTTCCTTCAATGGTAGCCGATAGTATCAAAGAGTTTTCTTTCAGATAGTAGGAATTTGAAAATACGCAATGGTGCATTATCTCAGCTTCCTCAATAAAATCATGAACACTGCTCAAAACGTGTACTTGAATTATGCCGTCCGTAAATGAAATACCGAAGAACTTACCCTTTTGCTCTTTATATATCCTTTCATTTTCAATAGCTTGAGCCTTTTTGCGTTCATTATCTTCTCGTCTGATTTCATCATTCCTTCTTTTAACCAACTTGTCATGTTCTGAAACAATATCTTTCGGACAAACGTATTTGGAATTTTGAATGTCCATACCAAAGTGTTTCAGCAGTCTGATATAATCACACCATTCAGAAGCATTGGTGATTTCATAACCATTACGGATGCAGATTTTTAAGGCTGCCCAATATTCATTAATACCAGCATTTGAACGAATGAAATGACGGAACATTTCTATCTGACCGACTTTAAGTAATGTTTCCATCTTGTTATCAGATAGGATTGCCTTGAAAAAAGCATTGGGGGATATATTGTAGAACTTTCCCTTGAAGCCATTTCGTCTGATTTTTTTCATAATTCTGATATGTGGATAGGTGCATTGTGGAGTAATATCGTATGCAAAGTGGTTACTATTTGACCTCAGTTCCATGCAGCTGTGTTCATTCCACAAATCATAATACATAGAGTACATACACCGCAAACGTGCTATAATTTCACCTCTACCATTAGGAGCAATCCACTGCTGCACTATTTCATTAATTTCATATTTCGCTGAATAGCCAACCTTTCTATTGGCTCTGACAATAAAGAAACGGATTACCTGATAACCTTTACAGGTTGTAATGATAGAGAAATATTCTGTAGCTTTAAACACTCTCTGACGAGTTTTCATTATCTCCAATTTACTTCCACAATGAGGACAAATACATTCCGCATGGTCTGAGGAAGGGATATTTTCACCCTTCCAAGAATGACCACAATCGGTACAAGTCACAATTCCCTTACTCGTCATACGAGCAATATGGCTGAAACAATGCTTGTATGCGTATGCTTTTTGCTTCTCTGATATGCTTTTCAGCCTTTTTGATAATGTAACAATTTCAAACTGAATACGTGTTTTCGGCTTCATAATCAAAAATCAAATAATGAGGGTTGAACATTGGTTGTCTGAGTTGCAGATGATTTCTGTTTTGCTCTGCTCTGTAACTTGCTGAGTTCCATTTGCTGATATTGCTCAATAGCCTTTCTGCGTGCGTTCTGCTTTTCCTCTTCAGTAAGTTCAACATGGTGGTTTACCATTACTTTACAACTGATAGGCTTTCCGATTTCAATATCATCTTCATCATAGTAATGCATAGCCATAGAATAGATTTCATCATCATCAAATCCGTTCATTCCGCTTTTCTGAACTTCATTAAGTATATAGGTTATGCAATCGTCAATGTTCTTTGCCGGATTTGCGTATCGTGGTGCAAACAAATCGTCCGTCATTGCTCTATACTCCAAGTAGTTTTGGATAGCAGCCTTGAATAATTCAGTACCTTTCATATCTCACAAGTTTAATAGTTAAAAATTTTATGCGGATTCTAGAGCTGAGGGAGTTGAGTTTCAACCTTTGGTATCTGCCTCTCGTATATCCGACATTTTTTTTATGCGTCTTTCTTTCACTTCGGTCGTTTTCGTTTCAGGTGCTATAAAAGGTAGGTATTAGCAGATACAAGGTTTTTGTATAAAATACTACCCGAAGGGCTGGAGATTTTCTACAAAACCACCGGCTTGACCTTGTATCTGAGTAAAATACCGTAATTACCTTTGCACCAGAACGTAAATGGCCGTCAGAAGTGTGGAAAGAGAAATGAATGGAGGTATGCGATAAAAGAGGTAGACAAATTGAAATTGAAAGGACTTTCTGATTTTGTCACAAAATCAAAAAATAATATTCCAAGAAACAAAGGCGATTATACGAGTTTTTCTCACGGAAAACAAAACATAACCATTGAAAAATTTGTTATTCTTACAATACTAATATATTTTTGTACCTAAATTGAAGCTTATATGATAGAATCATTCATTGTAAAAAACTATAGAAGCTATCGTGATAGAACGGAGTTATCATTTGTGGCTTCAAAAAAAGAAGGCAATAAATCAAAAGATTTACCGCCTATTTGGTATAAAGAAATTAATGGTAAGCGTATATTACGTTTACTTTTATGTGTAGGTTTAAATGGAACAGGTAAATCCAAAATGTTTTCAGCTTTAAATTATTTGCGAATGATAGCAACTGCAAAGCCGCAAAAGCCATTTGATAAACCAGAATACAGACCATTCCTATTGGATAATTTTTCTAGAACACAACCTACTGAGCTTTCACTAACATATTATATTAATGATGTTTGTTTCAATTATAATGTAAAAATATCATCTGAATGTATTGAAGAGGAAGAACTTAAATTGATTCAATCCCGGGGTTCTCGTATATTTTACAGACATCACGATAAAGAACTAGATAAAGTTGTAATAAGCTTTGGCAATGCATGTGATTTGTCTAAATCAGACCAACATGATTTGGAAGTAAATACCCTTGCTAATGCTAGTGTACTTTCAACTTTTGGTTCATTGAATTTAGATAGCCCAATTTTATCTAATAATTTGAATTATTTTGAGAATCGCATAAGTATGGTTCACAAATCTGATAAAAGTTTGGCTGATAAACTTCAAACTGGAGATTCTGAAAAAGATAAGGTTTTGAAGAAATTACTTTTACGATTATTAGACGATGTAGGAACAAATATTTGTGATTATGTTATAGAAGAAGCTAGTTTAGATATAACACAACTTAAAACAAACGGTGCGCCAGATATAGTTATTAAGGCTATGATGGAGCAATATCCATCAGGAATTATTACTCACAAAAATTTACGATTTATCCATTCAACAAAAGATGGGAAAAATGGATTAGATTTTGAATTAGAATCTTTGGGCACAAAAAACATTATAAAATTACTAGTAGTATTATATGATATAATTATTGGTGAAAAAACTACTTGTATAGATGAAATAGAGTATGGTATACATACTAAAGCACTTGCTTTTATTCTTAAGATGTATTTAACTATTGCCGAAAATTGTCAACTTATAGTAGCTACACATGATTTATCCTTACTTAATACTGATTTTTTAAGGAGAGATGCAGTACGGCTATTTGAAAAAGACGAATACGGTTCAACTAGTGTTCGACGTAGAGACTATTTACATAATACAATAAGTTTTTATAAAACTTACGAGAAGGAAGTGTTTCCTCAAATAGATGAACTTATGAGTAAAATAGATATGTTTCTTAAGTATAAGGACGATATCGAGAACAATTTTCAATAACATTAAAATGATAATAATATTAAGAGCTTCTATATGGAGCTCTTTTTTATTGTGCACCACCTTACACATCTATTTTACCACGGTAAATACTATATATAACTATATCCTTATAGTATAAACTTTTGTTTTACGTGAAAAATTCACGTAAAAGTTTTGTTTCTACACAATAAAAAAATATATTTGCATCGTGAACTCGAATTTAAGACCCTGGCTAATGGACCAGAGAGTTCATATTTTTTATTATGTATAGAATATTTATTTCTCATTCATGGTCGTATTCAAAGGATTATGACAAGATTGAATCTTTCCTTCGTCAAGAAGGGGTTACTTTTTACAATCATTCTGTTCCAAAAGATAATCCTATACATACAAATGGAACAGATAAGCAATTATCAGATGCTATAGAGGCAAAAGTTAAAGGATGTAGCTGTGTTATAATTCTTGCAGGTGTTTATGCTACTTATAGCAAATGGATAAATAAAGAAATAGCAATGGCAAAAAGATATAACAAACCAATAATTGCAGTCCAACCATGGGGGGCAGAGCGCACTTCTTCTGTAGTAAAAGATGCTGCAACAGTTATTGTTGGTTGGAATGCTAAATCTGTTGCAGATGCAGTTCGTAACTATGCTATTTATCAAACACTTTAACACTCTAGCTACATGAAAAAAGCATTATTAATTGGAATCAATGATTATCCTGATGGGAATGAGCTGACGGGATGTATAGAAGATATCAATAATGTCAGAGCTGCAATTGAACGACATGAAGATGGTTCTCCGAATTTCGGCGTAAAGATGATGCCGAATGCACAAACTTCAAGAGAGGTAATGGAAGCTATTAAACAACTTTTTGCTGGAGATAATGATACTTCCCTTTTATATTTCTCAGGACACGGTTATGCGAACAACACTGGAGCAGAGATAGTTATGCCACAGGATATTTCAATAAAAGGTCAGTATTATACAGGAATACAGATGTCAACGATAATGAATATCGTCAATCAATCCCATGTTCATAATAAAGTTATAATCTTGGACTGCTGTCATTCTGGGAATATGGGAAAATACAATCTTCAAGATGCAGGTAGTGTTTTGAACACAGGTGTCTCTATTTTAACTGCTTGCCGTGACGATGAGGTTGCTATGGAAGCTGGTGGTCATGGACTTTTTACCGAGTTATTGTGTGCTGGACTTAATGGAGGAGCATCAGATTTCTGTGGTAATATTACAATCGGTGGTGTTTATGCATATATTGATCGTTCATTTGGACCATGGGATCAAAGACCTGTCTTTAAAACAAACGTTACGGAATTCGCACCATTACGTAAAGTTAAGCCACAAGTTCCTCTATCGGTTATTCGCGAACTTACAAACCTTTTTATAGATCCTAATGAAGATATGGCTCTAGACCCATCTTTTGAGGACACAAATAACCCATCAGTACATCATGAGTATATCCCACCTTATGCTAATGCAAACAATGTCAGAAAATTTAAATTATTGCAAAAATTACAAAGTATAGGATTTGTCAAACCTATAGATGAAGAGTTTATGTATTTTGCAGCAATGCATAGTACTGGGTGTAAATTAACGGAATTAGGAAAATATTATTGGCGATTAGTAAAAGAAGGAAGAATTTAATATGGAATATTTTAGTGAATCATATTTTCGCAATATAGTAAATAAGATATCTATTAATGAGCAACGTTCATATAGTGAAGGGGTTCAGGGAGCACCTTTTAATAAACAGTTCGATATATTTCTTTCTTACAATATTTCTGATTTGAATGTTGTAAAAGGTATATATTATGTTCTATCAAAGATGGGTTTTAAAGTCTATCTTGACTGCATAGTTGATCCTGATATGAAAAGGAATGAGACTGATAAAAACACAGCTAGAAGGTTACAAAATAGACTAAAGAATAGCAAATCTTTAATTTATGCTCAATCTCCAGAAGCAGGGAAAAGCAATTGGATGCCATGGGAACTAGGTGTTGTAGACGGTCATACAGGTAAATGTATGATTATGCCTGTTACAAAAGAAGCCCAACCGGTAACTCCTAGACGTGAATACCTACTTCTTTATCCATACATTAAGCCTTATGGAATTGATGATAAAATGAAAGTTTTCACAGATTCATATTCATCTACTGGAGAAGATCTTATTTCATATATTCGGAAATAATTTGTTAATATCAAGCAGAGTTGTCTCGACTGTATAATTCGAGATATATAATTATAAGAAAAAACAACATGGCAACAAATTCACCGTACGGAGATGGACATCGTAATGGAGCAGTAAGAGGTAGGTCACAAACTTTTAATCCGAAAACTCAACAATATGTAAAGAGAGACACTCAAACTGGCCGTTTTATTGATGTAAAAAAAGACGGAACCCCATTCAAAGGTGTCCGAAAAGAAAAATAAATGTAGTATTTGAAGCGTGATGGTATCAAAATTCATTTTTGAAAAGATGAACTCATAATTGAAATTTGAATATCCTAGAAGAGTAAAAAATGGTCGTATCATTACTATATAGAAACCTGGTGCGGCCATTTTAATATTATACTTACAATCTGTAACTTTTTTTGGGGGCATATTAATTTGACACACCTCTCTTATTATGAACGCCATTATAATATGTATTATAATTCCTAATGAAGCTAATTTACTGAAAATGCATAATCAAAAACAGAATGGTATGAGATAAATGATAATATTTATGATAATACACAAGCTGACAAATTTCTATGCAATATTCTTAAACTCTTATTATGCGAAACACTGAACTGCTAATACTATAATAAGGTTTTTCCTATAATATTCTACCTATTTTTACTTCTTCAGTATCTTTACTCATCCTGCTTCATATTGCAATATATCTAAGATTACAAAATTACAGAAGATTTTTCATCATTAGAAATATACTTTTTTTCATGCTCAGTCACATAATGCAGGAATTCAATCGTCTTCAAACGTTGTTCAACACTTGTTTTAGATACAAGTACAGGTTCTTCATCACTGGCACACCAATGGGCATACATATCAATAAGTGCCTGGATTTCTTTCCTTATATATTGTGGAACACGCATGGTTACAGAAGGAGAGTTTCCGGCAAGTTTCTTCCTGCCAGTTCCTTTTCTTCTTCCCCCCTTTCTTTTGTGTTATAATCTTCTCAATATCAACAGAAGTTAGAATTTGAGGTCTATAATATTCAGGTAAACCACCCTTGGCCTTGTAATAATAGCTGCCATAAGGATTTCTCCATACCCGATCGAGTTTGTTCAACAAGTAGAGTCGAATAACTTCTTTGCACAATTCATGGTCATAAATATTCCTGACTGATTTTGTCACATTTTCAGAGGTATAAAATGGTATAATAATATCGTATTTCGTAACGAGAGTATTTGTCGGTTTCATAATATAAAATGAGTTATTTGATTTTGTTACTTTTTCAAAAGGCATAATTAATGCTTATATAAAGCATACCAGGAACAGAATGATTGCAGCAATCGCAATCCATTTGACGATAGTGAGTATTACAGAGAATGCAAACCTCATTATGCTTGAAATGAGAGTAAAGCCAATAAGCAGCCCTATGGCTATAACCACTTCTTTGGTAATGATGCAGTTAAGCAGCCAGCAAAAGCCTATCAGAACACCAATATAAAATATCAGCTTGATTAGAGATATAACTCGATAATGTGAAGCAGGCTGATTTACAGGTTGCTTCTTCAATGATTCATTTGATATAAAAGTAGGTTCTGTTTTCATAAGCATCCATTTTAGAAAGTTAATATTAGGTCGGGATAGAACAACCTTTGTTTCAAGAGCTTTATAAAGGTCGGATTTCAGAAAAGGCAAGGACTATGGGATAAATACAACCTTCAGGTGGAGATTTCTCCCATAGCCTTTGGGAATCCTTGCCGATTGAAAGCCGGAAATTACCTTTGCACTTGAACAAAGGTTGTCCCGACTTTAACAGGTAAAACTGAATCAGAAAACAGGAAGCTCGTTTCTTTCAATAATAATCTGTATGCAACCTGTTAGTTCAGTGTAAAGTTCATCATACTCTGGTTTACCGTCAAAATCATCATCAAGTTTATATTTGGCAAATGTTTTCTGAATAGCTGTATTGCCCAAAAGGATAGCTGCCAACCTCTCAGCAAGACTCTGAGGTATATTTTCTGCAAACTCATTCCATAATACTTCTACAATTGTATCATACTTGGAAAAGTGAAGTCCATTGTACATAATTTCATTTGCAGCTTCTTCAGCTTCAAGATCTGAAAGACCAATGGTTATGGCATTGGCATATACATTCAATGCTTCATCTGCACGGCTACTTAGGAAAGCTTTGTCATTGGACAATTCCGGATGATGTTCACTGATATACTTCCCCAATAAAGACTGGAAGTAAGAAAGTTCTCTTTTTTCGTTTGTTTTCATGTTACCTACTTTTTTATTTGGTTAATGGAATCATTGAAATTATCTAATTTACCTGCAAGTGCCAGCATATCTTCTTCTATCTTCTTGTTTGTTATACGGGCATATACTTGTGTAGTCCTTATATTGGTGTGACCAAGCATTTTTGACACAGATTCAATAGGAACACCTTTACTTAATATCATTGTAGCAAATGTATGTCTTGCCAGGTGATAAGTCAAATTCTTTTTAATACCACAGACATCACCGATTTCTTTTAAGTAACTGTTCATCTTCTGATTGGATAATATAGGAAGAAGTTTACCATCCTTCGTTCTTCCTCTATACTTTTCAATAATCATAGCCGGAATATCGAGCAACAAAATATTACTTGGGACTTTTGTCTTCTGACGTGTAGTCATTATCCATCGTTTACCATTAAGTGTGACTATATTGTCTTGTGTTAGATTTGCCACATCTATGTATGCCAACCCACAGAAGCATGAAAAAATAAAAATGTCCCTTACAGCTTCAAGTCGTGCTGTCGGAAATTCCTTTTCCATGATACATTTTATTTCTTCATCTGTAAGGAAACCTCGGTCAACATACTCCAATTGGAAATGATGATTCATAAACGGATCATGAGTAATCAAGTCTTTCTTTTGGGCATCCCTAACAACAGTCTTAAAGAACTTTAATATTTTGGTTGCAGTGTTGATTTTAAGATTAGCTACAGAACGCAGGTATGTTTCAAAATCATTGATAACCTGATGTGTCAGTTCTTTGGGCATCAAGTCTTTACGTCTATACTTATATCGCAAAAAATTCTCAAAATGACGTTTGGTCCCTGAATATTTGTGATAGGTAGCTTTTGCTTTGATTGTTCCTACCTGAGCCTGCAGTTCTTTTAAATAATCATCATAGAATTCAAGAAAGGTAATTTTTGCCTTATCCTTCCCAAGAAAAAAATTCTTTATTTTTTCAAGAGTAAGGTCAGCATCACTCTCATGGCGCTTAAAGATTTCCTGGAAAGATGTAGATATTTCATCCAATTGAGCATTGACAACCAATGCCTCCTGAGTACGCCCTTTCATTCGGCTTGTTGAATTACACCACAATTTTTTATCCACATAGATACTGGATGAACCTACATTAAGCATTTCTTTGTTTAAATAGATTCTGATCATCAATGGAGATTTACCACTTTTGTTCTCGTAATTGGAGCGTACATAGAACGACACTTTAAAAATCATTCTCATAATAACTAATCATTTTTTAGTGTAGCAATTTTGCCACAAAGTTCGACATAATTTATTATGAATGAGTGATTTATAAGGCGTCAATTTGGCTATCTTTTGACCGTCACTGCTACATTTTTTTGCCAAAAATGCAAAGTCATTTTCTGTAGCAGAGAATTCAAGATGGTATTCATCTCAAATTTTCTGCTACATTTTTGTGACAGCAAAATTTCTGTAGCAGAAATTGTAGCAGAAATTGACTAAGATATGACTGCCAACCGATGCTGGATGGCCTTCATCTTGAAACAAAAATATACGAAAAAAGCACCGTAATCAATTGATATACGGTGCTTTGACTCCTTGAGTGAAGGTTTAATTGAATACCTTCTTTTAGTCTCGTTGCGGAAGCTGGGGGATTCGAACCCCCGGTACGGTAACCCGTACGGCAGTTTAGCAAACTGCTGGTTTCAGCCACTCACCCAAACTTCCTGTTAATGGAAAATTAACATTTTGAAATTGAAGTGTAGCGCATACGGGAATCGAACCCGTGTTTCAGCCGTGAGAGGGCCGCGTCCTAGGCCACTAGACGAAAGCGCCATGTTTTTTGCGGAAGCTGGGGGATTCGAACCCCCGGTACGGTAACCCGTACGGCAGTTTAGCAAACTGCTGGTTTCAGCCACTCACCCAAACTTCCAAAGAATTCATTTTCTCTCAAATGCGGTGCAAATGTAGGAGAACTTTTTCATTCTTGCAAACATTTACATGATTTTTTTATCGTGTTTTCTATGGATATTTATTAACTTTGCACCAATGAAAACGATAAGCATTTAACACTTAACAAGATAATAATAAAACAATGGAATTAGCAAGTAAGTACAATCCCGTTGATGTGGAGGGGAAATGGTATCAGTATTGGCTGGATAATAAACTTTTCAGTTCGAAACCCGACGGACGCGAACCGTATACCGTCGTTATTCCGCCACCCAATGTGACCGGAGTTCTTCACATGGGACACATGCTTAATAATACTATACAAGATATATTGGTGCGTCGTGCCCGCATGATGGGCAAAAACGCTTGTTGGGTTCCGGGAACCGACCATGCTTCTATCGCTACTGAGGCGAAAGTGGTAAATAAGCTTGCTCAGCAAGGTATCAAAAAAACGGATCTTACCCGCGATGAGTTTTTGAAACATGCTTGGGCGTGGACGGATGAACATGGTGGCATTATCTTGAAGCAGCTTCGGAAGTTGGGAGCGTCTTGCGACTGGGACAGAACTGCGTTTACGATGGATGAAAAACGCAGCAAAAGCGTTATCAAGGTTTTTGTCGACCTTTATAATAAAGGACTTATTTATCGCGGTGTACGCATGGTAAACTGGGACCCGAAGGCCTTGACTGCGTTGTCGGATGAAGAGGTGATTTATAAAGAAGAACATAGTAAACTATACTACCTGCGCTACATGGTAGAGGGTGATGCTGAAGGACGTTATGCCGTAGTTGCCACTACACGTCCTGAAACGATTATGGGTGATACGGCGATGTGTATCAATCCTAATGACCCGAAAAATCAATGGTTGAAGGGTAAGAAGGTTATCGTGCCTTTGGTTAATCGCGTAATCCCGGTTATCGAAGATGATTATGTGGATATCGAGTTTGGTACAGGATGTCTGAAAGTTACTCCGGCACACGATGTAAACGACTATATGTTGGGTGAGAAACATAATCTGCCCAGTATTGATATTTTTAATGATAACGGAACTATCAGTGAGGCTGCCGGACTGTATGTGGGCATGGACCGTTTTGATGTGCGCGAGCAAATAGAGAAAGACCTTGCGGCTGCGGGATTGTTGGAAAAAGTGGAAGCCTATACTAATAAAGTTGGATGTTCAGAACGTACCAACGTTCCTATCGAGCCTAAGTTGTCCATGCAGTGGTTCTTAAAGATGAAGCATTTCGCAGATATGGCGTTGCCTCCGGTTATGAACGATGAACTGAAGTTTTATCCTCCTAAATATAAAAATACATATAAGTATTGGATGGAAAACATTAAAGACTGGTGCATCAGTCGCCAGCTTTGGTGGGGGCATCGCATCCCGGCTTATTTCCTTCCTGAAGGCGGGTTTGTTGTGGCTGAAACGCCGGAAAAAGCGCTTGAACTTGCCAAGCAGAAAACCGGACGTGAGGATATGAAGATTGAAGAACTGCGTCAGGATGACGACTGTTTGGATACTTGGTTCTCATCGTGGTTGTGGCCTATCTCTCTGTTCGACGGCATTAACAACCCCGGCAATGAAGAAATCAAATATTATTATCCTACCACCGATTTGGTTACCGGTCCTGATATTATCTTCTTCTGGGTGGCGCGTATGATTATGGCGGGTTACGAATATATGGGCGATATGCCGTTTAAGAATGTTTATTTTACCGGAATCGTGCGTGATAAGATCGGTCGTAAAATGTCTAAATCGTTGGGTAACTCGCCCGATCCGTTGGAATTGATTGATAAGTACGGAGCCGATGGTGTGCGTATGGGTATGATGCTTTGTGCGCCTGCCGGAAACGATATCTTGTTTGATGAAGCTCTTTGTGAACAAGGTCGTAACTTCAATAACAAGATATGGAATGCGTTCCGTCTGGTTAAGGGATGGCAGACTGCCGAAATAGATCAGCCGGAATATGCACGTTTGGCTACAGAATGGTTTGAAGCCATGTTGAACAAGACGATTGCCGAGGTAGAAGACCTTTTCGGAAAATATCGTTTGAGCGAAGCGTTGATGGCTGTTTACAAATTATTCTGGGATGAGTTCTCAAGCTGGTATTTGGAAATGGCGAAACCGGCTTATGGTGAGCCTATTGATAAGGTTACTTACGAAAAAACGCTCGGTTTCTTCGATACGTTGCTTAAACTTCTCCATCCGTTCATGCCTTTTATCACCGAAGAATTGTGGCAGCATATTTACGACCGCAAGGAAGGCGAAAGCATCATGACTCAGCAGTTGCCGGCTGTACAGGACGCAACGGCAGAAACCGATACTATCTTGAGTCGCTTTGAAACCGTAAAAGAAGTGGTCAGCGGTATCCGTACCATCCGTTTACAAAAGAATATAGCTCAGAAAGAGCAACTTTCACTGGAGATTGTCAATACGGGTTCGCTCGGCGAAGCATGGGGAGAAGCCATTATCACCAAACTTTGCAATCTTTCTTCGATAGAGGTGGTAACAACTAAATCTGAAGGAGCTGCTACCTTTATGGTAGGTACTACGGAATATGCTGTCCCGTTGGGCAATCTTATTAATGTTGAGGAAGAACTGAAAAAACTGGAGGCCGACCTGAAGTATC
Source organism: Bacteroides caecicola (assembly GCF_023337095.1). NCBI lineage: Bacteria > Pseudomonadati > Bacteroidota > Bacteroidia > Bacteroidales > Bacteroidaceae > Bacteroides > Bacteroides caecicola. The sequence continues at coordinate 127,626 of NZ_JAMBLM010000003.1, forward strand.
AGGAAGGATTCTTGCAGAGCGTACTGAAGAAGTTGGGTAATGAAAAATTTGTGAGCAAAGCTCCGGCAAACGTTATTGAAATGGAACATAAGAAACAAGCCGATGCCGAGACCAAGATTGCCGCATTAAAGGAAAGCATTGCCGCATTAAAAAAATAATTTATCTAATCAGGCTAAACACAGAAACGCCATGCAAGGAAGTGATAGTATAGTCATTATTCCTACTTATAATGAAAAGGAAAATATAGAAAACATTATCCGGGCCGTATTTGGCTTGGAGAAATGTTTTCATATATTGGTTGTCGAAGATAATTCGCCCGATGGCACAGCCGATATCGTGCGTCGGTTACAGAACGAATTTCCCGAACGCTTGTTCATGATAGAGCGGAAAGGGAAGTTGGGATTGGGTACGGCTTATATCGCCGGATTCAAGTGGGCTATCGAGCGGACGTATGAATATATCTTCGAGATGGATGCCGATTTCAGCCATAACCCGAATGACCTTCCCCGTTTGTATCGGGCATGTCATGACGAAGGAGGAGATGTATCCATCGGTTCACGTTATGTAAGTGGAGTAAATGTCGTAAACTGGCCCATGGGACGTGTATTGATGTCGTACTTTGCATCGAAATACGTACGGTTCATTACGGGCATACCGATTCATGATACTACGGCGGGGTTTGTATGTTACCGTCGCTCCGTGTTACAGACTATTCCGTTAGACCAGATACGTTTCAAGGGATATGCTTTTCAGATAGAGATGAAGTTTACCGCCTATAAGTGCCGATTTAAGGTGGTAGAGGTTCCGGTTATATTTATTAATCGCGAGCTGGGCACATCGAAGATGAACAGCAGTATTTTCGGCGAAGCCGTGTTTGGAGTCATTCGTCTGAAGTGGGATAGTTGGTTCAAGAAATATCCGATAAAAAAATAAAGAAAGGGTAATGAAGAAACACTTGCTGTTACGTCGGGAAGTCTCTTCATTACCCTTTTTTAGTCTTTAATTTTCATTCTTTTTTATTTTAGACATGCTGTGTATATATAATGCGATTATAGTAAACGAAGGTAGCCGTTTTGTTGGCTCTGTACTGGTGGAAGGCGAAATAATCCGTAAGGTAATAGCGGGCGAGGGACGTCCGGCAGAGCAGTGCGACGAGTGGTTGGATGCACAAGGCTGTTACCTCATTCCCGGTGTTATAGATGATCACGTACACTTTCGCGACCCCGGACTGACGCATAAGGCTGATATGGCTACCGAAACGGCTGCTGCGGCTGCCGGTGGGGTGACATCGTTTATGGATATGCCGAATTGTAATCCGCAAACTACCACCCTTGAGGCTCTCGATAACAAGTTTGCCGATGCCGCTACCAAGTGTGTGGTAAACTATTCATTCTATTTCGGGGCGACCAACAATAACGCTGATATGCTGAGCCAGTTAGATAAAACACATGTATGCGGCGTGAAACTTTTTATGGGAGCCAGTACGGGCAATATGCTTGTCGACCGTATGGATGCTTTGCGTAAGATTTTCTCTGGGGCGGGGATGCTGATTGCCGTCCATTGCGAAGACCAGCAGGTGATTCGCCGCAACACAGAGCGTATCCGCGAACAGTATGGCGACGACCCGGATATCCGGTTCCATCCTGTTATCCGCAGTGAAGAGGCATGTTACCAGTCTTCATCGCTCGCCGTACAGTTGGCTAAAGAAACCGGTGCGCGGCTACACATTTTGCATGTCAGTACGGCTCGCGAGTTGGAGTTGTTCGAAGATAAACCGCTTTCAGAAAAGCGTATTAGTGCCGAAGCGTGTGTTTCTCATCTTTGTTTTTGCGATGAAGACTATGCCACGCTGGGAGCACGCATCAAGTGTAATCCGAGCATCAAGACGAGCGCCGATCGGGATGCGTTGCGCAAGGCGTTGTCTACCAATCTTATCGACGTAATTGCCACCGACCATGCCCCCCATCTGCTGTCCGAGAAGCAGGGTGGTGCATTAAAGGCGGTGTCGGGAATGCCCTCACTCCAGTTTTCTTTGGTAAGCATGTTCGAGTTGGTTCGTGAAGGCGTGTTTACGGTAGAACAGTTGGTACAGAAAATGTGTCATGCACCTGCCGAACTGTTCCAGATTAAAAACCGTGGATACATTCGTCCCGGATATCAGGCAGACTTGGTGTTGGTTAATCCTGATAAAGAGTGGGTGCTGACGTCTGATTGTATTCAGAGCAAATGCGGATGGAGTCCGATGGAGGGCAGACACTTCCATGCGAAAGTAGAAAAAACGTTTGTAAACGGTGCGCTGGTTTATACCGATGGCAAGGTAGACCGTAGTCACCGTGGACAGGCTTTGACGTTCGACCGTTAACAGATACCGTTATGGAAGGGAAGATTATTTACCGGATACACGAACTGACGGAATACATCAATTGGATTTATTTCTTTCATGCGTGGGGATTCCAGCCTCGTTTTGCTGCAATAGCCGATGTGCATGGATGCGATTCTTGTCGGGCAATGTGGCTGACCCAATTTCCTGAAGAAGAACGTGGTAAAGCGGCAGAGGCCATGCAACTTTATAAAGAGGCACTCCGGATGCTGGACGGGCTGGACGAAGACTATCGGGTATATGCCGTTTATCGGTTGATGGAGGCAAATGCCGATGGGGATAATTTGTTGTTAGACGGGAAACGTTTTCCGCTGTTGCGCCAGCAGACCCGCGTTCGCCCCGGCGATCCGTATCTCTGTCTGAGCGACTTCGTACGCCCGCTTTCTCATGGGACCGATACTGTGGGAGCTTTTGCCACAACCGTGGATGCGGAAATGGAAGAACTTTATGCCGATGATGATTATAAGCGTTTATTGGTAAAGACACTTGCCGAACGGCTTGCCGAGGCTGCTGCGGAGAAAACCCACGAAACCATCCGTAAAAAGATTTGGGGCTATGCTAAGGATGAGAATCTGACGATGAAACAACTCCTGCGTGAGGAGTATCAGGGGATTCGTCCGGCGGTGGGGTATCCCTCATTGCCCGATATGTCTGTATCTTTCTTGCTTGCAGAGTTGTTGGATATGGAAGGCATCGGTATTCGGCTGACGGAAAACGGAATGATGCAGCCTCATGCTTCGGTGTGCGGACTGATGTTTGCCCATCCTGCTTCGCGCTATTTTTCGGTAGGCAAGATTGACGGCGAGCAACTTGCCGATTACGCCCGGCGGCGCGGATATTCGCTTGAGACAATGAAAAAATTTTTGGCGGGAAACATTGAATCCGCCTCTTGAGAGAATTGAAAATCTTTTATTAGTGTGATATATGATTTTACTGAGAGTATCATTAATGTTTCTTCTCCTGCTGTTGCTGCCCGACTGGTATATCTATAAAGTATACGTACGTGGTGCGCAGCGTAAATGGATAAAGAGGCTGTATTGGCTGCCTACCGTGTTGCTGCTGCTGGTATTGTTGGTTTTTCTGATTATCAACGAAAATTTCGGACACTATTTCGGGGTATATCTTGTGGTTACGTTATGTATTGCTGTGCCGAAACTGGTATACGTCCTTTCCAGTCTTTTGCTGCGCGGTGTCGGTAAGCTGTTCCGGTGTGCCGTTCCTCACGGCATGATTTCTTTGATTCCGGCATTGGCTGTGTTTTGTTATATTTATTACGGAGGGACAAAGGGGAAAGAAAATTTCCGGGTGAATGAAGTAACGTTTGTCTCGCCCGACCTCCCCGATGCGTTCAACGGTTATCGGATTCTGCAAATATCAGACATTCATTCCGGCAGCTGGGAGCGGAATCAGGAAGCCTTGCAAGATGCTATCCGCCTGTGTAATGAGCAGCATCCTGACTTGGCGGTGTTTACCGGCGATTTGGTGAACAGTCGTGCCGATGAAATGAAAGACTTGATGCCTGTATTCTCACAGTTGAAAGCAAAAGACGGTGTTTATTCCATCTTGGGCAATCATGATTATGCCACTTATACTCATTGGAATTCGGAAGCTGAGCGATTGGCGAATGTCGATACGCTTATCAGTCGCGAGAACCGTATGGGGTGGCAGATGTTGCTTAACGAAAATCGTATCATCCGCAGGGGAAACGATTCGATAGCGCTGGTGGGAGTGGAGAACAGCGGGAATCCGCCTTTCCCAGACCTCGGCGACTTGCCCAAAGCCTTGCGCGGAACGGATGGCATGTTTAAAGTGCTGTTGAGTCACGACCCGACCCACTGGCGGCGTGAGGTGTTGCCCCAAACAGACATTCAACTGATGTTGGCAGGGCATACCCACGAAATGCAGGTCAGTGTGTTCGGATTTTCGCCCTCCCAATTCATTTATCCTGAGCATTGCGGAATGTATCTGGAAGGCAAGCGCGGACTTTATGTCAATATAGGTTTGGGCTACGTACTGTTCCCGATGCGCTTGGGGGCATGGCCTGAAATCACAGTCATCACTTTACAGAAAGAAAAATAATTGTTTATCATCACAAAAACTGATTTATGAGATATTTGTATATTGTTTACCAAATTTGTATCGGATTACCTATCTTTATCGTTCTTACGTTGCTTACCGCTCTCACCACGATGGTTGGTTGCTGGCTGGGGAACGGACACTTTTGGGGATATTATCCCGGAAAAATCTGGTCGCAACTGACGTGCCTTGTTTTCTTGTTGCCGGTAAAGGTCGAAGGGCGCGAAAACATCGACCATCATACCTCGTATGTTTTCCTTGCCAATCATCAGGGAGCGTTTGATATCTTCCTGATTTACGGCTTCTTGGGGCGGAACTTCAAGTGGATGATGAAGAAAAGTCTGCGCAAGATTCCGTTTGTGGGAAAAGCGTGCGAGTCGGCAGGTTTCATCTTCGTCGACAAGTCGAATCCGCGTTCGATGTATAAAACCATCAAGTATGCCGAACGGGTGCTGACCAACGGTACTTCACTCATGGTTTTCCCCGAAGGACGCCGCACGTTTACGGGTAAGATGAACGAATTTAAAAAAGGGGCTTTTTTCATTGCCGACCAGCTTCAAATGCCTGTCGTGCCGATGACGATAAACGGTTCGTTCGAAATATTTCCCCGTACCGGAAAACTCCTGTCGCGTCATCCGCTGACGCTTACCATTCATAAACCCATCTATCCGATAGGGAAGAAGGGTACGGAAAACCTCGAAATGCTGATGGAAGAATCGTATAAGTCGATAGCAAGCGGGTTGGACGAAAAATACAAATAAGCCGAATTCAGCGCATTATCCCAATAAAAACGCGGGGACATTTCGACAGAACGTAATGTTCGTTTCACTCGAAATGTCCCCGCGTTTTTTTCTATTCGAAAGGCAGGTGGTTTCTATTCGGAAAGCTCAGTGTTTCTATGGGTAGAACCGACCGGTTCTATGGGTAGAAAAAATCAGTGAATGATACCCATCTTTTCCATGTTGCTGCGTGCGGCACTCACATAGTCTTTTACCATCGGATTATTCTTGAACGAATCGGGAGCCTTTTCTACGATTTCCTCCATCGTGGGCGTAAGAAACGGGAACGGCATGTTGCTTCCTATCCAAAAAAAGATGCCCGGCCCCAGCGCATTTTCGTAATTGTCTTGGATAAAGTTTTTGATGAGATTGTTTCGCTCTTCTTGCAGTTGGTTGCGTTTTCTTACAATTTCGTGTTGCTCCTGCGGTCCATACGTGCCGTCCATAATCATGCGGCTTTCTTCGTACTCTACTTCCGAAGCGCGGTCGTCCAGCGAGTTCTGGCTCAAAATGAAATTGTTGAAACTGTCATTCAGCGGTGTACCTTTGATGGTGATGCGCGCATTATCTATCCGGATAGAAATGTTACCCTGCTCAAGCACGATGGGGATGATTTTCTTGTCATCCATGTATAGCATCGTGAAAACCGTAGAGTCGACCTTCCCTTTCATCTTGAACAGGCCGTGTATGATTTCTGCCGAGTCTATATCAATCAGGTTATCGCCCGTCGGTACTTTGATAAAAAGCATCTTGCCGTCAAGCGTAGAGACGGAAGAAGAGCCCTCTATTTTATACTTTTTACTGCAAGAGGCGCATAGAACAGCACACAACAGGAAAAAACAAAATCTAAACATGTAAATCTCCTTTTGAATTTTACACAGCAAAGGTATAATCTTTCGGTTAGGGTAGGAAAAAAATTATCATAAATTAAACTATATAGAGGATTATTACTGATTTACGGGGGAATGTTCTTTTTTTTACTATTTTTGCAGTTCAGACAGGTCGTAGCGTGTGGCCTGACGGATTATTTTAATAGACTCATGTAAAAAATAAAGCAATGAAAAAACTGAAAGTATTAGCACTCGCATTGATTTGTGCAGCCTTCACTCCGGCAAAGGCGGACGAGGGTATGTGGTTACTCCAGCTTATGCAGGAACAAAACCTTGCCGAGCGCATGAAAGCGCAAGGGTTGGCAATGGATATTGCCGATATTTATAGTCCGGACCATGTGACGTTGAAAGATGCAATAGGTATATTCGGACGCGGATGTACGGGCGAAATCATTTCGCCGAACGGATTGATTCTGACAAACCATCATTGTGGTTACGATGCCATCCAGCAGCACAGCTCGGTTGAGCATGATTACCTTACCGACGGATTTTGGGCAAAAAGCTATGCGGAAGAGTTGCCTACTCCGGGGTTGACATTCAAGTTTGTAGAACGCATTGTGGATGTTACCGACAAGGTGAACGAGGATATCAAAAAAGGAAAGGTTACCGAAGCCGAATCATTCGGCAGCAAGTATCTGAAAAAACTTGCCGACGAGGGACTGAAGAAGAGCGACCTGAAGGGCAAACCGGGCATTTCTACTCAAGCGCTTCCGTTCTACGAGGGCAATAAATATTATTTGTTTTTCATTAAAACGTACAGCGACGTGCGCATGGTGGCTGCCCCGCCTTCATCCATCGGTAAGTTTGGCGGTGAAACGGATAACTGGATGTGGCCCCGGCATACGTGCGACTTCTCTGTGTTCCGTATCTATGCCGATAAAAACGGTAACCCGGCAGAATATAGTCCTGAGAACGTTCCTCTCAAAGTGAAAAAACATCTTGCCATCTCGCTGAAAGGGTTGCAGGAAGGCGATTATGCCATGATTATGGGATTCCCCGGCAGTACAAGCCGTTACCTTACCGAGAGCGAAGTGCGCTTGCGTATGGAGGGTACGAATATCCCCCGCATTGCCGTGCGCGAGGCACGTCAGGCTGTGTTGCGTAAAGAAATGGCTGCCAGCGATAAAGTGCGCATCCAGTATGCCAGCAAGTTTGCATCGTCAAGCAACTACTGGAAAAACTCCATCGGTATGAATAAAGCCATCATCGATAATAAGGTGTTGGAGGCGAAGGCAGAGCAGGAAGTAAAATTCCTTGAGTTTGCCAACAGTAAAAACAACGATGCGTATGCAAAGGTAGTGGGGCAGATTGATGCCTATGTAGACCGCGTATTGCCGATTCGTACCCAGTTAACTTACTTTGCGGAAACGTTCCGTAACGGTATCGAATTTTCGTTGGCTTCTAAAGTGTCGGTTTTGAGCGACTTGGGTGTGGCTTTGGAAAAGAACAAAAAGAAAGACATCGAAAAGGCGATAGCCGACTTGAAAGAGGCTTACGCCGAAATCCATAACAAGGATTACGACCACGAGGTAGACCGCAAGGTGGCTAAGGTATTGCTGCCGCTGTACGCCGGAAGTGTGCCGGCAGAAGCATTGCCCGGATTCTACAAAACCATCCAGACCGAGTTTAAGGGCGATTACAATGCTTACATAGACGCTTTGTATGACAACAGCATCTTTGCCAATGAGAAAAACTTCAATGCCTTCATCGCTAATCCTACCCGGGAAGCCATCGACAAAGACCTGTCGGCACAATATGCAAACGCGGTAAGCGATATGTATAAGGAGTTGACTAACAAGCTGGATGAGGCAAACGGCGATATCAATCTGTTGCATAAAACTTACGTTCGCGGACTGTGCGAAATGTATGCTCCCACGCCGAAAGCTCCGGATGCAAACTTCACTATCCGTCTTACGTATGGAAACGTGAAATCGTATGACCCGAAAGACGGTGTTCACTATAAATACTATACCACACTGAAAGGGGTAATGGAAAAAGAAGACCCGAATAATCCGGAATTCGTAGTGCCTGCTAAGTTGAAAGAACTTTATGCTACCAAGAATTACGGACGTTATGCTCTGCCTAACGGCGAAATGCCTGCTTGCTTCCTGACTACGAACGATATTACGGGCGGTAACTCCGGTTCGCCGGTGATGAATGGCGACGGTGAGTTGATCGGAGCAGCTTTCGACGGCAACTGGGAGTCTCTTTCAGGTGATATCAATTTCGACAATAACCTTCAGCGTTGCATCGCGGTGGATATCCGTTACGTGTTGTTCATCATCGAGAAGTTGGGCGGCTGTAAGAATTTGATTGACGAAATGACGATTGTAGAATAAAATAATCACACTCAGTATGAAAAAAGCGATTTTATTGTGCTCTTTGCTGGGCTCGTTGGCGGTCTCTACGGCGCGTGCTGATGAAGGCATGTGGATGCTGACCGACCTGAAGCAGCAAAATGCGGCGGCAATGCGTGAGCTGGGACTGGATATCGGTATCGACCAGATATATTGCCCCGACAGCATCAGCCTGAAAGATGCCGTTGTCCACTTCGGAGGCGGCTGTACGGGCGAAGTCATTTCGGCAGAAGGTTTGGTGCTCACCAACCATCACTGCGGGTATAAATACATCCAGCAACACAGCTCGGTGGAACATGATTACCTGACGGATGGCTTTTGGGCTATGAACCGCTCGCAGGAGCTTCCTTGCAGCGGGCTTACGGTGACGTTTATCGACCGTATCCTTGACGTGACAGATTACGTGCGCGAACAGTTGGCTAAAGACGAAGACCCGGAAGGGTTGAACTATCTGTCTCCGTCGTACCTGTCTACGGTGGCATCGCGTTTTGCCGAACAGGAAAACATTGCTGTCGATACGTTTACTGTTCTCGAACTGAAGCCGTTTTACGGTGCCAACAAATACTATCTGTTTGTGAAGACCGTTTATAAGGATGTGCGCATGGTAGGAGCTCCTCCTTCTTCTATCGGAAAATTCGGAGCCGATACGGATAACTGGATGTGGCCCCGTCACTGCGGCGACTTTTCTATCTTCCGTATTTATGCGTCGAAAGACGGAAAACCGGCAGAATACAGTGCCGATAATGTTCCGCTGCGCGTAAAGAAACACATCGCCATCAACCTGCGGGGTGTGAAAGAGGGCGACTTTACTTTCGTCATGGGATTCCCCGGACGCAACTGGCGTTATATGATAAGCGATGAAGTGGAAGAACGTATGCAAACCACCAACTTCATGCGCGACACCGTGCGCGGAGTGCGTTTGCGCGTGTTGGGTGAGGAAATGAGCAAAGATGACAAAACCCGCATCCAGTATGCTGCCAAGTATGCTTCGTCTGCCAATTATTGGAAAAACGCCATTGGCATGAACGAGGGACTGGTACGGCTGAAGGTGTTGAATACGAAGAAAAAACAGCAGGAGAGCTTGCTTGAGTTCGGACGCGAGACTGGTAATGATGATTACCTTAAAGCATACGAAACCATTAAAGACATCGTGGCAAAACGTCGGGATGCGGTTTATCACCAGCAAGCCATCTATGAAGCACTGATGTTGGGTACGGAGTTTTCTGAAATCCCCAATACCGATAACCTTTTGGAGGCTTTGCAGCAGAAAAACAAAAAAGCGATAGCCGAAGAAACCCAACAGCTCCGCGAGGCAGGAAAGAAATTCTTCAATAAAGATTACAGTCCGTCGGTAGACTGTAAGGTGTCGAAACAGCTTATTGCGCTTTATGCCCGTTTGATACCGGCTGCGCAACGCATCAGTGTGTTCCGTCTGATTGACGATAAATATCAGGGCAGTACCGATGCGTTTGTAGACGCTTGTTTCACCCGTTCCATTTTCAGCAGTGCCGAAGCGTTGGAGAAATTCTTGAAAGGCCCTGCTGCGGAAACGTTGGAAAACGACCCGATGGTAATCTACGCCAAGTCGGTAAAAGAAGGATATCAGGCTACGAGCGACGCTATGAAGGCTGAAACGAACGCCTACAACCTTGCCCATAAAACGTGGGTGGCAGGTATGTTGGAACTGCGTCGCCGACAGGGGAAAGCTATTTATCCGGATGCCAACTCTACGTTGCGTCTGACTTACGGTAAAATAGGCTCGTACGAACCTGTTGACGGTGTGGAGTATTTATATTACACTACCTTAAAAGGCGTGATGGAAAAAGAAGACCCCGATAATCCGGAGTTTGTAGTGCCCGCTAAGCTGAAAGAACTTTACGAAAAGAAAGATTATGGCGAGTATGCGATGCCCGATGGCAGAATGCCGGTTTGCTTTGCTACGGCAACCGACAATACCGGAGGTAATTCGGGTTCGCCGGTGTTTAATGCGAAAGGTGAACTTATCGGTACCGGCTTCGACCGCAACTATGAAGGGCTGACAGGCGATATCGCTTATAATCCCCAGTTGCAACGCGCCGCTTGTGTTGACATTCGCTACACATTATTTATTATAGACAAATATGCCGGAGCGCGTCATCTGATAGACGAAATGACGATTATCCGTTAAGACAAAAACAGATATCATCTTGATATGCCTGCCCGCCTGCCTGCATCTTGCAGAAGGCGGGCAGGCTTTTTTTATGATGAGCTTATTGATAAACTGACAATAAAAACAAATGAATACTTACGAATATTAGTTTATTCGAAAAAAAAGTGTCAATTTATTTGTTTGTAATAAAAAAGACTTTACCTTTGCATTTGTAAAACAAAACAGATATTTAATTATGACATCAACTCATACATTGGCAAACTTGGCAGTCCTGCATATTATTATTCGCGTCGTGGTGATGACACCAAGAGGTGAGGAAGTTTCGCGTATGTAGTTGTGAAATAAAGATATGTATGAAAGCCTTTCTCACCGATGATGAGAGAGGCTTTTTAATTGAAAAAGAGAGAAAGAGATGAAACATCAGTTACGCAGTTCGATGAGTACGGAAGGTCGCCGCATGGCAGGTGCAAGAGCCTTGTGGGTGGCAAACGGAATGAAGAAAGAAATGATGGGTAAACCGATTATAGCTGTGGTAAACTCGTTTACACAGTTTGTTCCCGGACATACGCATCTGCACGAAATCGGTCAGCAGGTAAAAGCCGAAATAGAAAAGTTAGGCTGCTTTGCCGCAGAGTTTAACACCATAGCCATCGACGATGGCATTGCGATGGGCCATGACGGTATGCTGTATTCGTTGCCCTCACGCGACCTGATTGCCGACAGTGTGGAGTACATGGTCAATGCCCATAAAGCCGATGCGATGGTGTGTATCTCTAATTGCGATAAAATCACGCCGGGGATGCTGATGGCTGCCATGCGTTTGAATATCCCTACGGTGTTCGTGTCGGGAGGACCGATGGAGGCTGGCGAATGGAACGGACAGCATCTTGACCTCATTGATGCGATGATAAAGTCGGCAGACCCCACGGTGAGCGATGCCGATGTTGCCGAAATCGAACGTCATGCCTGTCCCGGATGCGGAAGCTGTTCGGGCATGTTTACAGCCAATTCGATGAACTGTCTGAATGAGGCTATCGGGTTGGCATTGCCGGGAAACGGAACGGTGGTGGCTACTCATGTTAATCGGAAACAGCTCTTTAAAGATGCGGCTGCACTGATAGTAAAAAATGCCTTTAAGTATTACGAAGAAGGCGATGACAGCGTACTTCCGCGAAGCATAGCCACTCGTCAGGCTTTCTTGAATGCCATGACGCTGGATATAGCGATGGGAGGGTCGACTAACACGGTGCTTCATCTTCTGGCGATAGCCCATGAAGCGGAAGTTGATTTTAAGATGGACGACATTGACATGCTGTCACGCCGTGTTCCTTGCCTCTGTAAGGTAGCTCCCAATACACAGAAATACCACATTCAGGATGTGAACCGCGCAGGAGGTATTCTGAACATCTTGGGCGAGTTGGCAAAAGGCGGACTGCTCGATACGTCGGTTCACCGTGTAGATGGTACTACACTGGCAGAGGCCATTACCCGATACGATGTTTGTAAACCGGAGGTGGATGCAGAGGCTTTGCGTATTTACACCAGCGCTCCGGGCGGGAAGTTCAATATCGCCCTCGGTTCGCAGAATAATGTTTACCGGGAACTGGATACCGACCGTGCGACAGGATGTATCCGTGACCTGCAACATGCGTACAGCAAAGACGGCGGACTGGCTGTGTTGAAGGGAAATATTGCTCAAGACGGCTGTGTGGTGAAAACCGCAGGCGTAGACGAAAGCATCTGGAAGTTTGCTGGTCCGGCTAAGGTGTTCGACTCTCAGGAAGCTGCCTGTGAAGGTATCTTGGGAGGAAAGGTAGTGAGCGGCGATGTAGTGGTGATTACTCACGAAGGCCCCAAAGGAGGTCCGGGAATGCAGGAAATGTTATATCCTACATCGTATATCAAATCGAAACATCTGGGTAAAGAATGTGCATTGATAACCGACGGACGTTTTAGCGGAGGAACTTCGGGATTGAGCATCGGGCATATTTCCCCTGAAGCGGCGGCAGGCGGAAACATCGGAAAGATAATAGACGGAGACATTATAGAAATAGATATTCCCAACCGTACCATCAATGTGCGGCTGAGCGATGAAGAGCTGGCTGCCCGTCCGATGGCTCCGCTGACTCGAAACCGGGAAGTATCGAAAGCCTTACGCGCTTATGCCAGCATGGTAAGCTCGGCAGACAAGGGTGGGGTGAGAATCGTATAGTAAATCTTCATTAAAGTAAGAATATGTCGAAAGAAAAAATAACAGGGTCGGAAGCATTGATGCGTTCGCTGGAACACGAGGGGGTAAAAACCATCTTCGGTTATCCGGGCGGAGCTATCATGCCGGTGTTTGATGCACTTTACGACCATCGGAATAAATTAAATCATATATTGGTGCGTCACGAACAGGGAGCTGCACATGCTGCTCAGGGATTTGCCCGGGTTTCGGGGGAAGTCGGCGTTTGCTTGGTAACAAGTGGGCCGGGAGCCACGAATACGATAACGGGCGTTGCCGATGCCATGATAGACAGCACACCGATTGTGGTGATTGCCGGACAGGTGGGAGCCGGATTGTTGGGCACGGATGCGTTTCAGGAGGTAGACCTTGTGGGTATTACACAGCCTATTTCGAAATGGAGCTATCAGATTCGCCGTGCCGAGGATGTGGCGTGGGCGGTATCGCGTGCGTTTTATATAGCGAGGAGCGGACGTCCCGGACCGGTTGTCCTTGATTTTGCCAAGAATGCCCAACAGGAACTTACTGAGTTTGAACCGATGAAGGTGGATTTCATCCGCAGTTATGACCCCGACCCTGAAACCGACCCGAAGGCAGTAGCCGAGGCGGTTGCGCTGATTAATGAAGCCAAGAGGCCGTTGGCGCTGGTTGGTCAGGGGGTAGAGTTGGGAAATGCGCAAGCCGAACTTCGTGCCTTTATTGAAAAGGCGGATATTCCTTGCGGATGTACACTGTTGGGACTTTCCGCGCTGCCAACGGAGCATCCTTTAAATAAAGGTATGTTGGGTATGCATGGCAACTTGGGACCGAATGTGAAAACCAACGAGTGTGATGTGTTGATAGCCGTGGGTATGCGCTTCGATGACCGGGTAACAGGAAAGTTGGATACCTATGCAAAGCAGGCGAAAGTTATTCATCTGGATGTTGACCCGTCGGAAATAGGAAAGAATGTGGCGGTAGATGTACCGGTTTTGGGCAACTGTAAACGTACATTGGCTTTGCTTACCGAATTAATCCAGCATCAAGAGCATAAAGAGTGGATTGACAGTTTCAAGACGTACGAAGAAAAAGAGTATGCTGCGGTTATCGAGAAAGAAGTGTTCCCTAAAGAAGGTCCTTTGAACATGGGAGAAGTGGTTCACGCCGTAAGCGAGGCAACGAACAACGAAGCCATACTGGTAACGGATGTGGGACAAAACCAGATGATGGCATGTAGGTACTTTAAATATACGAAAGAACGGAGCGTGGTAACTTCCGGCGGCATGGGAACGATGGGATTCGGACTCCCGGCAGCCATAGGTGCTACATTCGGCCGCCCCGACCGCACGGTGTGTGTGTTTATGGGAGACGGTGGCTTGCAGATGACCATGCAAGAGCTGGGCACGGTGATGGAACAGAAAGCCCCGGTGAAGATTATCTTGCTGAATAATAATTATCTGGGCAATGTGCGCCAGTGGCAGGCTATGTTCTTCAATCGCCGTTATTCGTTTACGCCGATGATGAACCCCGACTACATGCAGATAGCAGCAGCCTACGGCATCAAGTCGCGCCGCGTAATAGAACGTGCCGAACTGAACGATGCCATCCGCGAGATGCTTGAAACCGACGGGGCATTTCTCTTGGAAGCCTGTGTAGTGGAAGAAGGAAACGTATTGCCGATGACGCCTCCGGGCAGTTCGGTTAACTATATGTTAATGGAGTGTTGATTATGGAAAACAAAACATTATATACTATTATTGTTCACTCTGAAAACCTCGCCGGTATTCTGAATCAGGTAACGGCGGTGTTTACTCGCCGGCAGTTGAACATCGAGAGCCTGAATGTTTCGGCATCGTCTATCAAGGGCGTACATAAGTACACCATTACGTGCTGGACTACGCGAGATATCATCGAAAAAGTAGTGAAACAAATCGAGAAGAAATTAGACGTTATTCAGGCGCATTATTTCACCGACAGCGAAATATTCCAGCGTGAAGTGGCAATGTATAAGGTTTCGATGCCTGAATTTCAGTCGAATCCCGAAGCCTCGAAAGTGGTCCGCCGTTACAGTGCACACATCGTAGAAGTTAATCCGGTGTTTGCCATCGTGGAACTGACGGGCATGAGCGACGATATTACCTCGCTTTATCAGGAACTGAAGGCGCTGAATTGCGTGTTGCAGTTCGTCCGTTCGGGACGTATTGCCGTGTCGACAAGCTGTTTCGAGCGTGTGAACGAATATTTGGCTCACCGTGAAGAACGCTATAAGAAAGGGCTTTAGTCCGTCCGGGCGGTTCTGCCTGTAAGTGTTTTGCGCGTTGAGGCTTTTGAATGAAGATATTTACAAACTCATAAACTCAGAAAAGAATGTCTGAAGAAAACAAAATCGGGACGTATCATTTCGTGGCTGAACCTTTCCATGTCGATTTTAACGAAAGGCTGACGATGGGGGTTTTAGGAAATCACCTGCTGAATTGCGCCGGATTCCATGCCGAGGAGCGTGGCTTCGGAATCGCCACGTTGAATGAAAACCGTTATACATGGGTGTTGTCGCGTCTGGCTGTCGAGATGGAAGAAATGCCGAAAGCGTATGAATCGTTCAGCGTTCAAACGTGGGTGGAGAACGTATACCGTTTGTTTACCGACCGCAACTTTGCCATTCTGAATGCCGATGGGAGACCGATAGGCTATGCGCGTTCGATTTGGGCGATGATTAGCATGGAAACCCGTAAGCCCGCCGATTTGCTGACCTTGCATAACGGGTCGATAACGGAGTATATCTGCGACAAAGACTGTCCGATAGCCAAACCGAGCCGGATTAAGGTTAGCGAAGACACCGTGGCGGGAGAGCATCGGGCAAAGTACAGCGACATCGACATCAACGGTCATGTAAACAGCATCAAGTACATCGAACACATCCTCGATCTCTTCCCGCTGCAAACGTTTCGCGAAAAGCGCGTACACCGTTTCGAAATGGCGTATGTAGCCGAAAGTTATTACGGCGACAAGCTGACGTTTTATCGCCAGCAGACGGGCGATAATGAGTATGACATTGAGGTCAAGAAGAACGACACGGAAGTGGTGGTTCGCAGCAAACTGATATTTAAGTAACTAATTTAATAATTAACCGTGCAGCTTTTGGGCTGCGTAAAAAGATTGTAAAAACAATGGCACAACTGAATTTTGGCGGAGTTATCGAAAACGTAGTAACCCGCGAAGAGTTTCCTTTGGAAAAAGCACGTGAAGTATTAAAGAATGAAACGATTGCAGTTATCGGATACGGCGTACAGGGTCCGGGACAATCATTGAATTTGCGCGATAATGGTTTCAACGTAATTGTAGGTCAGCGTCAGGGCAAGACTTACGAAAAGGCAGTAGCCGACGGATGGGTGCCGGGCGAAACGCTGTTCAGCATCGAAGAGGCTTGCCAGCGCGGTACCATCATCATGTGTCTGCTTTCAGATGCAGCCGTAATCTCTGTATGGCCTACCATCAAGCCGTATCTTACTGCAGGAAAGGCTTTGTATTTCTCTCACGGATTCGCCATCACATGGAACGACCGTACGGGCGTGGTTCCTCCTACCGACATTGACGTTATCATGGTTGCCCCGAAGGGTTCGGGTACATCTTTGCGTACCATGTTCCTCGAAGGACGCGGCTTGAACTCTTCTTACGCCATCTATCAGGATGCTACGGGAAAGGCTTACGACCGCACCATCGCACTGGGTATCGGCATCGGCTCAGGCTACTTGTTTGAAACTACCTTCCAGCGCGAAGCAACTTCCGACCTTACCGGCGAACGCGGTTCGTTGATGGGAGCCATTCAAGGTTTGCTGCTGGCTCAATACGAAGTGCTTCGTGAAAACGGACATACACCATCCGAAGCATTTAACGAAACGGTGGAAGAGCTTACTCAGTCACTGATGCCGCTGTTCGCTAAAAACGGTATGGACTGGATGTACGCCAACTGTTCTACCACCGCTCAGCGCGGTGCGCTTGATTGGATGACTCCGTTCCACGATGCCATCAAACCCGTTATGCAGAAACTGTACGAAAGCGTAAAATCAGGTCACGAAGCACAGATTTCAATCGACAGCAACTCTCAGCCTGACTACCGCGAAAAGCTGAATGCCGAACTGAAAGCATTGCGCGAAAGCGAAATGTGGCAGACTGCGGTTACCGTCCGCAAGTTGCGTCCGGAAAATAACTGATACGGTTCGTTAATCCGTATATCCTCCGCCTGCAATTCATAGCCGAGTTGCAGGCGGATTTTTTTATGCCTTTCCGAAGCCTTCTGTATCTCTTTCTTATTGAGCCTGTTAAGATTTTTCGTCCGACCGAATAGGAGGCTTGGAAAACACTAACGGTTAGACCATTCATCGCTATGGGTAGAACCGGGCAACTCTTCCGCATGAAATAGGTAACGCTAACGGTAGCGTTTCAGTCCCACCGCAACCTCCATAAAGAGTATAACACAAAAACGCAGTTGCAGAAAAAGATAGTGGTTCACTTCTTGGAAATTCAAAACATTTAATATTAATCACTACCTTTGCAGATAGCGTCAATCTATGTTATCGCATCCTTGTAAGATGAACTGAATATGGGGGCAGAAAAGATTAACCGACTGAAAATAATATGGGTAGAGCAAAGTAAAACAGGGAAATGGTTAGCCGGGCAGTTAGGGAAAAACGAAGCAACAGTTTCATGCGGGTGCTCCGATACAGGTCAGCCGTCTTTTTTGTTGAATCTGTTTTAAGAGTTAAGGTATGAACTTGAATGATAAAATTGTAATATATCGTTCTGCTGATGGAGAAACACAGTTGGATGTTAAAATAGACAAGGAAACTGTGTGGTTGAATGTAAACCAAATGGCAGAATTATTCGGAAGGGATTCTAAGACAATTCGAAAGCATATTGATAATGCTATTCGTGAAGAATTAATGGGAGAAGTGGTTGTCGCAAAATTTGCGACAACCACTCAACACGGGGCTATGGCAGAGAAAAGCCAGACACATGATGTAAGTTTCTATAATCTGGATGTGATTATATCCGTAGGTTATCGTGTAAAATCTAAAAAGGGTGTTGAATTCCGTCGTTGGGCAAACAAGGTTCTGAAAGATTATTTGGTGAAAGGCTATGCCGTCAATAAGGTTTTGACGGAGCAACGTTACACGGAACTGAAACAGTTGGTCGCCGTCTTAGGCAGGACGGTCAAGGCACAAGAAACATTGACTTCCGATGATGCCCTCAATCTGGTAGAAGTTGTTTCCGATTATGCTTATGCCCTCGATACATTGGATAAGTACGATTATCAACAACTGACGGTAGATCAGACTACGAACGAAGCAAAGTTTCATGCCACCTACGAAGGAGCCATGCAAGCTATCGAAGAACTGAAAGCCAAGTTCGGTGGAAGCCAATGGTTTGCCCATGAGAAAGACGATTCATTCAAGAGTTCCATCGGGCAGATATACCAGACATTTGGCGGGCAAGACCTCTATCCATCGGTAGAAGAAAAAGCCGCCATGCTGCTTTATCTCGTAACCAAGAATCATTCGTTCAGCGATGGCAACAAGCGCATAGCCGCCACGCTATTCTTATGGTTTATGGCAGGCAACGGCATCCTTTACAATCCGGACGGTACGAAACGCATAGCCGACAACACCCTTGTCGCCCTCACGCTGATGATTGCCGAAAGTCGTACGGAGGAAAAAGACGTAATGGTAAAGGTGGTGGTGAATTTGATAAACAGAAATAACTGGAAGTTGGAAATGTAAATCGAATAATTGCCTTTATAATATTATTAAGATCAATACTTTGGTAAAGATTTACCGAAGTATTGACTCAAATGAAACATTGCAAAAGGTAAAAATGGCGGATATGATAAATCTGTTATTTGAATATCATAAAGAGATATGTCAATTATCAAAGTTTGTTTATGTTTTTATATTTTATTCCGATAAAAAACTTGTCCAACCCTTTGGCTATGTGAGATAAAAGCAGTACCTTTGCGTCCGATTTAGTCCGTGGAGGTAGACAAGTAACCGGAGAGGACGGTTCACCTTGCGGAGAAAACCCGTTTAATATAAAATAAAAGATGTACGTAATTGTAGAAATTAACGGTCAGCAGTTCAAAGCTGAAGAAGGCAAAAAGCTGTTTGTTCAACACATTCAGAATGCAGAAAACGGCGCAACTGTTGAATTTGACAAAGTTTTGTTGGTAGACAACAACGGTACTGTAAAAGTAGGTGCGCCTACCGTAGAAGGTGCAAAAGTGGTATGCGAAGTAGTTTCTCACCTCGTAAAAGGCAAGAAAGTGTTGGTATTCCACAAGAAGAGAAGAAAAGGTTACAAGAAGCTGAACGGTCATCGTCAGCAGTTTACCGAATTGACAATCAAACAAGTTATTGCTTAATCATTAAAACGTAGAAGAAAATGGCACATAAGAAAGGTGTAGGTAGTTCTAAGAACGGTCGTGAATCAGCAAGTAAGAGATTAGGCGTAAAGATATTCGGCGGCTCAGTTTGCAAAGCCGGTAACATTATTGTTCGTCAAAGAGGAACAGTTCACAACCCGGGTAACAACGTAGGTATGGGTAGTGACCACACTCTTTACGCTTTGATTGACGGTACAGTATGTTTCAAGAAAGGACGTGAAAACAGAAGCTATGTTTCTGTAGTTCCGTTTGCTGAAGCTGAAGCATAATCAGGGTACTGTTACGAAACGATAAAAAATCAGGCACGGATGTACGGTGTTTCCAAAGAAACCGTAATCCATGCCTGATTTGTTTTTATGCTTACCGGCGGTAAAAGCGCAGTTCGTTTTCAAGCCGGCGAACCTTTTGCTGCAAGTCTTCTACCCGTGCCAGCAGGTGGCGGATGGCATCGATGCCTTCGATGTTGATAGAGAGGTCATAATACAGGTGAGCGTATCGTTCCAGTTCGTTCAGTTGTTCGGCAGGGAAATAGCTGACGTTATTTCGTATCTCAATGTCTATCAGCCCGTCTTCGCCCAACATCATGACGAAGTCCGGCTCTATGTTACAGCGGCTGCAATAGTCGCTTATGATAATCAAATCGTTCTGCATAATTGTCCGTTTTTAAAAGTTATCCTTGTTGCAACTGACGGAACAAATCTTTCTGATGTTCGGTCAGCGTGGTAGGAATTGATACATGATAAGTCACTATCAAGTCGCCGAAGCTACCTTCCTGTTTATATACCGGGAATCCTTTGCCCTTCAGACGTACCTTCGCATCGTTTTGTGTTCCGGGGCGTACCTTCAGTTTAACCTGCCCGTCGAGGGTATTCACGGTCACGTCTCCACCCAATACGGCAGTGTACAGGTCGATGTTGACATCGGTGTACAGGTCGTTATCCTTCCGTTTAAAGGCAGGGTCATCGCTTACTGCGAACGTGATGTATAAGTCTCCGTCCGGACCTCCGTTCATTCCTTTGCCTCCATGTCCTTTCAGCTTGATAACCTGCCCGTTTGCTACGCCCGCCGGAACGGTGATTCGTAATGTTTCGCCGTTGATGCTGAATGTTTGTTTGTGTGTAACAGCGGCTTCACGCAAAGAAAGTTGAAGTTCGGCTTCAATGTCTTGACCGCGAAATCCGCCGCGTGTTCTACCTCCCGTTGCCCCCCGATGTCCGAACAATTCCTCGAAGAAATCAGAGAATCCGCTTGCGTTACCTCCAAATCCGCTCGTAAAATGTTCTCCGTCGGTAGAGTACCAGTATTCACCTTGCCTGTTTCCGTTTGCTTGCTGTTGGGCGCGATAGGCTTGCTGTTGCGCTTCAAACTCGTCGGCATGTTTCCAGTTTTCGCCGTAAGCGTCGTATTTCTTACGCTTTTCCGGGTCACTCAATACCTCGTTGGCTTCGTTTATCTCCTGAAACTTGTCCTTAGCCGTAGGGTCGTTCGGGTTCAAGTCCGGGTGATACTTCCTTGCCAGCTTACGGTATGCTTTCTTAATGTCGTCTTGGGTTGCATTCCGCTCAACGCCAAGCACTTTGTAATAGTCTATGTAAGCCATATTGTCAGTTAATTTAATTGCTTGAAGTGGAACAAATTACATGCCAATCGGGTTGTCCGGCAGGCTGTTTTTCTTCCTTTCGGAGGCAGAGAGACGTTTCGTGCCGGAAACATACGAAACATGTATCGAGCGGCTTATTATTATTGGGACAGTTGTTTCCTATCTCGATTTTCTTGACTATCTTTGCGGCATAAATCTGACAAATTGTCTTTATGAAGTCATTGAAATCTCTCCTTTGCCTGACGGCAATTATCGGTATGGGCTGTATACAGTCGTGTACTACTTCCGGCGAAAAAGAAATCACGTTAAAGTTTATCGAGACCAGCGATGTTCACGGGTGTTATTTCCCCTACGATTTTATCGGCAGAAAACCCCTCGACGGCAGTCTGGCGCGGGTAAGTTCGTATGTAAAAGAACAGCGCGAGGCGTTTGGCGACAACGTGGTGTTGCTTGATAACGGCGACATCCTGCAAGGACAACCCACGGCATATTACTATAATTTCATTGATACGGTATCGGACCACGTATGTGCCCAAATGCTGAATTACCTGCGTTACGATGTGGGAAACATGGGAAACCACGATGTGGAAACCGGACACGCCGTGTACGACCGTTGGGTGAAGCAGTGTAACTTCCCCGTACTGGGAGCAAACGTTATCGACACGCTGAGCGGCGAACCCTACCTTCCGCCTTATCAAGTGTTGGAACGGGAGGGAGTAAAGATAGCTGTATTGGGAATGATTACCCCTTCCATTCCATCGTGGTTGCCCGAAAAGTTGTGGAGCGGACTCCGTTTTGAAGATATGGAAACCTGTGCCCGCAAGTGGGTGAAGATTATCCGCGAGAAAGAAAATCCCGATGTACTGATAGGATTGTTTCACGCCGGTCCGGAAGGAAACAAGCTGGATAATACGATAGAAAACGGTTCGGGCGAGGTGGCTCGTAACGTTCCGGGATTCGATGTCATCTTTATGGGACACGACCACGTGCGCCGTTGCGAAAAGGTAGCCAACGTAGCGGGCGACTCTGTCTTGTTGATTGACCCGGCAAATATGGCACGCACCGTATCCGACGTTACCCTGAAAGTAGTAAAACGCGGCGATAGGGTAGTAAGCAAGTCGGTAGAAGGCAAACTTGCCGATATGACCACTTATCCCGTTGACGAGGACTTTATGTCGGCATTCAAAGAACAATATCAGGCCGTAGATACTTTTGTTTCGCGCAAGATAGGAAGCATCGACCGCACCATTTCCACACGCGATGCCTATTTCGGTTCGTCGGCGTTCATCGACCTCATCCAGCAGTTGCAGTTAGACATCACCGGAGCAGACATTTCGTTCTGCGCCCCGCTGTCGTTTAACGCTGAAATCAAGAAAGGCGACATCTACATGAGCGACATGTTCAACCTCTATAAGTACGAAAACATGCTCTACGTGATGGAACTGAGCGGAAAAGAGATTAAAAACTTCCTTGAAATGTCGTACGCCATTTGGACGAACCAGATGCAATCGGCATCCGACCATCTGCTGCTGCTCAACGAAAAAGATAATGGATTCGAACGTTTTAAAAACCCCAGCTTCAATTTCGATTCGGCCGCCGGCATTATTTATACTGTCGATGTAACCAAGCCGCAGGGCGAAAAGATTTCCATCAAAAGTTTAGCCGACGGACGCGCTTTCGATATGAACAAAACCTACCGCGTAGCTGTTAATTCATACAGGGGCAACGGCGGGGGAGACTTGCTGACGAAAGGTGCCGACATCCCGAAAGCAGAACTGGCGAAGCGTATCGTTTTCTCTACCGACAAAGATTTGCGTTATTACCTGATGAAACGCATTGAAGAGGTAAAAACGCTTCATCCCGTAGCGTTGAATCAATGGAAATTTATCCCGGAGGCATGGACGGAAGTTGCAGCCAAAAGGGATTACCTACTTTTGTTTGGCAATAAATAATACAACTGAGTAAGTGAGAATGCAGACATACCATATTCGTGTGTGGGCGTTAAGCCTGCTTACCCTGTTCGTGGCGTATTATACGAGTGTCGTCGTATTTGCCCACGTCCATGTGGTAGGCGGGGTAATGATTGTCCATTCTCACCCTTTCACTCAGCATCACTCTCATACTGCCGGACAAACCCTTTCGTTGCACTTTCTTTCCAGTTTCTATTCGCTGGACGAGGAAGAGACCGAGCTGGTTAAACCGGATTGGCATGTTGTTTATTCGTTATTTTGCGTGCAGGATAACTTCCGTGCCGTATCAGCGCATACGGCAGGAATCCATCTGCGCGCTCCTCCCTTTATGTCTTTTCAAATCAGTTAGTTGCCGGGCTGTTCCCGGCATGGAAAATCCTACCCGAAGTGTTGCTGAAAACATCCGCATGGACTCCCGTGTGCATCCGTATGCGCAAGGGAACACATCCGTATGCGTTTTGGCGGCAGTGTGGGCAGGTGTTTTACACGCATTAATCAACGAACAAAAAAACGTAATGAAGAGACATATATTAATATTGACGGGATTGCTGTGCGCTCTTGTAAGCATGGCGGTTAATCCGGTGAAAGAGGGAAACATTATTACCGGACATGTGATAGAAAAAAATACGGAGGAAGGTTTGCCATACGCCAATGTATTGATAGTTGAAACGGGCGTAGGGATGGCTACCGATGCCGAAGGCTACTTCCGCTTTAAGAATGTTCCGGCAGGAGAATATACGCTGAAGGTACAAAGCATGGGGTATTCTACCCAAACTAAGCGCGTAACGGTGAGCAATGATTTCACTGTTGACATGCACTTTGTGATGGAAGAAGAAACGATTATGACCGATGAGGTGGTGGTGTCTGCCAACCGCAACGAGACCAACCGAAAGCTGGCTCCGGTGGTGGTAAACGTGATGAATAACCGCCTGTTTGAGATAGTCAACTCGAACGACCTTGCCAAGTCGCTTAACTTTCAGTCGGGACTGCGCGTGGAAAACAACTGCCAGAATTGCGGATTCCCGCAAGTACGCATCAACGGACTGGAAGGTCCTTATTCGCAGATTCTGATAAACAGCCGTCCGGTAATGAGTGCGCTGTCGGGCGTGTACGGATTGGAGCAGATTCCTACCAACATGATTGAGCGCGTAGAGGTGGTGCGTGGCGGCGGCTCGGCGCTGTTCGGGGCAAATGCCGTGGGCGGAACCATCAACATCATCACCAAAGACCCGGTGAACAATTCGTTTCAGGTATCGTCTACCATGTCGAATCTCAACGGAAAGGTGTGGGAGCAATACGTGGGTGCCAATGCCTCGCTGGTGTCGTCTGATAATTCGTATGGCATCGCCCTCTACCAGTCGTACCGCAACCGCAATCCTTACGATGCCGACGGCGACGGTTTCTCGGAACTGGGTAAACTGAACATGAATACCTTCGGGCTTCGTGCTTACTACCGCCCCACACAGTTCAGCCGCATCAGCATCGAGTATCATACCACGAACGAATTCCGGCGCGGAGGTAACAAGTTCGACCTTCAGCCTCACGAAACAGACATTACCGAGCAGACGAAACACGTTATAAACAGCGGCGGACTGACGTATGATGTGTTCTTCCGCGAATATCGCCACAAACTGTCGGTGTATGGTTCGGCGCAACACATCGACCGCAACAGTTATTACGGCGCAGGTGAAGACCCCAATGCTTACGGAAAGACCAAAGACCTTACAGCAGTGGGCGGGGCGATGTATGTGGGAAACATGGACAACTGCTTTTTTGCTCCCGCCACGTTTACGGGAGGACTGGAGTATAGCTACAACTCCCTTCACGACGTAATGACGGGGTATAACCGCGACCTCCGTCAGGATGTGAGGATAGCCAGCGGTTTTGCGCAAAACGAATGGAAGATGGAACATTTCACCTTGCTTGCCGGATTCCGTTTGGATAAGCATAACTTGGTAGACGACATTATTTTCAGTCCGCGCGTCAACCTGCTGTGGAATCCTTCGTCGAAGCTGCAAGGCCGCCTTACATGGTCCACCGGATTCCGTGCGCCTCAGGCTTACGATGAAGACCTTCACGTGGCGGCGGTAGGCGGCGAAGCGATGATGATTACGCTGGCAGACGGATTGAAGCCCGAACGCTCGAACAGTGTGAGCGGCTCGCTGGACTGGACTGCAAACTTCGGGCACTTTCAGTCGAACCTCTTGATAGAAGGTTTCTATACGGCTCTTAACGATGTGTTTTATCTAGAAGCTATGGGCAAAGACCCTCAGACCGGAACATTGAAGCAGGAACGGCGTAACGGACACGGCGCGCGCGTTTACGGGGCTAACATTGATTATAAGATAGCTCACGGGCGGGAGGCGCAGCTCCAATTAGGATTTACCGTACAGCGCAGCCGTTATACCGAAGCCATTCATTGGAGCGAGGATGCAGACGTGGCACCTATCAAGCGGATGCCTCGTACACCCGATTATTACGGTTATTTCACGTTTACTTCCGCTCCGCTGAAGAACTTCGATTTCTCCATATCGGGTGTCTACACGGGTAAGATGATTGTTCCTCACTTTGCAGGATATATTGCGAAAGACCGCTTGGAACATACCCCCGACTTTATGGATTTGGGTGTGAAGTTGAATTATACCTTCGTGCTGAACGACCATTTGAAACTTCAGTTGAACGGCGGTGTGCAGAACATCTTCAACGCCTTCCAGAAAGACCTCGACCGTGGCAAACTGCGTGACTCGAAGTATTTCTACGGGCCTACACAGCCTCGTACTTATTTCATCGGGATAAAGTTCTTTAACTAAGAGTCTTTCTTAGTATTGATAACGCCCGGTCTTGTCTGTCAGTAGCAGTGAGGCCGGGCGTTTTACAATGCTTTTCTGCAAAAGAAACCGCACGAAAGAAATATTTATTAAATTTGCAAGAACAATAAAAGCTCATTCTTATGTAGAATAATCAACCGACGAATAAAAATGAATAAACCAACAATATATCTTAAAGACTGGATGGCTATCCATCCTTATGCCACTCCGCAACCCTCAGACGAGTATTTTGTAAAACTTGCAGGGCGACTCTACAAGGCTGTTATGCTCTCCGGAATGCCGGAAGCGTTCCGTAAAAAAATGTGTCTCTACGTAGCGGCTTATCTGGAAGATGTGATTTCCGGACTGGGGCTGTGGCGTAGTTTTATCGACGAGCATATCCGGCTGTATGGCAAGCCTTTGCCGTTCTACACGCTGGCAGACGATTACCTGCGCGATGAAGTGAATGAAGAAGATGTACGCTTCATCGTGTGGAATACGTGGCAGAAAGCTCCTTACGAGCATCCGTACGTCAACCCCTGCGATGAGCGGATAGCAAAGCAGGCGGCTGCATTTTACGAAGTGTTGGCAACGGCATACGAAGAAGCTCCGGAAAATGAGTTGCTCGAAAATTATTGGAGCGGCTACTCGGATGCCCGCGATGCCGACCGTAAACTGACGTGGCTGTTCGGGCATACGTATCTTACCGAACCTTCGATGGCACCATACATTGAGCGGGTTACCGCTACCGACCGTTTCATCATCCCCACAGGGCCGCTTGCTCTGTTCCTTCACGAGTGGATAGAACGGTTGGCGGGAGATAACGCACCGGCATGGAAACAGGTAAAAGGACTGTTCCCTGATGAACCTGTCGTGCCCGATGAAGTGCGCGAAAAAAGTGCAGAGATGTACCGCAACTTTGTGGCAGGAACGAACGGAAAGCGAATCGTTTACCTGAACGGCTACGGCGAGCTGAGGCGTTTCTTGGTGGAGGTGCTGAAATGGACAGACGATGATAACCATACGTTGCCTCAAATGAAACCGTTCCGCAACTTTGTGCTGATGA
Organism: Bacteroides caecicola; assembly: GCF_023337095.1. NCBI lineage: Bacteria > Pseudomonadati > Bacteroidota > Bacteroidia > Bacteroidales > Bacteroidaceae > Bacteroides > Bacteroides caecicola. The sequence continues at coordinate 154,342 of NZ_JAMBLM010000003.1, forward strand.
CCGAACCGGAAAAAGGCATCTTGCTGGCAAAAGACGTATGCGAGTGTATAGCCGACCCGGACAACCCGATGTATGCCCCCGATGCGGCGGCGAAGAATGCTTTCCGGCTGCTGACGGAAGAAACGCTTTGTCCGCCCGACTTGCTCTTGCATTGTTTGGAACATCATTTGTTGCCCGACGCCGTTTTCCCGGATGGAGAAAGCCGGACTACGGTGCAGGAAAATGCCGATTTCATAGCGCGCCACGCTTTGCTTTATTACTATCGGGGAGACTGATTGGGCAGAAATAATATTCTATTATTCATAAAAAAAGGTAAGATTATAGCTTTTTGTCGGCATAAATTTGTAAGAGACTTCAACACTCTGTAACTTTACGCGCTCATTCGTTGCGCAATAAGTATAAAAAAACATAGAGAAGGTATTGAAACAATATATGGTAAAAAGGTTATTTTTTCTGTTGGTATTGTGTATGGGAGTTGCGAAACTTTCTGCCCAGATTCAAGGAGTTGTGACAGACTCTGAAACAGGAGAACCCATTCCTTATTTGAATGTGTATTACGACGGAAAAGGGGTGGGGACAATTACCGACATAGATGGAAATTACTCGATAGATGCCCGTGCGGGGTGGGATAAACTGACTTTTTCGATGGTGGGTTATGCCACGCAAGTGCTGAAAGTGTCTCCGAATACGCATCGGCTCGATGTGAAAATGAAAGCCGATTTGGTATTGGACGAGGTGATAGTCAAGCCTAAGAAAGAAAAATATTCGCGTAAGAATAATCCGGCGGTGGAGATGATGAAAAAGGTTATCGCCGCCAAAGAGTTGAACGACCTGAGCGTAAACGATTATTATCACTATAATAAATATCAGAAGATTACTTTTTCGCTGAATAACATCACGACCGACTCGTTGCGCGAGTCGAATCTCTTTAAGAAATATCCGTTCTTTCGCGACCAAGTGGAGGTGAGCGACGTAACGGGCAAGAATATCCTGCCCATATCTGTCGACGAAACCGTATCGGAGAAAGTATACCGCAAAAATCCTCACAGCGAAAAGACGATCATAAAGGGGCTTAATTCATCGGGTATCAACGAGCTGTTTAATACGGGCGACATGTTGACCACGGTGCTGAAGGATGTGTTTCAGGATGTAAACATCTACCAAGACCGTTTCCGCTTCTTGCAATATCCTTTTGACAGTCCGATTTCGGATGCGGGAATTAATTTCTACCGCTATTACATCATGGATACATTGACGGTAGACCGCGATGAATGTTTCCTGCTCTCGTTTGTTCCCAACAATCCGCAAGATTTCGGCTTTACGGGAAGTCTGTATATATTGGCAGACTCGACGTATCGTGTGAAGAAATGCACCATGAATTTGCCAAAGAAAACAGATATCAACTTTGTGGATTTGATGATTATCGAGCAGGAGTTCGGTCAGTTGCCTTCAGGCGAATGGGTATTGATGGTTGACGACATGACCTGCGAACTTTCTTATTTGCGGAAGTTGCTTGGGTCGTTTCAGGTAAGGCGTACCACAAGGTATTCAGACTTCGGGTTCGATGAAATCCCGGACAGGATTTTCAAACGGAAAGGCAGTGAGATAAAAGACGTGAATGCCATGATGCGTGGCGATGAATTCTGGAAAGAATACCGCCCCACACAGCTTACTACCTCGGAAAAACAGATGGATTCGTTTGTCGATAACCTGAGCAAGATAAAGGGATTTAAATACATCATGTTTGTGGCAAAAGCCTTTATCGAAAACTTTGTGGAAACCGGTGTCCGTGGAAAACCCAGCAAGGTGGATATAGGGCCTATCAACACCATGATTTCAAGCAACTACATCGACGGCCTCCGCTTGCGTGCGTCTGCTCAAACCACGGCAAATCTGCATCCGCATCTCTTTTTAAGAGGATATTATGCGTACGGATTTAAAGATGCGCGCTCGAAATACAAGGCAGAAGTGGAATACTCGTTCAAGAAACGTGAATATCTGCCGAGGGAATATCCGATTAATTCGTTGACTTTCTCTTATTCGTACGACAATATGCTGCCAACCGATAAGTTCATGGCTACGGACAAGGATAATGTCTTTACGTCGCTGAAAGTAACGTCGGTAGACCAATATAATTACGAACGTACGGCAAGTGTGAAATATGAGTTGGAACGCGAGTCGGGACTGAAAACCACATTCATTCTGAAACACTCCAATTACGAGCCGTGTGGCAAACTGTTCTACCGTACGATGGCAGGTGAGACCCAGTTGCAGCAGGCGATAGCAGACGGCAGTCTGTCGGGTACGGAGTGGGTGCGTTCACCTTATAATGTACACGACTTTTCGGTGGCGGAGGCTACAATAGCCTTGCGTTATGCCCCCGGCGAAACATTTATCAATACCAAGCAGCGACGTCTGCCCATCAATCTTGATGCTCCGGTGTTTACCTTACAGCACACAGTGGGACTGAAAGGTGTGTTGGGATCAGACTATACTTATAACATGAGCGAAGTGAGTTTCTATAAACGTTGGTGGCTCAGTTCGTGGGGAAACATTGATACTTCGATAAAGGGAGGAATCCAGTGGAACAAAGTTCCCTTCCCGCTGCTGATTATGCCCGCTGCCAACCTGTCGTATATCATTCAGGAAGAAACATTCAACCTGATTAACAACATGGAGTTTCTGAACGACCGCTATGCTTCGCTGGACGTTTCGTGGAACATGCAGGGAAAACTCTTTAACCGCATCCCGCTGCTGAAGAAACTGAAATGGCGCGAGTTCATCGGCATTAAATGTTTGTGGGGAACGCTTACCGACAAGAATAATCCCCTATTGCCGCAGAACCGAAACGATGCAGAACTGATGATGTTTCCCGGACATTACGATGCAAATGGCAATTTCTATACATCCAGCTATATAATGGATAAAAAGAAACCTTATGTAGAGCTGAGTGTCGGCATTCATAATATATTCAAGTTGCTGCATGTAGAATACGTACGCCGTTTAAATTATAATGACCTGCCTACGGCAAACAAGTGGGGCATCCGCTTTATGATTCGCACCGTATTCTGATTCGGTGGGGATACAGGTTTGTAACCAATCAGAAATACAAACCGGAAACAGACTTAGAAGAAACTGATAAAACGTTGCTTTAATTGGAAAAATGAAGCAGGCTCTTACTTTTTTCTTTTCGGAATAAGTAGCCAAGCCAAAGTTTTTATAATTTTGTCATATATAATACGAATTATATGGTAAAATCAGAAATACAGAATGTGAAATTACGGTTCGGCATCATCGGAAATACCGAGGGGCTGAATCGGGCTATAGATATAGCCATGCAAGTGGCTCCTACCGATTTGTCCGTATTGGTAACTGGGGAAAGCGGGGTAGGTAAGGAAAGCTTTCCGCAAATCATTCACCAGTTCAGTCGTCGGAAACACGGGCCGTATATTGCGGTAAACTGTGGGGCGATACCTGAAGGAACCATCGATTCCGAATTGTTCGGGCATGAGAAAGGTGCTTTTACCGGAGCTATCAGTGACCGGAAAGGTTATTTTGCCGAAGCAGACGGAGGTACGATTTTTCTGGACGAGGTGGGCGAACTCCCGCTGTCTACACAAGCCCGGTTGCTGCGCGTGCTCGAATCGGGCGAATACATCAAGGTCGGCTCTTCGAAAGTACAGAAAACCGATGTGCGGATTGTTGCTGCTACGAATGTCAACTTTGCCGAGGCATTGGCGGAAGGGCGTTTCCGTGAAGATTTGTATTACCGCTTGAATACCGTTCCTATCAAGATACCGCCTCTGCGCGAACGCCCGGACGACATCGTGCTGCTGTTCCGGAAGTTTGCCGGAGATTTTGCAGAAAAATACCGGATGCCTGCCATTCAGCTGACCGAAGAAGCAAAGCAGATGCTGACGGCTTACTCGTGGCCGGGAAATGTGCGTCAGCTTAAAAATATTACCGAACAGATTTCTATTATTGAAACCAACCGGGATATAACGCCGGAGATTCTTCGTAATTATCTGCCCACCCAGTCAGATTCTCATTTGCCAACACTGCTCGGTGTGAAGCCTTCGGGCAATAAAGGTTTTGAGAGCGAACGTGAGATTCTTTACCAAGTATTGTTCGACATGCGGCGCGACGTAACGGAGCTGAAGAAATTCATGCATGACATAATGGCAGAACGCAATGGCAATGCACCGGTTTCCACCCATCAGGATGCTTCCGTGCGCTACATACCGAATACTCCGGTGAGCATCGTCCAAGACAATCCGGTGGTGATGAGTTCCGTACCCTCTGTCAGCCATATTGCATCCGTAAAGACAGTGCCGGCTGAAGAATCCGAAGTGCAAGATACCGAAGAATATGTCGAAGAAAATCTTTCGCTGGACGACGTAGAAAAAGAAATGATTCGCAAGGCGCTTGAGCGGCATCACGGAAAGCGGAAAAGCGCCGCAAACGATTTAAAGATATCCGAACGTACCCTTTATCGAAAAATAAAAGAATATGGGCTTGATTAAAAGAAAATGGAAAATAATAAGCATGTGGATGACGGCCGTGTGCTTGCTGGCGGCTTGTACAGTGTCTTATAAATTTAACGGTTCGTCTATCAACTATGAGAAAGTAAAAACCATTTCGTTTGAAAACTTTCCGAACCGTTCGGCGGCGTTTGTATGGGGGCCGATGGAGTCGATGTTCAACACAGCCTTGCAGGATGCTTACATGCAGCAGACGCGCTTGAAGCAGGTACGTCAGGGAGGCGATTTGGAACTGTCGGGAGAAATCACCAACTACGATGCTTATAATAAGGGTGTGGGCTCTGACGGTTATTCAACGATGGCAGAACTGCGTATGACGGTGAATGTACGCTTTGTAAACAATACCAATCACGTGGAAGACTTTGAACAATCGTTCTCGGCGAGCCGTGAATATAACGCCAGCCAGCAACTTTCTGCCGTGCAGGAGGAGTTGGTTGACCAGATGATTGACGAAATTGTGGAGCAGATTTTTAACGCCACAGTAGCAAACTGGTAGACTCATGATGCAACAGCAATTACAAGAATGGATAAAACACCCCGAACGGTTGGATAAAAACAGTTTGTATGAGTTACGTACGCTGTTGGAGCGTTATCCATATTTCCAAACGGCGTGGGTATTGTATCTGAAGAATCTGTTTCTGCTGAACGACCCGGCTTTCCGCGATGAATTACGTCGGGGGGCTTTGTTTGTTGCCGATATAGGCGTGTTGTTTTATTATCTTGAGGGAGACCGTTTCCGGCTGGAAGAACACGAACCGGTAAGTGCTGTTGCCGACGGAGCCGACCGTACACTCGACCTTATAGACCGTTTCCTTTCCGGACATTCAGACGCTGCACCGGCCGAACTTCCGGTACCCGATATGGCGGCGGTGGATTATACATCGGTGCTGATGGGCGAATCCGTCTTGCCTGCTGCGGAAGAAGCCACACCTCCTTTGCGCGGACAGGAGCTGATTGACCATTTCATAGAAAGTGCAGACGATGAACGGAACGTTTTACCCGAAGATGCCGATGCAGCCGAGCCAGAGGATGAAGATACGGAAACCGAAGAAAAAGAGCCCGAAACAGACAACGAAGAAGATTATTTCACCGAAACATTGGCTAAAATCTATGTCAAACAGCAACGATATGATAAAGCTCTGGAAATTATTAAAAAATTAAATTTGAAATATCCGAAAAAAAATACTTACTTTGCAGACCAAATGAGATTTTTAGAGAAATTGATTATTAACGCTAAATCAAAATAAAGAAAATGTACTTATTATTTGTTGTATTAATGGTGCTTGCAGCCATATTGATGTGTTTCGTCGTATTGGTGCAGAACTCGAAGGGGGGAGGTCTTTCTTCCGCATTTGCGTCTTCTAATCAGATTATGGGTGTTCGTAAGACAACCGATTTCATTGAAAAGCTGACGTGGGGATTGGCTGTTTTTATGGTGGTTATCAGTATTGCGACTTCTTACGTGATACCTCATCAGACTACCAATTCTTCTGTTATCATGGAACAGGCTATAGAAGAACAGAAAACAAATCCGTTGAATGCTCCTGCTGGTTTTGATGCTCCGCAGACCGAAACTCAGGATGCTGCTGCTACTCCGGCACCGGGCGATTCGGCTAAATAAATATATCGCGATGTTATAAACGGGCGCGGATTACAGACTTGTTATACCTAAATACGTAGGGTGGAAATCTGTAATTCGTGCCTTTGTCTTTTTTATCTGCTTTAATTCTATTTTTCTATGGGAACACCGATTCAAAAAAAAGAACGTATTTTGGCTGTCGATGCGTTGCGCGGATTTGCCGTAATGGGCATCGTGTTGCTTCATAATATCGAGCATTTTAACTTCTATTCTTTCCCTCCGCCTGCTACCGGACTGTTGGGGTGGTTTGACACTCACATTTGGGATACGCTTTTCTTCCTGTTTTCGGGTAAGGCATACGCCATTTTTGCCCTGCTGTTCGGCTTTACCTTTTATCTCCAGAGCCGCAGCTCAGAAAAGCGTGGCGAAGATTTCAAAAACCGCTATATGTGGCGGTTGCTGTTACTGTTGGGTTTCGGATTCATCAACGCCAGCTTCTTCCCCGGCGAAATTTTGGTGCTTTACGCCATTTTAGGCTTTGTGTTGGTGCCCGTCCGTCATTGGAGTAATAAGGCAGTATTCATACTCGCTTTGTTTCTGATGCTTCAGCCCTTAGAGTGGGTTAAAGTGATTTGTGCTGTGATAAATCCGGAGTTTGCTCCCAAGCAGATGATTTATTCGTTAGGAGATGTATATCCGCAGTTGGGAGGAACATCGTGGTGGGAGATGGTAAAGGCAAACTTTGTAACCGGGCAGTTGGCAAGTCTGAATTGGGCTTGGTGTTACGGGCGCGTATTCCAGACTTCATCGCTTTTTATGTTCGGAATGTTGCTGGGCCGCATGGGATATTTCAGTGCATCTGCTCCGGAAAGCTTGTCACGGTCTCGTTCGTTCTGGCGTCGCGTTCTGTACGTCAGCATCCCTTCGGCGTTTGTGATGTATTTTGTAAAAGAATTCGTTTTCTCGCAAATCGACTCGAAGTTCATTCTTGAAACCATGAAAACCATTCTTAATTCTTGGTATAATCTGTTCTTTATGTTGACGTTGGTCAGCGCGTTCTTATTGCTTTACTGGGCAAATAACGGAAAGGTGCAACGCTGGTTGGCTCCCTACGGACAAATGAGTCTTACAGATTACGTCATGCAGTCGGTGATAGGGAGTTTCCTTTATTTCGGCTACGGGCTGGCACTTCATAAGGTGTGCGGTAATACGTACAGTTTCCTGATTGGCTGTGTGTTCTTCCTCGCTCAGTTGGCTTTCGCCCATTGGTGGTTCCGTCATTACCGTCGCGGTCCGCTGGAAACCATCTGGCATAAGCTGACGTGGATGGGAAGCCGTAACAAGTAAATGTCAAGATAGATATGCCCATAAACACACGCGGATAAGAAAGTCAGAATGGCTTATTCTGAAAAGTATTTTTTATATTTGCGAAAACATAGCCTTAAAAAACACACAACGAATATGTATAAGAAAATTTTGGGAGTTTGCTGCTTCTTTGCGGCATCAATGGGGGTGTGGGCACAAGCACCCGTAGAGAAAGGATTGCAGAGCATCAGCCGTGACAAGGCGGAAGCTATCGTAGAATTTCTGGCAGATGATAATCTGCTGGGGCGTGAGGCCGGACAGCGGGAGTCGCGTATCGTGGCACGTTATTTGGTTTCGGAACTGAAAGAGGCGGGCATCCGGCCTTTGCTGGGCGACACGTATTATCAGCCATTTGAGGCGTGTGCCGTGGAACGCCAGCAGAAAGGACGTTTCCAAGTACACCCGGACTCGGTGGCACGGCTCAAGCAAGGCACATACCGCAGCCTGAAGCTGGCAAACGTGCTGGGATGGATACCCGGTGAACGTGCTGATGAGTATGTGGTTATCGGGGCACACTTCGACCATATCGGTTACGACCCCACTTTGGCCGGCGACCAGATTTATAACGGAGCAGACGATAATGCTTCAGGCGTATCGGCTGCCTTGCAGATTGCGCGGGCATTTGCTGTGTCGGGCAAGAAGCCGAAACGAAACGTCATCTTCGCTTTTTGGGACGGGGAGGAGAAAGGATTGCTGGGCTCAAAATATTTTGTGCAGTCATGTCCTTTCGTAAACCAAATCAAAGGATACCTGAACTTCGACATGATAGGGCGTAATAACAAACCGCAGCAGCCCAAACACGTGGTCTATTTCTATACCGAGTCGCATCCTGTGTTCGGTCAGTGGCTGAAAGATGCCATCGCCCGATATGATTTGAAACTGGAACCGGACTACCGGGCTTGGGACCGCCCCATAGGAGGCAGCGACAACGGGTCGTTTGCTTTGAAGGATATTCCCATCATCTGGTATCACACGGATGCCCATCCGGATTACCACCAGCCTACGGACCATGCAGAACGGATTAACTGGGAGAAACTGACAGACATCACCCGCGCGGCATTCCTGAACATGTGGAATCTGGCTAACGAGGAAACCTATTAATCTGTAATCAACTTCATAGACATTCCGGACGGATAGGAATGAACTAAAAAAAGGATGCGCCTTCATTGGAAAGACGCATCCTTTAGTGTTTTTATGACAAGATATTATGTTTATTTGTCACCACGGATAGCAGCGATACCCGGCAATACTTTACCTTCGATAGCTTCCAGCAAAGCACCACCACCGGTTGAGATGTATGATACTTGGTCTGCCATACCGAACTTGTTGATACAAGCTACTGAGTCGCCACCGCCAATCAGTGAGAATGCACCTTCCTTCGTTGCTTCAGCGATTGCTTCTGCAATGGCTTTTGAACCGCCCGTAAAGTTGTCGAATTCGAATACACCGGCAGGACCGTTCCACAAGATAGTCTTGGCACCCTTGATGGCAGCCTTAAATGCTTCGCGGCTTTCAGGACCTGCATCCAAGCCTTCCCATCCGTCAGGAATGTTGTTAGCCGGGCAAATCTGCGTGTTAGCATCGTTAGAGAAGTCATCGGCAGCTACACAGTCAGTACCCAATACCAAGTTTACACCTTTAGCTTTAGCTTTTTCGATGATTTCGAGAGCCAAGTCGAGTTTGTCTTCTTCGCAGATTGATTTACCGATTTTTCCGCCCTGAGCTTTAGCGAAAGTAAATGTCATACCGCCACACAGAATCAGGTTATCTACCTTGTCCATCAAGTTTTCGATGATACCGATTTTGGTAGAAACTTTAGAACCACCCATGATGGCAGTAAACGGACGTTTGATGTCTTTCAAAACGTTATCTACCGCTTGAACTTCTTTTTCCATCAGGTAGCCCAACATCTTGTGGTCAGCGTCGAAATAGTCAGCGATAACAGCAGTAGAAGCGTGTTTACGGTGAGCTGTACCGAAAGCATCCATTACGTAGCAGTCAGCGTAAGAAGCCAATGTTTTAGCAAATTCTTTCTGGCGTGCTTTCATTTCTTTCTTAGCGTCTTCGTAAGCAGGGTCTTCTTTTTCAATGCCTACCGGTTTGCCTTCTTCTTCCGGATAGAAACGGAGGTTTTCGAGCAGCAACACTTCGCCCGGTTTCAAAGCTGCGGCAGCTTCCTGAGCTTTAGCGCAGTCGGGAGCGAACTGAACCGGAGTACCCAATGCAGCAGCAACTGCATCTACAATTTGGCTTAAAGAATATTTCGCATTTACTTTACCTTTGGGTTTACCCATGTGTGACATGATGATAAGTGCACCGCCGTCTGCCAAAATTTTTTTCAATGTGGGCAGCGCTCCACGGATACGGGTGTCATCAGTAATTTTACCTTCTTCGTTCAAAGGTACATTGAAGTCCACACGAACGATTGCCTTTTTTCCGGCAAAGTTGAATTTGTCAATAGTCATCATAATCTTAATATTTTAAGTATGTTAAAGTGTTACATTTGTATCTCAGTTGCAGCGCAAAGTTAAGAAAAAAATGAAATGGAAGGGAAAAAGCGGGCGTTATTTTCATCGGTTTTGTTATTTTTGGTTAAAGTGAAGGCTCCTTCCCGGCAGGCTTGTAAACCGATGCAGGGCGCGCGCCTGCCCCACAGTTTCTTGTCAGCAGAATTATTTGTATCTTTGCCAATCGTTTTTCCGCTTGTTTAGTTTATAAAAATTTTTTATGTATAGCAATAAAGAAATATGGAATGTTACTTATCCTATATTTTTAGGATTGTTGGCTCAGAATGTTATTAACGTAACCGATACGGCGTTTTTAGGACACGTAAGCGAAGTGGCTCTGGGGGCTGCGGCGATGGGCGGTTTGTTATACATCTGCGTATACACCGTGGCGTTTGGTTTCAGCGTGGGGTCGCAGATTCTTATCGCCCGGCGTAACGGAGAGGGGAATTACCGTTCGGTAGGTCAGGTGATGTGGCAGGGGACGGCGTTCAGCTTTGCGATGGCGGTAGTGCTGCTTGCCGTGATGTATATGGCAGCCGAGCCTTTGATACGTTTGCTCATAACGTCGGATGCAATCTTTCACGCCACCTATGAGTTTTTTACGTGGCGTATTTGGGGATTCTTGTTTGCATTTGTAAATGTCATGTTCCGTGCGCTGTATATCGGTATCACGCAGACCAAGACGCTGACGATGAATGCCGTGGTGATGGCGCTGGTCAATGTGGTGCTCGATTATGCACTGGTGTTCGGCGAACTCGGATTCCCGGAGATGGGAATCAAGGGAGCCGCACTTGCTTCGGTGATAGCCGAGGCTTCTTCGCTGGTGTTTTTCTTGTGTTACACTTACTTCAGGGTCGATTTGAAGAAATACGGATTAAACCGTTTCGGGCGGTTCGACTGGGCGATGGTGGGGCGCATTTTGCGGATTTCCTGCTTCACGATGGTGCAATATTTTCTGGCAATGGCTATCTGGTTTGTGTTTTTTATGGCACTCGAACGGTTAGGGCAGCGCCAGCTTGCCATAGCCAACATCGTGCGGAGCGTGTACGTGGTGATGCTGATTCCGGTACAGGCCCTTTCTACTACCGCAAACACGTTGGTTAGTAACCTGATAGGTGCGGGAGGCGTTTCCCAAGTAATCAGGCTGCTTCACAAAATAGCCAAAATGTCGTTTTTGTTCATGCTGGTTTGTGTGGCGCTATGCGTCATTTTCCCCCATGCCATCCTTTCGGTTTACACGAACGAAGCCGCACTGCTTACCGAGTCGGTTTCGGCACTTTACGTGGTTTGTGTGGCAATGGTGGTGGCATCGGTGGCAAACGTGTATTTCAACGGAATTTCCGGCACGGGAAACACGCAGGCGGCATTGGTGCTTGAGGTGGGAGTGCAGGTTTTCTACGCACTTTACATCATCGTGGTAGGGATGGTTATTCAGGCTCCGGTGGATGTTTGTTTTACTACCGAACTGATTTACTATGTATTGATGCTGACATTCAGCCTCATTTATCTGAAAAAAGCAAAATGGCAGAACAAAAAGATTTGAGTGAATCGTTTTTTTTGTAATTTTGCACCTCGTTGTAAAAGAAGAAATTAAGCAAAGCAAAAGATATGTTCGACAATTTAAGTGAAAGATTAGAACGGTCGTTTAAAATATTGAAAGGTGAGGGAAAAATCACCGAAATCAATGTAGCAGAGACCTTGAAAGATGTTCGCCGCGCACTGCTGGATGCGGACGTAAACTATAAAGTGGCAAAGAGCTTTACCGATACGGTAAAAGAAAAGGCGTTGGGACAGAACGTGCTTACAGCCGTGAAACCGAGCCAGTTGATGGTAAAAATCGTACACGATGAGCTGACCAAACTGATGGGTGGAGAGACTGCCGAAATCGAACTGAAAGGACGTCCCGCAGTCATCCTGATGTCGGGTTTGCAAGGTTCGGGTAAGACCACTTTCTCAGGCAAGTTGGCGCGGATGCTGAAAACCAAGAAAAACCGTAAACCTCTTTTGGTAGCGTGCGACGTGTATCGTCCGGCAGCCATCGAACAGTTGAGGGTGTTGGGACAGCAAATCGAAGTGCCCGTTTACAGCGAACCTGAAAGCAAGAACCCCGTTCAGATTGCTCTTAACGCCATCCAAGAGGCGAAGGCGAAAGGATACGACTTGGTTATCGTCGATACGGCAGGTCGCTTGGCGGTAGACGAGCAGATGATGAACGAAATCGAAGCCATCAAAAACGCCATCAACCCCGATGAAACTTTGTTCGTGGTAGATGCCATGACAGGACAGGATGCCGTAAACACGGCACGCGAGTTTAACGAGCGTTTGGATTTCAACGGCGTAGTGCTCACGAAGTTAGACGGTGATACCCGTGGTGGTGCGGCGCTCTCTATCCGCACGGTGGTAAACAAGCCCATCAAGTTTGTGGGTACAGGTGAAAAGCTGGATGCCATCGACCAGTTCCACCCCGCTCGTATGGCAGACCGTATCCTCGGTATGGGTGATATCGTTTCGCTGGTAGAGCGTGCGCAAGAACAGTACGATGAAGAAGAAGCAAAACGCCTTCAGAAGAAAATCCAGAAGAACCAGTTCGATTTTGATGATTTCCTCGGACAGATTCAGCAAATAAAGAAGATGGGTAACCTGAAAGACTTGGCATCGATGATTCCGGGTGTGGGAAAAGCCATCAAGGACATCGATATCGACGACAATGCGTTTAAGAGCATCGAAGCGATTATCTATTCAATGACTCCCGAAGAACGCAAACGTCCGGAGATACTGAACGGTTCGCGCCGTATGCGTATCGCCAAAGGTAGCGGAACGAACATCCAAGAAGTAAACCGCCTGTTGAAGCAGTTCGACCAGACCCGTAAGATGATGAAAATGGTTACGGGTAGCAAAATGGCCGGCATGATGCAGAAAATGAAACGGAAATAAGTCCGAGCATCGGATACCGATAGAAAACGGAATCGCCCGAAGCAACCACTGCTGCTTCGGGCGATTCCGTTTATTTTTTGAAATAATGATTTACAAGTTCCACAACGTTCTTTATATTCGTAAAGTCTGTCGGATTCTGCTCTATATAAGCCTCTACTTCCGCACGTTTTTCCTTGTCAAACAGCTTTATAAATTCTTTAGTATTGCTGAAGCGTTTGGTCTTTTTACCAACTTTCAGCTCATATACCTTATCTATTTCCGTCACAATTTTATTACTCAACTGCTGCCCTCCGCTCAGGGTTGCACCTATCAGGTTGCTGTAACTGTCTACAGCTGCCGTTTGGGTTTCTCCGCCATACGAAGTAGATTTGGGAGCGTTTTTAGTCATTGCGTCATACTCCACACACAGGTAAGGATTAGCTTGAATAATCTCAACTAAAGCTCTTTCCGACATCAGGAATGTTTTCCCTTCTATCTTGATAAGGGAGAGCCCTTCCGGATATAGTTCCTTTACAAGATTCCGGTCTGCCGAATCTATGAAAAACCAATGGTTGGTCACTAAATCATAATTGACCTTCGCACTATATTGGGCTTCTTTACCTATCAGAAGTGCCTGCTTGAATCCGTTGAAAAAATACGGCGAATGAGTTGGGCGTTGGGCAGAAGCAACAAAAGCGCCCAAAGACAGCCACAGCCATACAACTGAAAGTAAATATTTACGCATATATTATGATTATTAAGTGTATTAAATCGGAAAAAGGACAATGCTCACGCACTGTCCCTTCCTGTTAAATTTATGCTAAAGCATTATGGTAGGTATGTCAAACGTATTTCATATAAGCGTCTGTATTCTTCTACACCGGCCGGTCGGTGTGTACGGTTATTTCTTACCAAATACCTACGCGGTTGAGTAAAGTCTGCGGGCATTCCCAAATCGGGTGCATCGTCTTGAGGCTCTACTGTACATGCGTCATAATCTACCAAGGTAAAATCACAAATCAACTCGTTTGGTTTAATCGGCAACTTTACGTTTTGCGACTGGTTATCCACAGGGTCTATCAATTCAAATTCACCTGAAAATTTCGATCCGTCAAATAAGAATCCTTTATTCGGTGTCGCATAAGTTGCTTCCGGTAATACGTATGAATGTAATACATACACCTTGCCGTCGGGGGCATTGGCATCGTTTTCTTCCGTCATCGTTCCGGACAGGCTGACCGTAGCGCCGGGTGCTACAACGGTTCCGTCTTCTAACGTATAATCCGCTCCCGTCTCATTGACCCATGAAATGGTTGTGCTACCCCCTACTACTACCGTATTGAGGTAATTTTCCACCCATTGCCCATAATTTACAGCCCAAATCTTGTTTTCAAACAATTCTCTCGACCTTACTGTAAAAGCACTGAGTCCCACTTCCGAATAAACACTTTCCGGGGCTTCCTCGTATGTCAGGCCTGCTTTGCAGCTGCTGAAACCTATACAGCTACCTAACATCACCAGCCCGACGCAAAGTCTGCTTAATATTGCTATTTTCATATCTTAATATTTTAATCGTTATATCTAAAGTCCGTCCATCCCGGATTTTGCTGCAACTGCGTGTAGTCACGAAGTGTGGTAATAGCAAACGGGACGAAATAGTATCTCGCGTTGTCAAATTTTCTGTCGTAGTAGGAGTAAGGCATTTCAAATGTTTCAAAATAAGGTTCGAAATATCCAGCCTCGCCCGGTTCTGCCGGGTAACCCTCTATGCCGATTTCCTCACTTTCTTTGCCCTTGCGGAATATCCACAAACCTCTTGATGGTGTATTTAATTCATCAATGGTAGTTTTCCCTTCCGCTTCACCCCAACGCAACAGGTCGAAGTAACGGAACCCCGGGCACTCAAATGCAAACTCCAAGCGGCGTTGAAGTTTCATTTCCTCCCAAAGGTCATGTCCTGCTTCACCGGCATTGAAGTTATCCAAGCCCGCGCGGTTACGTATTTGGTTGATATAACCTTCCGCATCAGTCTGGCCTAATTTGATGCCTGCCTCGGCACAGTTCAAAAGCACTTCTGCATAACGGATGTTGAAATAGCAGGTAGTACGCTGGTCTTTATTGAGTGTTCCGTCTTCATTAAAGGCATCGAAATGTGAGTACTTTCTTGAATAATAGCCGGTGATGGTTTGCGCTGAACCACGGTTGATAGGCGCACTGTTCATGTTGTCCAAGTCACGATAACCAGTATGCAATGCGCTATATTTCAACGTGTTCTGTGGGTCTGAATTGTCAATCCATGTTTGGATGATATACATTTCATTGTTTTCAGGTCCCATATAAGCTCCATCGTAAGTTACCGTTGCATAGAAACGTTTGTCACGATTTTCAAAAATCTTGCGGTAATCAGCACCTTTTCCCTCGATTTCACCATCTCCGTCCACTGTCACGCCCAATGACTGTGCCTGCGAAGTTTCCCACCAATGTTTCCATTTGCCGTCAACTTCATCCTTTTGCAGGTAACAGTCTACCAAGTCTTGAGTGGGGAACAGTCCGCTACGCATCTCCCAACCGTAACTGTGCTCTTGGGTTCCGCCATAATAGGTTCCGTCGGGCCCATTAACTGCTGTCGGGTTGAATCCTTCACGGTTCGAGCGTTGGTACATCACCGGCCAAATGGATTCTACGCTGGTGTGGGCTGTTTCGCTGATAAACAAATCCTCGTAGTCAGGTTCCAAAGAATATTTTCCGATAACGGCTTTGGCTGCGTCATACGCTATCTGATAGTAGTGTTGCGCATTCTTTTCGAACTTGAACAAACCGGCTGCATCGTCAGAATAGATACCGCTTGCGGAAGCCTCTGCTGCATTTGCCGCATACAGGGCCACACGCGACTTGAAAGCATTCACCGCATCCGCATTCACCATACCCACATCGGGGGTTCCGCCGTATGCTTGGAAATATCCTAATGACTTGTCAAGGTCGGCAAGCATATTGTCGAACAGGGTTTCACGCTTGGTCTGAGGAATATAGGTATCGTCTTCCAAAGTCAATGCTTTCTCAACGTAAGGTACCGTACCCCAGTATTTTTCCATGTCGAAATAAACCCATGCACGGAAAAAGTAAGACTCGCCAAGCAACTGGTTGCGCATTTCTTCGGTAACTGCTTCATTTTCCGGCAAGTTTTCAATCGCCAAATTAATGGAGCGTATATTTTGGTAAGCAGCACTCCACGGAGCGGTAAAACAGGTAATGCCGCTGGTTTCGTCGTAATTGCGCTTGTTGAAGTTTTCTTGCCGGTATGTATTCCAATCCTGCTCATAGTTCCCCTGACAGTTGTCAGACCATTGTTCCGATTGGAAACTTTGTCCTGAAGCGGAAGGGGCAAACGTATAAAAATTGTTTACATACGAGCGTATCAACTGGGAGTTTTGCCAAAAGCGTTCTTCGTCTACTGTCGTAGTTGGCTCGATTCCAAGCGGATCACAGGCTGTAGTACCTCCCATCAAGGTAGCAAACAGCAGTCCGCCGAATATATATTTGCTTATATTCTGTTTCATATAAAATATACTTTATAGAGTAATGGTAAGACCGAAAGTATATGAACGCTGGGTAGGATAGCTTCCCAAAGTTCCTACATTTTCTGAATCATAGATTGAAGAACCGGTGGTAATGTATTCCGGATCTTGAAGACCTTTCAGCGGATAAGACTTCTTGGTCCATGTAAATGCGTTGGTCACCACAAAGCTAAGCTCAAATCCTTGTATAACATTCACGTTTTTCAGCAGGTGGCGCTTCATGTCGTAGCGGAGGCTGATGTTTTTCAGTTTCAGGTAAGACGCATCAAACGCCCAACGGTCTATCAAGTTATAGCCCCATCCGTTACCTTCTCCAACCGGAATCGGAAGAGCGGCATCCGTGTCGGGGTTGCTCGGAGTATATGCGTTTTGGAATCCGTATTGTCCGTAGTTCCACATCCAGCTCTGCTGGCAGCGGAACGGAGAAGGCATCGCACCGGTTACCTGACTTGCTCCTTGGAAGAAAACTTCAAAGTCGAAGCCGTTCCAGTCTGCTCCCAAAGTGACACCATACTGGGTGAGAGGCACAGATCCTCCTACCTCAAGGCAGTAATAATCGTTTACTTGGCCATCGCCGTTGATATCCACCGTCTTCACCGTACCCAATGTTTGGTTTCGTGTGCTGTGAAGCATGGAGTTATACATCTCATTCCAATTTCCGAACAAACCGTCGGTTTTGAGGGCAAAGCCATAAACGCCGTTCATATAACGCTTTCCGACAGTGTCCCATACGTCATAATACCAGTCAGAATAGGTATCGGTGTGGCGTGTGGTGATTTCGTCCCAATGAGAAAGCGTCAAGCCGACGCGGTAACCTACTTTGCCGATACGGTCTTGCCAGTTTACCTGAATTTCAAAACCGCCTTTGCGGCTGGTCACATAAGGCGCATTGATCTGCGGCACGTTCGGCATACCCAAGATGTCTGAACGAATCATGTCATCGGTCATGTTCATGGCTTCTCCTTTGTTCAAATAAAGGAAAGTATCGAAGCTACCGGTCAGGCGGTCATTGAATAATCCGAAGTCAAGACCGAGGCCCATCTGCTTACTGCTGGTCCAAGACAAATCGCTGGCTACTTTGCCTACATACCACCCAACGTTTGAAGCCATGTTGGAACCGAACAACAGGCGTGTACCGTTTTGCGTATAACTGGTCAGATAAGAGAACGGGTCGCCTACTTCCTCACCAACCAAACCGAAACCTCCACGGAGTTTCAACATGCTGATGATTTTCGGGTTGATGGCTCTTTTGAACCATCCTTCTTCGCTCATGACCCAACCGAGAGACACTGCTTGGAAATATCCCCAACGCTTATCCGGGCTGTAACTCAACGAACCATTATAGTTTCCACTGTATTGGAACAGGTATTTGTTGTCATAGTCGTAGGTCGCACGGAAGATATATGAAGCCGAACCCCAGTCTTCCGCAGTTCCGCCCATTGAATCCATGGATGCACCTAAATTAATCTGGGGTGCCAATGTGGTAGGATAACCGTATTTCTGTACATAATCCTCGTTGGTGCGGCGAATTTGGCTTTGGTAGTTGGCCATCAAACCGACATTGTGCTTGCCGAAAGAGCGGTTATAATCGATTTGGAAAATACCGGTCAACAGCTTATAGTTATGCCAATACTCATACAGTTTGGCATTGTTCTGATTGTATGACGAAGTTGCAGTAGATGCCGGATTGTCATAAACGCCTTCCTCATCATGACTGAATTTCTTGGTACGGTCATAAGAAGTAGTGAAGTTCACACTGGCGCTTGCCGACAAGCCTTCTACCCACGGAATGTCCCATTTCAATGCTGCGTTCATTTGGAAACGGTAAGCCTCGGTGTTGTTGAATCCGTTATTCAACAGTGAATTAGGCGAACCTTTTTTAGGCAATCCCGTACTCCATATTTCCGGTCTTCTGGGCATATTGTCTCCGTACATTGCATCGGTGAATACCGTACTTGAAGCCGGTTGTTTTCTGTTGGTGGTATTTCCGTTCAAATTAAATGTGAACTTCAAACTCTTATCTTCCAACAGGTAAGCATCCGTGTTCAATACGAAGTTAATTTGCTCATAATCGTACGTATCGCTGATACCCTGTTGGTTCAGGTAGCCCAAACTGGAATAATATTTGATACGTTCACCACCACCTCTTAAACTCAAGTTGGTTTGGTACATCGGCTGCACATGGTCGAACATCTCCCACGGGTCGTAAGTAGAATAATAGTCTTGGATGTTTCCGCCCTGAGTGGCAAACGGGTCGAACAAGTCGTTAATCTCGTTCATCGTGTAGTTCATGTTGTACCTTTCGTTTACCATATTCATGATGCTGGTGCGGTCATATCCTTTCTGCCACAAGTCACCCATGTAGTATTTCGACATTTCTGTGTTGTTGAAAGCAGGAGTTTCATTGTAACTTGCCAAATAAATCCTGTTAAGTTCCTGTGCATAGTCGTATACGCTCATGCCTTTCGCACGGTATGAGGGGGTCATGGCAGAAATTTTTTGGTTGAACGTGATGGTCGGTGCCCCGTCCGTACCGCGCTTGGTAGCGATTACAACTACACCGTTCTTAGCGCGTGGGCCGTAAACCGCCGTGGCTGCCGCATCTTTCAACACAGACATTGAAGCAATATCATCCGGACGCAGACGGCTGAAGAACTCATTACCTTGTTCTGTTTCCATAACCACGTCATCTATTACATAAAGGATATCGCTACCACCACGGACCCAGATTCGTATGTTTTCACCCGGAGCTCCCGAAGGCTGCTGGGTAATCACACCGGCTACACGACCTCCCAAACCTTCGGCTATGGAAGTAACAGGTAGTTTTGCCAACTGTTCTACTTTTACTACAGAAGCAGAAGCGGTCATGGTCTTTGCTTTCTGTACGCCACCATAACCGGTAACCACTACTTCGTCAAGCATTTGTTCGTCTTCCCGCAGCACTACTTTAAGCGGCGTACCGTTATAAGTTTCTTCTACTGTCTGATAACCAATAAAAGAAATCTGGATAACAGCACCTTTTTTCACACCGGGAAGTACAAACTTACCATCCATATCGGTAAGAGTTCCATTGGTCGTTCCCTTAACCACTACGGACGCGCCGACTACCGTCTCACCTGTTTCGTCTGTCACGGTACCTGTACACTGGGAATCTTGCTGGATGCTTTCCGCAGCATTCACGTCAGGTACAGAGGCAGCACAGACTATCCCGCCCGGGACGGCTCCCCAAAGAGCCAACAGCATGCTTACTGACTTGAATTTCTTTAGCATAGATAATAAAATTAAAAAATAACAAACTCGGATTCAATCATCTGCAATCTTTCTCCAGAACCATATAATTAGCTTCTTTAATCAACCGGGTATCTCTTGAATAGAAAAAGGAATCTCAAATAACGCAACAGAATGGCTGTCTGGGCATGATTTTCAGTAAATATTCAAATCCCGAATACATCAAAGGAAGATTAAATCTGATTTATTAAAATAGGTTCAAAAAAGCACTTCTTTTGATGTAAACCTTTATTAACACGATGCAAATATAAGAAAAATTCCAATATATTCAATAAACAATAAAAAAATTTCTAAAAAAACTGTTGTTTAATTATATCCGAAGATATCTTTTACAATTTGATTAAGGAAGGCAGAGATTCCGTTTCCCTGTTGCCACTCGCCAGATGCAGGCTATCTGACGAAGAGCAGAAGTGAACATGGCCAAAAATCGCTCAAGTCACGCACGAGAAATTCAAAACAGTTTCTTTTATTTCTGAAAAATGTTAGCGGTTGCACCGGTTGACACTACGAATAGAAATGGTAAGTTCATCCGCATGAGACGAATGACACTAACGGTAGCGTTTTCAGCGTATGAGGGCGCAGATTTTTTATGATTCCATAGGGTGGGGAAGATGTACGACAAGCTCTAAGTGATGTGGAAATAAAAAACATCGCCCGAAGCGAACTCTCTGCTTCGGGCGATGCTCTTCTATGCAATAATTAAAAAGCGTAGTTATTCGAAAAGGCTTCTGAATTTCTTGAATATCTTTTCTTTCAGGCTGAGATTGGGTTGGAAGTTTTCAGCCTCCTGCCACTTTTCGAGCAGCTGGCGTTCTTCCTTCGTAAGCGTTTCGGGGATATATACGCTGACGTTTACCAGCAAATCGCCCGTGCCCGTGCTGTATCCGTACCGGTTGATGTTCGGCAAACCTTTGCCCCGCAAACGAAGCACCTTGCCCGGTTGCGTTCCCGGTTCAATCTTTATCTTAGCCTTCCCGTCGATGGTGGGGATTTCTACCGTACCGCCCAATGCAGCCGTCGGCACACTCAGCAGCAGGTTATAAATCAAGTCGCTCTCGTCGCGAATCAGTTCGGGATGTTTTTCCTCTTCGATGAGTACCAGCAAGTCGCCCGGCACACCGTTGTGCTTTCCGGCATTACCTTTGCCGTTGATGGTAACCTGCATTCCTTCTGCCACACCAGCCGGAATCTTCGCCGTAACCACTTCTTCGCCGTAAACCACGCCTTCGCCGCTACATTCCTTACATTTATTCTTGATGATTTTACCTTCTCCGTTACATTGCGGACACACCGTTTGCGTCTGCATCATGCCGAAAATGCTTTGCTGCGTGCGTGTAACGCTTCCTGTTCCGTGACAGGTAGGACACGTCTCTACGCCTCCGTTACCTTCAGCCCCTGTTCCGTGGCAGTGAGGACATTCCACATACTTCTTTACCTTGAATTTCTTCTCCACTCCCGTAGAGATTTCTTTCAAGCTCAGCTTTACCTTCACACGCAGGTCTGCGCCACGGAATTTGCGTTGGTGCGTCTGGGCGCTTCCTCCTCCAAACCCGCCGAATCCGCCGTGTCCGCCAAAGATATCGCCGAACATTGAGAAGATGTCATCCATTGACATGCCTCCGCTGCCGAATCCGCCGAATCCGCCTCCTGCTGCTCCGTCTACTCCGGCGTGTCCGAACTGGTCGTAGCGGGCGCGTTTGTCCGGATTGCTCAAAACCTCGTAGGCTTCTGCCGCTTCTTTGAACTTCTCTTCCGCTTCCTTGTCGCCCGGATTTTTGTCAGGATGATATTGTATCGCTTTTTTTCTGTATGCCTTTTTTATTTCGTCTGCCGATGCCGACTTGCTTACGCCTAATACTTCGTAGTAATCTCTTTTCGCCATTTTTTATAGAAGAATTAAAAAAAAGATGGAGAACCGGGGAAAGAAGATTTTCCTTTTCCCGATTCTTCATCTTTTACTGATTTTTATTGTGCCACAACAACTTTTGCGTGGCGGATTACTTTATCATTAAGTTTATATCCCGTTTGTACACAGTCTAACACCTTGCCTTTTTGTTCTTCGGCAGAAGCAGGTACAAGGGCTACGGCTTCATGATAATCCGTGTCGAAGTTTTCGCCTATGGGATTCATTTTCTCCAATCCTTCCTGAGTCAGGTTTTTCAGGAATTTTTGGTAGATCAAGTCAATACCTTCATGGATAGCTTTCAGATCGTCTGTTTTCTGCATGTTTTCCAGCGCGCGTTCCAAGTCGTCCAGTATCGGGAGGATAGCCGAGATAGCCTTTTCACCTCCGTTTTTAATCAATTCCGCTTTTTCTTTTAAGGTACGCTTGCGGTAATTGTCAAATTCGGCAGACAAGCGCAGGTATTTGTCTTTTTGTTCTTCAATGATGTTTTTAGCTTCTTCAAGCTCCTTAGTCAACGTTTCTTCCGGAGTCAGTTCGGCTTGTTCCTCTTCGTTCGGTTGAGGTTCAGCTTGCGTTTCCCGATTTTCGGCGGCAGCTTCAGCTTCTTTTTCTTTTAATATTTCCTCGTTTTCCGAAGTCTGATTTTTTTTCATATCCATAGTTATATTCGTTTGATTATTTCTGTAATATTTATATGGGGCTAATAGCAAATAGTGTGCCTGAGCGGTCGTTTGTATGAGAACGGCTGCAAAAATAGTGAAAAAATGTCAGACTGACAGCGTAGAGTTGGCAAATTCCTTATGTCGGTGTGTATTATTTACAAATCTTTTTGCAAGGTAAATACAAATTCCAGTCCGCCCGACGGTGCGTTTTTGGCAAAGATGGTTCCTCCGTGGAAAAGCACGGCGTTTTTAACGATGGCAAGTCCCAGCCCCGTGCCTCCCAGTTTGCGCGAGCGTCCCTTGTCTACCCGGTAGAACCGTTCGAACAGGCGGTTAAGATGTTCTTCAGGTACTCCGATGCCTGTGTCGGAAAAACTGAAATAATAGAATTTCTCGTCTTCGCGGAAACAGTTGATAGTAACCTGTACGCCTACTCCCGCGTATGCGATGGCATTGTCGGTCAAGTTGCGGAAAATAGAGTACAGCAACGAGCTGCTTCCGGTCAGGATAAGGTCGTGGGGCATGAGGTTGACCACGCGCATCTGTTTTTCCTCCAGTCCCAAAGCCACTTCGTTTAAGATGTTTTCTACGATGCGGCTTAGGTTTACCGTTTCTTTTTCTACCATTCCGGGAGCCTCATCCATACGGGTCAGTACCGAGATGTCGCGCAGCAACAGGGTGAGCCTGTTACTCTGTGCATAGCTTCGTTCGAGGAATGTGCGCATATTTTCCGGTGAGATGTTCGGATTGCTGATGATGGTTTCCAAGTATCCCTGAATACTGCTGACGGGAGTTTTCAGCTCGTGGGCTACGTTTTGGGTAAGTTGCCGTTTCAGTCGGGCACGTTCTTCCTCTTGCGTTACGTCGTTGATGGATATTTCGAACGAAAGGTCTTGGAAGATGATACACTCCAGAACGAACGAACGGGCATTCTTGTCGATGTGCATCGACAGTCGTTTCTCTTCTTTGCTGTAATTTCCCTCGTTCTTGGTCAGGAAATCGGTAATCGGCTTCAGATCCGGTATCAGGAAGATAGAATCTGACGAGCTGAGATTGCGGTCGGAAATGTTGTTGATGTACTGTACGAAAAGATTGTTCACCAGAATCTCTTTCCGCTCTTTGGTGAATACACCCAATCCCTCGTGCGACGTCTGTAAGTGTGAAATCAGCTTTTCACGCTCAATGTACAGAGCTTCTTTGGCCCGGTGCAGACGCTTATATATTTTTATGATGTGTTGTGATATTTCTCCCAGTTCGTTTTTCGGGAAAGTGTCTAAAATGGCAAGGTCGATAGGCTCGTTGCGATCGGCCTTCATTGCAAACTGTTGCAGTTTGGAGATAGACATCCCTAACTTGCGTGTAAACTGATAAAACACGCCTATCAGAATCAGGCTGATGAAAAGGGCAAACCATAAGAAAGAAGAATCGGCTTTCAGATGTTCGCTCAGGCTGAGGTTGTATGGCAATGCTGAGCGGATAATCAGCCGGAAAGGAGGATAGTAACGTGCGGAGTAGAAATATTCTTCGCCCTCAATGCTTTCCGAGTTACGTCCGATGGAATACCCGCTGCCATACATCAGTGCTTCTTGTACTTCCTTGCGTGTGGAATGATCTTCAAAGTTTTTCCAGTCTTTTCGTATATTGTCATAAATAACCTTCCCCGACGGCGTAATGAGGGTAACGCGCAGGTTGGGCATCATGTGGGTTGCCACATAATTTTGCATGGAGTCGATATCCAGTTCGCCCCGGTCGGTAATGAAATTGCCAAGCTGGTTGTTGTAGCTTTGCAACTGGATGTTCAGCAATTCGCTTTTGTAGGCTTTTTCGCGTTGATACTGAAACGCGATGAAGCAGATGGCAAAAACGAGGAAAAGGATAAGGACAGAAAGAAACAGCCTCTGGCTGAACGAGAGGATACGATAAGAAAGTTTAGTCATAATAAAGTTTCAGGATAGTTTATTCACATTCAAAGCAATAACCATAACCTAACCGCGTAACGATGCACTGTCCGTATTCGCCGATTTTTTTGCGCAGGCGGGTAATGTTGACATCAATGGTGCGGTCGAGTACATACACTTCATCGTGCCATACACGGGCGAGAATGTCTTCGCGCGAGAACACCCGTCCCTGATTCTGGAGTAAGAAAAGCAGGATTTCGAACTCCTTTTTAGTCAGCGCCACTTCTTCATCGTCGATGGTTACTTTCTTTTTGGGAATATCAATAACCAGCCCTTTGTAGGTCAGTTTTTCAGCATTTTCGTTCGGCGTACTGCTTGTTCTTCTCAGTACGGCCTTCACACGCAGGATAACTTCGCGGAGTGAGAACGGCTTCGAGATGTAATCGTCTGCTCCGAGGTTAAATCCCGTAATCGTATCGTTTTCCGTATCTTTTGCCGTGATGAAAATAATGGGAATGTCTGCCGTTTCCTTGTTTTTCTTCATCATGCTTGCCATTTTGAATCCGGATATTTCGCCCATCATTACGTCAAGTAACAACAAGTCGTAGTTGGTGAGTTTCAGTTTGAGAGCATCTTCGGCAGAGGTAGCAGTGTCTACCTGATAGCCTTCCATCTCAAGATTAAACTTCAGTATTTCGCAGAGGTCTTCTTCGTCGTCAACTACTAATATTCTGTAATCGTTCATATTGTATCCGCTAAATGAATTGTTATTTACAAAAATACGATATTTATCTTTACGATTGCAAAGTTGACTTTATTTTGTTTCGCCCTTATGAAATACTTATTACGATTTTGTTACAACATTTCGGGGCGTGTAAATTCTCCGGCGATGGGACGGCTCATTTCGTTTCGTATTTCGCGTGGCGACATGTTGTGTCCTAAGAGGAACATCAGTTTGGTAAGCACGCTTTCTGCCGTCGAGTCATAACCGCTGATAACGCCTGCGTCCAGCAGGTGAAGCCCGGTTTCGTAGCGTGCCATTTCCACCATTCCGGTTTGACACTGCGAGATGTTTACAATAACGATTCCCCGCTGCGTAGCCTCTTTCAGCAAGCGGATGAACCACGGTTTCTGAGGCGCGTTGCCCGAACCGTATGTTTTTAGCGCCACAGCTTTCAGTCCCGGCGTATTCAGTACCGTGCGCACGATGTTTTCTTGAATCCCCGGAAACAATGTCAGGATGATAACATTCGTGTCGAACACATAGTGAGGATGCATGGGGATGGAAGGGTCTGCCTTGCGGATGCGGTCATACTCATACTTGATGTGGATACCCGCCGTAGCGAGGGCAGGGTAGTTGTATGAGCGGAACGCATTAAAGTTTTCAGCATTAATCTTCGTGGTACGGTTTCCGCGCAGCAAGTGGTTTTCAAAAAAGATACATACCTCCGGCACTATCGCCGTACCGTCAGGATACTTGGCGGCAGCTATTTCGATGGCAGTAATCAGGTTTTCCTTTCCGTCGGTGCGCAACATCCCGATGGGGAGCTGGCTTCCTGTAAGAATAACCGGCTTGCTCAGATTTTCGAGCATGAAACTCAGTGCCGACGCAGTATATGCCATCGTGTCTGTACCGTGCAGGATAACAAACCCGTCGAAATTATCGTAATTATAATGTATGATTTTTACGAGCTTCGCCCATAATGCCGGTTCCATGTCCGAAGAATCGATAGGCGGAGAAAACTGGTAAGAAGAAATGCGATAGTTGAAGCGTTTCAGTTCCGGCACATTTTCTTGCAGTTGGTCGAAATTAAAGGCTTCTAATGCTCCCGTTTCGGGGTTTTCAATCATACCAATCGTTCCTCCGGTATAAATTAACAAAACGGAAGGATAGTCGGATTTTATCATGGGCTTTTTCTTTTAATTATGCCACAAAGATAGCTTTTAATGTTGAAATACCGAAACGGGAGCGCCTAAAAATAGCAAAATGATTAAAATCGGGGGCGGATGCAGACATTCCTTAACCTTATTTGCTGAGTGCATCCATCAGTCGGTCGGCGGCACGGGCGGCATCGCCTCCTTCTTCTTCGAGCAGCGTGACAAATTTGCTGCCGATGATACATCCTGCCGCGTGAGCTGCCGCAGCCTCATACGTCTGACGGTTTGAGATACCGAAACCAATCATGCGCGGGTTGCGTAAATTCATTGCTTCGATGCGGCGGAAGTATGCCTGCTTCTGTTCATCGAAATCTTTCTGTGCCCCCGTGGTGGCTGCCGACGATACCATGTAGATAAATCCGTCGGTATGGGCGTCGATTTGGCGGACGCGCTCTTCGCTGGTTTCGGGCGTGATGAGCATGATGACTTTTACATCGTAACGCTCGGCTATGGGGCGGTATTCTTCCTCGTAATCCCTGAAAGGAAGGTCGGGGATGATAACTCCGTCGATGCCTGTACGCCGGCAGTCGCGGCAAAAGTTCTCGAAGCCGTATTGCATGATGGGGTTCAGATAGCCCATCAGTATAAGCGGTATCTGTACGGTATCTCTGATGTTTTCTAATTGGGCGAATAGTTTTCGCAGAGTCATTCCGTTGCGCAGGGCACTGGTTGCGGCGGCTTGAATCACCACACCGTCTGCCATCGGGTCGCTGAACGGAATACCGATTTCAATCATGTCCACCCCTTTTTGTTCGAGGGTGCGGATGACGTCTGCCGTGCCTTCCAAAGTAGGAGTGCCGGCACAGAAATAGAGTGAGAAAATTCGGCTTTTCTTGGTACTGAATAATTGATTGATGCGGTTCATAATGTTGACGTGTTTAAAGGGTTGATGGATGTAGTTTTTTTAAATTCGGCGATAAAGCGGGCGAGGGTTTGCGCGTCTTTCATGCCCGGCGCGGATTCAAAGCCGCTGTTCAGGTCGATGCCCTCCCAGCGCGGATGACGGAAAGCCTTCAGTGCCTCCATGCTTTCGGGACGAATCCCTCCGCTCAGCAGAAAAGGCGTACTGCCGCGATAGTGTTCCAAGACGCTCCAGTCGAACGAGCGTCCCGAACCGCCGTATTGCAGGCAGGGAGTGTCGAAGAGGAAGTAATCGCATACGCCGGCATACGGCTCGGTGATTTGGAGTTCCTCCGCACGGTGGATGGCAAACGCCTTGACCACCTTCAGTCCGCTCTTGCGCAGCCGGTCGCAACAGTCGGGCGATTCCGTACCGTGAAGCTGTACGGCGTGCAGTGCCAATGCCTCCGCCTGCCGGAGACAGACCTCCGGAGCGGCATTGACAAACACGCCCACACGCACCACTTTTTGCGGGAGGTATTCCGGCACGCGGTCTATAAAGCGCGGAGAGCGTTCGTAGCAGATAAATCCCATCCAATCGGCTCCCGCCCGTTCCACCTCGCGGATGTTGACGGCATCGCGCATACCACAGACTTTCACTATCATGGCTGTAAGGCTTTTATGAAACCGGAGAGGGTGGCGGCGGGGGCGGCAGTTTTCATGAATGCTTCGCCCATCAGGAATCCACGGAATCCGGCTTCGCGCAACTGACGCACGGTTTCGGGCTGCGATATTCCGCTTTCCGATACCAGCAAGAAATCTTTCGGCAGGCGGTCGGCAAGACGGAACGAGGTCTCGACATCGGTGCGGAACGTCCCCAAATGGCGATTGTTTACGCCCACCATGTCAACGAACTCATTCACGTGTCCCAGTTCTGCCTCATCGTGCAGTTCGAGCAACACCTCTAATTGCAGCTCGTGGGCTTGGCGTGCCAATGTCCGGCATTCTTCTGCCGACAGCACAGAGGCGATGAGCAATACGGCGTCGCTCCCCGTCACCTTTGCTTGGCAGAGCTGGTAACGGCTCACGGTAAAATCTTTGCGCAGGATAGGGAGCGAGGTGCGAGGGCGTGCGGTGCGGATGTCTTTCAGCGTTCCGCCGAAAAACCGTTCGTCTGTCAGGATGGAGAGGGCAGAGGCACCCGCCTGTTCGTAAGCCGGAGGGATGAGCGCAGCGTCCGCCTCGCGGTTAATCCAGTCTTTCGAAGGCGAGCGGCGTTTAAACTCGGCGATGATGCCCGTGGGCGATGCGGCGAGACGCTGCTTCATGCTGACGCACGGCGCGAGGTCTTCCAGCAGGTTTTCTAACTGTGTCATCGAAACCACCTCTTCTTGCTGTTTTATCTCGATACGCTTGTGGGCAACGATGGTTTGCAGGATATCTTGTTCTTTCATGTCAGTCGGCGTTTAGTTCGATAAATTTGCGGAAAGTTTTCAGTGCCTTTCCGCTTTCCAACGATTCGCGTGCGATGGCTACACACTCTTCAATCCGTTTCATAGGCTCTACGGCTTGGATGGCGAACGAAGCGTTAATCAGCACACAGTCGGTTTGGGCTTTCGTGGCGCGGTTTTCGAGCACGTTGTCGAAGATGCGTGCCGCCTCTTGCGGTGTATCGCCTCCGTACAGCTCCTCTTGCCGGGCAATGGAGAACCCCAAGTCGGCAGGGCGGTAGATGGTTTCGTAACGGTTGGTCATCACCTTAAATTCGTCGGTGAGCGAAATCTCGTCGTATCCGTCCAGATTGTTGACCACGGCAAATCCGATGCCCAGACGCTGGAGCGTGTTGGTGTAGAGGCGCATCTGAGGCAAGTCTGCCACCCCCAGCAACTGGTAGGCGGGCAGACAGGGGTTTATCAGCGGGCCTAACAGGTTGAACAGCGTGCGCACGCCCAATGCCTTGCGGATGGCGGCAACCGTCTTCATGGCAGGATTAAACAGCGGGGCGTGGAGGTAAGCCATGTTGCAGTTCTCTATCGAGCGGATGAGGCGTTGGGCATCGTTGGTGAACTTTACTCCGTGCAGCTCCATCACGTTGCTTGCCCCGCTCACCGAGGTAGCCCCGTAATTGCCGTGTTTCGCCACGCGGTAACCCGCACCCGCCACGATGAAGCAGGCACACGTAGAGATGTTGAACGTATTCTTTCCGTCGCCTCCCGTCCCCACGATGTCGATGGGTTGGTAAGCCGAGAGGTCGATGGGGATGCGTGTACTGAGCAGGGCATCGCGGAAACCGATGAGTTCGTCAACCTTCACGCCGCGCATCTGGAAAACCGTAAGCAGGGCGGCTATCTGCGTATCGTTGTATCGTCCGCGCGTAATGTCTTGCAGCAACCGGCAAGCCTCTTCGTGCGTAAGTATCTCGTGATTGAAAAGTCGTATAAGTATTTGTTTCATAGGTGTATCTGTATTTTGTTTTTATACCGGGAAAACGCTACCGTTAGCATCATTCTTTCCAAGCGGTAGCGATGCCCGTTTCTATCCGTAGAACCGGTCGGTCTTACGGGTAGGATTTTTTCTTTCTCTTACTTCCTCGTTTACAGGGCGTTGCCCGAAGCCTCGGCCGGATGAGCCAACCAGTTCTGAATCATGCGCTTGCCGTCGGGCGTCAGTACCGATTCGGGATGGAACTGTATGCCGCGCACGTCGAACAGCTTGTGGCGTAACGCCATGATGTATCCCTCGCGGCTCACGGCAGTAACCTCCAAGCAGGAGGGGAATGCTGCGGTATCTACCACCCACGAGTGGTAACGCCCCACGGCGATTTCGTCGGGCAGTCCGTCGAACAGATAGTCCCGGCACACGATGCATACGGGGCTTTGGATGCCGTGATACACTTCCTTCAGGTTGGTAAGCCGTGCGCCGAACGCCTCGCCGATGGCTTGCTCACCCAGACATACCCCCAAGATGGGTTTCCGTCCGGCATACGTGCGGATGACATCGAGCAGCAGACCCGCCTCTTCAGGGATTCCCGGGCCGGGCGAAAGCAACAGCTTGTCGAATGCTTCAAGTTCTTCCATGCAGAACCGGTCGTTACGCAATACCGTGACCGCCGCTCCTGATTCTTTCACCAAATGACTCAGATTATAGGTAAACGAGTCGTAATTGTCGATAATTGCTATATTCATAGTTTCTTTAAGTCTTATAATTGTTCTGCCAAGAGGATTGCTTTTTTCAATGCTCCCAGCTTGTTGTTTACTTCTTGCAGTTCGTTTTCTTCATTGCTTTTTGCCACGATGCCTCCTCCCGCCTGAAACCACAGCTCGTTGTTCCGGCTCACGAAGGTGCGGATGGTGATAGCCTGATTCAGCGTGCCGTTCAGTCCGATGAACCCGATACATCCGCCGTATGCCCCCCGGTTATGCGGCTCTAATTCGCTGATGAGCTGCATGGCACGCACTTTCGGAGCGCCGCTCAGCGTACCGGCCGGAAAGGTATCGACGAACGTTTTTACCGGATTCGCCCCCTCGTTCAGCATTCCGCTCACGCGGCTCACCAAGTGGATAACGTGGCTGTAATACTGCGGCTCTTTGTAGAAGTCCACTTTTACATCGTGGCAATTCCGGCTCAAGTCGTTCCGTGCAAGGTCGACCAGCATCACGTGTTCGGCGTTCTCCTTCGGGTCGGCAAGCAGGGCGGCAGTCAGTTCGGCATCCTTCGCCTTGTCTCCGTTCCGGCGCGTGGTTCCCGCTATCGGGTCGATGGTAGCCCGCCCGTCTTCTATCTTGCAGTGGGTTTCGGGCGAAGAACCGAAGATGCGGAAGCCTCCGAAATCGAAGTAGAACAGGTACGGCGACGGGTTGATGCTGCGCAGCGCACGGTAGAGCTTGAAGTCGTCGCCCTCGTAACGCTGGACGAAGCGGCGCGAAAGAACAATCTGAAACACGTCGCCCCGCATACAGTGTCCGATGCCCCGGCGGATGTTCGCTTTATGCTCCTCGTCGGTCAGCGTGCTGGTCGTTTCGCCCACGGCACGGAAATCGTACTCGGTAAAATTGCGGTTGTTGATGGCTTTCTCCACTTCGCCGATGTGCGACTGTTCTTTCTCGTCCTGCATTTCGATAAGCACCATTTCGCTCTTGAAATCGTTGAACACCACGAGGTATTTATACAGGATGTACAGCAAGTCGGGCGCATCGTTTTTAGGGTCGCAACTGTCTTTGATGGGGATATGCTCGAAGTAGCGCACGGCGTTGAACGTGGTGTAACCGTAAAGTCCGCAGTAGCGGGCATACTCGCCCGACACGTGGAAGCGCGACAGGAACCGACTGACGGCATCCTCTACGCGGTAGTTCTCTGTGATGGGATGTTCCTCGGTACTGCCGTCGGGATACTTTGCCGTAGCCACGCCGTGGCTCACCCCGATGCTTGCTATCGGGTTCAGCCCGATGAACGAGCGGTTGTTTTCCACCCCGTGATAATCCGAACTTTCCATCAATACACTCTGCGGAAAAAGGTCGCGCACCTTCATGTATGTGCTGACCGGCGTATGGAGGTCGCCCAATAACGTCTTATGCTGGGCAGTATAGCTGTAAGTTTTCATAATCAGATAGTTTAGTAAGGATTGTTTGCCAAGTAAGTTTCAATGTCTTTGTCTCCGCGTCCCGATACGGTGAGCACCACCACGTCGGTGGGGCGGAAGTTCATCTTTTCCAACGCTCCGAGGGCATGAGCCGACTCTAATGCCGGGATGATACCCTCCAACCGGGTCAGTTCGTAAGCCGCCCGTACAGCCTCATCGTCGTTTATGGCGAGCACCGTGGCTCGATGCTGCCTTGCCAAGTTAGCGTGCATCGGTCCGATACCCGGATAATCCAGTCCGGCAGAGATGGAATAAGGCTCCGTTATCTGTCCGTCTTCGTCCTGCATCACTAACGTGCGCGCACCGTGGATGATACCTAACCGTCCTAATTGGATGGTAGCTGCCGACATCAGCGTGTCGATGCCCTTGCCTCCGGCTTCCGCCAGCACGATTTTCACGCGCTCGTCGTCTAAATAATGATAAATGGTTCCGGCGGCATTGCTTCCTCCGCCCACGCAAGCCATCAGATAATCCGGATAGTCGCGTCCCTCCTGTTCCGTCAACTGCTTTTTGATTTCCTCGCTGATGACCGACTGGAGCCGTGCCACCATGTCGGGATAGGGATGAGGCCCTACGGTAGAACCGATGACATAATACGTGTCGGCAGGATGGCAACACCAGTCGCGAATCGCTTCGTTGGTGGCATCTTTCAGCGTCATGTTGCCCGATGTTACCGCCTCCACCCGCGCTCCGAGCATCTTCATCCGCTCTACGTTTACGTGCTGGCGTTCCACGTCTGTTTTACCCATGTAAACCACACATTCCATGCCCATCAGCGCACAGACCGTAGCGGTGGCAACGCCGTGTTGTCCGGCACCCGTTTCGGCGATGATGCGTTTCTTTCCCATCCGTCGGGCTATCAGTACCTGACCGATGGCGTTGTTTATCTTGTGTGCTCCCGTGTGGTTTAAGTCCTCACGCTTCAGGTAAATCTTGCAGCCGTACTTGTCAGACAGTCGGCGGGCGAGGTAGAGCGGCGAGGGACGGCCCACATAATCGCGCAGCAAAGCGGCAAATTCTTGTTTGAAATCCTCGCTGTCCATTACCTTCAGGTAGGCGTTTCGCAGCTCTTCCACACACCGGTGGAGAATTTCGGGGATGTATGCCCCGCCAAATTCTCCGTAATAGCCATTCTCGTTTACTTGATAAGTTTTCATAGTTGCATTTGTATTTTGTATGATTCTGATTCGAAAAAAAAAAACGGGCTGCCGTAAAGTACGACAGCCCGTTACGCTATATCTTGATTCGATTGGTATATACACACGACTGATTTCCCTTACGACCTATGGAGTTGTAAGAGGCGCCACCAGAAGAATGTATTTACCATCGTTTGTTTCATATCAAGTTGTTCTTTTCAGTTATTCGATGCACAAATGTAGGCATAAATTTGGTGATTCCAAACAAAATGTCGTTTTTTTTAAGAAAATAGCGTTTTTTTCTCCGGATTAAGAGTTCATGCTCATCAGGAACTCTTCGTTGTCTTTCGTTTTCTCCAAACGGTCTTTCACGAAATCCATCGCCTCTATCGGGTTCATGTCCGACAGGTACTTACGCAGAATCCACATGCGGTCAAGCGTCGTCTTGTCGAGCAGCAAGTCATCGCGGCGCGTGCTTGAAGCCACGATGTTGACAGCCGGGAAGATGCGCTTGTTGCTCAAGTTGCGGTCGAGCTGAAGCTCCATGTTACCCGTTCCCTTGAACTCTTCGAAGATAACCTCGTCCATCTTCGAGCCCGTGTCGATAAGAGCCGTGGCGATGATGGTCAGCGAGCCTCCGCCTTCGATGTTTCGTGCCGCTCCGAAGAAACGTTTCGGTTTGTGCAGGGCGTTGGCATCCACACCACCCGAAAGCACTTTGCCCGATGCCGGCGAAACGGTGTTGTAAGCGCGTGCCAGTCGGGTGATAGAGTCGAGGAAGATAACCACATCGTGTCCGCACTCTACCATGCGTTTCGCCTTTTCCAGTACGATGCCCGCTATCTTCACGTGGCGTTCGGCAGGTTCGTCGAAAGTCGAAGCAATCACTTCGGCGTTTACGCTGCGCGCCATGTCGGTTACTTCTTCCGGACGTTCGTCGATGAGCAGCATAATCATATACACCTCCGGATGGTTGGCTGCGATGGCATTGGCGATGTCTTTCATCAGAATCGTCTTACCCGTCTTGGGCTGAGCCACGATAAGTGCGCGCTGTCCTTTTCCGATGGGTGAGAACAGATCGACTACGCGAGCCGAAAGATTGTCGTCATAACCCTTGCAGAGCTTGAATTTTTCGTCGGGGAAAAGCGGTGTAAGATGGTCGAACGGAACGCGGTCGCGCACCAGCGACGGTTCAAGTCCGTTGATTTTAGATACTTTTACCAGCGGGAAATATTTTTCTCCTTCTTTGGGCGGGCGGATGATTCCGTCTACGGTATCTCCGGTTTTCAGTCCGAACAGTTTGAT
The DNA here is from genome assembly GCF_023337095.1 of Bacteroides caecicola. Taxonomy (NCBI): domain Bacteria; kingdom Pseudomonadati; phylum Bacteroidota; class Bacteroidia; order Bacteroidales; family Bacteroidaceae; genus Bacteroides; species Bacteroides caecicola. The sequence goes on from NZ_JAMBLM010000003.1 coordinate 188,434, forward strand.
TTGCGACTGAGAAACATAAATATCGTCGGGTGACGACAGGTAGTTGTAATCAGATGAGCGGAGGAATCCGTAACCGTCGGGCATGATTTCCAGAACGCCGGTTCCTTTCAGGATATCGTCAAATTCGTAAACCTTTTCAACCGGTTTGGCAGGTTGCGGAGCTGCGGCGGGTTGGTTTGCCGGTGCTTCCGTCTGTGCAGCCGGGGTATTGTTATTATTGTTGTTCGGATTATTGTTAACGTTCGGGCGGTTATTGTTCCGATTGTTATTCTGCCGTTGTTGGCGCGGTTGGAATTTCGGGTTTTTTTGCTCTTTGGCAGGGAGAGTAGGAGGTTCTACTTTGGTAGCTTCGAATTTGCCGAGCAGTTCCGAGGGGATTTCAAATTTTTCGGAAGGAAGGTCTTCGATGGGAACGAAATCGTCTCCGCCCTTCAGGTCGAGCGGTGGAAGCTCCATGTCATCTTCAGCAGCAGGAACAACTACCTCTTGGGCTTCTGTATTTTTCTCTTCTTCCGCTTTTTTCTGTGCTTCCATTGCCTCGCGTGCCAGCGTCGATTTGTTTTTCGAGCCCGGTTTGCGTCCGCGTTTCTTAGGCTGCTTTACTTCCGGTGTTTCTGTTTTAGCTTCTTCTGTTGCGTTGGCTTTTTCAGTCGGGGCTGCGGCTGCCTCTTCTTTAAACAAAAGTGTAGGTGCAGGTAACGCAGGTGTGTTGGCTTCTAATTTTTGTGCCTTGTCTTTTGTTGCAGTATAAACTTTGTCTCCCTCTTTTTTAACGCTGATGCGTGAACGTTTGCGGGGTTGTCCCTCTTTCCGTTCTGCCGCTTTGTTTGCGCCTACGATGGCTTGTTCGTCTAAGATACGGTAGACTAAGTCTTCTTTACGAAGCGATTCGACTTTTTTCAGACCCAACTCTTTGGCTATCTGTTGAAGTTCCGACAAGTCTTTGTCGTTTAATTGAATGATGTTATACATATAAAAATGTGTAATGAGATTAGTAATTTAGCGGCAACGCAGTACATAATGCCGATTAACACTGATCATAAAGAATCGGTGTCGTAATCGTTGCGCGTCAGTAAATTACGGATTTAATTGATATTATTCTTTATTTGGTATAATAAGGAGTAGCCATGCCAGAGGTGTCTTGCTAACCTCGTTTTACATGATTACATCGACAAAGGTAAATGTTTTTTGTCAGAAAATCTAATAAATGCCGTTTTTTTTCTCTTTTCTGCCCACAAATGAAAGATTTGTGCTAACTTAGCCGTTGAATTAATTTAAATAGATATTTAAGAACGATGAAGAAGGTTATTTTTACAGAAAAAGCTCCTGCGGCAATCGGTCCGTACAGCCAAGCTATCGAAGCAAACGGTATGGTGTTTCTTTCCGGACAGATTCCGGTAAATCCGGCAACGGGTGAGTTTGTTGAAGGAGGAGTAACGGAACAAACGATTCAGGTTTTCGAAAATATTAAAAACGTATTGGCTGAAGCCGGACTTACCACGGCGAACATCGTAAAAACAACGGTTTTCCTTGCCGACATGTCGCTCTTTGCCGATATGAACGCCGTATATGCCAAGTATTTCGAAGGCGATTTCCCGGCACGTTCGGCTGTGGCTGTAAAAGCGTTGCCGAAAGGGGCATTGGTGGAAATCGAATGTATCGCCGTGCGGTAAATGGAATTAATCTATTTGTATCACAGCGGTTTCGCTCTGGTGGGCAGCGGTTTTACGCTGGTATTCGATTATTTTGAGGATTCGGAAGGTCCGGACAGCGGAATCCTTCACAGCGAGTTGCTGCAACGTGACGGACGGTTTTACGTGCTGGCGAGCCATTTTCATGCCGACCATTTCAGCCGGGAGGTGCTGAAGTGGCGCGAACAGCGTCCGGACATCGTTTACCTGTTCTCGAAAGACATCCTGCGCCGCCGCCGCGCCGGAAAAGATGAAGCCATATTCCTGAAAAAAGGCGATACGTATGCCGACGAGTGTCTCGCCGTGCGCGCCTTCGGCTCTACCGATGTGGGCGTTTCGTTCTTGGTAGAAGTCGGGGGAAAAAAGATTTTCCATGCGGGCGATTTGAATAACTGGCACTGGATGGACGAGAGCAGCGAGGCGGAGTGGCGCGGATACGAAAAGAATTTCCTTCATGAGCTTGCCGACCTTCGCAGTTATACCTCCGGGCTCGACTTGGCGATGTTTCCCGTCGACCCCCGCTTGGGACGCGAATACATGCGCGGCGCACGCCAGTTTGTAGAGCAGGTGAAGACCGCCGTGTTTGTACCGATGCACTTCGATGAGGCGTATGCCGAGGCAGCAGCTTTCCGCTCCGTGGCAGAGGCGAACGGAGGAAGGATGATTGTGCTTGCCCGCCGCGGGCAGCGCGAATTATTATTTGAGTAATCACTTATATATAATAATGTATATGAAAGTAAAAGGAAGATTTGACCATTTCAATATCAATGTAACCGATTTGAAGCGCAGTATCGAGTTCTACGATAAGGCATTGGGACTGAAAGAGTCTCACCGCAAGGAGGCTGTCGACGGCTCTTTCACGCTGGTTTACCTTACCGACGAGGTGAGCGGCTTTCTGCTGGAGCTGACGTGGCTGCGAGACCACACCGAAGCCTACGAGCTGGGCGAGAACGAGAGCCACCTCTGTTTCCGCGTGGGCGGCGATTACGACGAGGCGCGTGCGTATCACAAAGAGATGGGCTGCGTATGTTTCGAAAACGAGGCGATGGGGCTGTATTTCATCAACGACCCCGATGATTACTGGATAGAAATTCTTCCCGAAAAATAACCTGATGCCTATGATGAAGTATATATCTCCGGGGTCATGGTTTTCGTTGGAATATCCCGACAACTGGTGTGAGGCGGAAGAAGCCGAAGACAGTTTCCTGTTTTACAATCCCGAAAAGTGGAACGGAAACTTCCGCATCTCGGCTTATCAGGGCGAGAACCGTAACTATGCCAAAGACTGCATGGCAGACGAACTGCGCCACACGTCCGGTTCCAAACCCGTAAAGGTGGGCGCGTGGGACTGCGTTTACTTTGCCGAAGCATTTAATGAAGAAGGCACCGATTACGTTTCCCACATCTGGATAACCGGTTGCGGAAGCATAAGCGTGGAATGTTCGTTTACCGTGCGTAAAGGCGACAGCCCCAAACCGGGCGAGGACATTGTGGCATCGCTCCGCGTGCGTCAGCCGGACGAAAAACCGTGGCACGATGTCATCCCCGTGCGTGTTCTCGAAATCAACACCATCAACGAAGGCTATGACTGGGCGGTTTCTACGCTGAAAAAGCAGTTGTCGAAAGATTTCACGGCGCATGAGGCAGACATTGCCAACCTTCAGCGCATGGTAGACGAGGGGAAATTCAAGCCCGGAAACCGTCAGGCGTGGGAGAATTTCGGCATCGCTTTCGGTACGATATTAGTCAACGAAATGGACGGAATGGACTGGGTTACCGTCATCGACGGGAAAAAAGAATATCCCGCACTCCGTTTTGCCGATACCCGGCTTATGGTTTACCCCGTATCGCTGATTTGGAACAAGGTAAGCCGCGGTGAGCCTTGCGACTTGAAGGCAGAATACCTGCGGATACGGCGCGAGGCGGAAGCCGTTATTTAATCGAAAAACCATCCATAGAAATAAAACAATCATGGTTCCGTATTTACAAGTAGAAAACCTGACCAAATCGTTTGGCGACCTTGTGCTTTTCCAGAACATATCGTTCGGCATTGCTGAAGGACAGCGCATCGGGCTGATAGCCAAAAACGGGTCGGGGAAAACCACCCTGCTGAACATTCTGGCAGACAAGGAGGGGTATGATGAGGGCAAGATTACTTATCGGCGAGACCTGCGCGTGGGCTATCTGGAGCAGAGTCCGCACTATCCCGGCGAGCTGACCGTGCTCGAAGCCTGCTTCTATCACGGCACGCCTGTGGTGGAGCTGATAAAAGAGTATGAGCGGTGCATGGAAACGCCGGGCAATCCGGGGATGGACGACCTGCTGGCGCGCATGGAGCATGAAAAGGCGTGGGATTACGAGCGGCGGGCGAAACAGATTCTGTCGCAACTGAAGATTCGCGATTTCAACCAGCCGATAAAGAACCTCTCCGGCGGACAACTGAAGCGGGTGGCACTTGCCAACGTACTGATTACCGAACCCGACTTGCTGATAATGGACGAGCCGACCAACCACTTGGACCTCGACATGACCGAGTGGCTCGAAGAGTATCTCAACCGTGGGAAACTCAGCCTGCTCATGGTGACGCACGACCGTTACTTTCTTGACCGCGTGTGTTCGGAAATCATCGAGATAGATAACCGCCGCATTTATTCGTATAAAGGAAATTACAGCTATTATTTAGAGAAACGGCAAGAGCGCATCGATGCGGCAAATGCCGAGACCGCCCGTGCCAATAACCTGTATCGTACCGAGCTGGAGTGGATGCGCCGGATGCCGCAGGCGCGCGGACACAAGGCACGCTACCGCGAGGAGGCGTTCTACGAGCTGGAGAAAGTGGCGAAACGCCGCACGTACGACGCGCAGGTGAAGCTCGACGTGAAGGCTGCCTACATCGGGTCGAAGATATTCGAGGCAGACCATCTGTGTAAGAGCTTCGGCGACCTGAAGATACTCGACGACTTTTCGTACATCTTTTCCCGCTACGAAAAGATGGGCATCGTGGGCAATAACGGTACGGGGAAATCTACCTTCATCAAGATTCTGATGGGGCTGGAGAAGCCCGACAGCGGACGGATCGACATCGGCGAAACGGTACGCTTCGGCTACTACTCGCAAGAGGGATTGCAGTTCGATGAACAGATGAAGGTAATCGACGTGATAACCGACATCGCCGAGGTAATCGAGCTGGGCAACGGCAAGCGGCTCACGGCATCGCAGTTCCTGCAACATTTTCTTTTCACGCCCGAAACCCAACACAGCTACGTGTATAAGTTGAGCGGCGGAGAGCGCAGGCGGCTGTACCTGTGTACGGTACTGATGCGTAACCCCAACTTCCTCGTGCTCGACGAGCCTACGAACGACCTCGACATCGTGACCCTCCAAGTGCTTGAAGAATACTTGCAGAGCTTCAAGGGGTGTGTCATCGTGGTGAGTCACGACCGTTACTTTATGGACAAGGTGGTAGACCATCTGTTGGTGTTCAAAGGGCAGGGAGACATCCGCGACTTCCCCGGCAACTATACCGACTACCGCGAGTGGAAGCTCGCCAAAGAAGAACATGAGCGGAAAGCAGCGGCAAAGCCGAAGGAGGAAAAAACCAAGCGCGTCCGCACCAACGAACGCCGCCGCATGACCTTCAAGGAGCGTAAGGAATTTGAACAGTTAGAGGTGGAAATCGCCGGACTTGAAAGTGAAAAGAAAGCCATCGAAGAAGCCCTGTGCAGCGGTACGCTGAGCGTAGACGAGCTGACGGAGAAATCGAAACGCCTGCCCGTGCTCAACGATGAGCTGGACGAAAAGACCATGCGCTGGCTCGAATTGAGTGAAATCGAAGGATAATCTTTTGTTCGTATGTATAAAAAAATCACTCCCCGGACGCTTCTGGGGAGTGATTTTTTTCTTTTATTAGCAGAGCTTCCGCTCTATGAAATTTTTCCGTCAGAACGCTACCGTTAGCCTCCTTTCTTTCAAGCCGTAGGGTTCATGGTTTCTATTCGTAAAGCTTGCCGGTGCTGCGGTTAGCGTTTTCTGCCGCCTCCGATGGTCTTCCATACCATCGAACTGAATGCCGCCCCCACAAAAGGAGCCACGATGAAAAGCCAGAGTTGAGACAGTGCCTGTCCGCCTTCCATCAGTGCCGGACCGATGCTGCGTGCCGGATTGACCGATGTCCCCGTGATAGGGATACACACGATGTGAATCAGTACCAGCGACAAACCGATGGCAAGTCCCGCCAAGTTTCCGGCACCTTTCTTCTCATCGGTCGTACCCAGCACCACCAGCACGAAGATGAACGTAAACACCGCCTCGGCAACAAACGCCTGAGCCGTCTCGCCGGGGTCGAACGTGTTCGAGCCGCTCAGGGTAGGACCTCCATGCCCGCCCGTAGAAACCAGCAGCGTAAGAATCAGCGAACCGATGATGGCTCCGATGATCTGGAATATCATATACATGATGGCATCTTTATTCGTCATCCTGCCCGAAAGCCATACGCCCAGCGTAATGGCAGGGTTGATGTGGCAGCCCGACACTCCGCCGATGGTATATGCCATTGCTACTACCGCAAGCCCGAATGCCAGAGCAACACCCAGCGTACCTACGCCGGCTCCCACTTCAGCGGCAGCGTTTCCAGCAAAAACCGCGCTTCCGCATCCCATAAGAACGAGTACCATCGTTCCTATCATTTCTGCTAAATACTTTCTCATACGCTAATAATTTAAAGATTAAACAATCGAAATAAAATCTTAAAAACGACGTATAAATATAGGAAGAAACTTTGAAGCAGCATAATAAAAAAGTATGAAAATTTGGATGATTCGACAAAAATTATGATATTTGGGAGGCAAATCTAAAAAACTTACAACTATGAATGTACAAACGATTGGTGAATGCGCCGGTATCGTCTGGCGCATATTGCATGGCGATAATCGCCGATGGGAGTATAAAGAGTTAAAAGAGGCTTCAGGGCTTAGAGACAGAGAATTAAATGCAGCCATCGGGTGGCTGGCACGCGAAGGAAAAATTCAATTCAGCGAAAATGAAGAGAACCATAAAGGGTGTTTGTATCTTGAATTGAGTTACTATATCGGATAGAGAAAATGAAAGTGCGTAAAGTAATCAAGGCGACCTCAATAACGCTTGTCTCGCTCATTGTTGTGATACTGGCTGTTATTGCGGTCGCCATCAATTTTGTATTTACTTCCGAAAAACTTACGCCCGTGGTGTTGCAGGTGGCGAACCGCTCGCTGAACGCAAAATTAGACATGCGGAGCGTGGAGCTGACTTTCTTTTCTTCGTTTCCGCGCTTCGGGCTGAAGCTCACGGACGGGTCGCTGGTTTCGAAGGCCGTGCGCGACACGCTGTGGCAGAAAACCGATTCGCTCGTATCGTTTAAGAAATGTGTGGTGGTGATCAACCCCATCGATTATCTGAAAGAGAAAAAGATAAACTTATATTATGTAGGACTGGAAGATGCCTCTGTATATGCGTATAAGGGGAAAGACGGGGTGGCTAACTGGGACATCGCGCTGACCGACACCACTGCCGCGGCGGTGGAGGACACCGTGAAGCAGGACACGGCGATGATGATAAGCGAAATCAACATCAACCGTGTAAGGCTGAAGCGGGCGAACGTTACGTTCGACGACCGTGAGACGCGCGTATATGCCGACCTGAAGAATGCGAATCTGAACCTGAGAGCGTCGCTGAAAAAAGGGCACTCGATGATGAACCTGAAATTCGACAACGAAAATATTCTCTTCTGGCAAGACGGGCAGTTGCTGGCTAACAAGATTGCCACGGAGGTGGAAACCGATGTCGACCTGAACCGCGCCACACGGACGCTTACGCTGCGGAATGCACGGCTGGCGGTAAACGGTGTCGAACTCGACGTGAAGGGGACGCTACGCCGCGATACGTTGCGCCGTGTCCTCGAAACCGACCTCACATACGGGCTACATGCACCCTCGCTCGAAACGGTGCTTCATATAATTCCTGAAAGCGTGCTGAAGAAAGAAAAAGTGAAGGCGCAGGGAAACGTGACGGTGGAGGGAACGCTGAAGGGGTTATACGGTAAAAATCAAATGCCCGTGTCTACGCTCAAGGTAACGATAAAGGATGCGTCGGCGAAATATGACCGGATGCCTTACGGGATTGACAATTTCGAGGCTGACTTTTATGCCTACGTTGACCTGATGCGGCACACTCCTTCGTATGCCGATTTGAAGATTTTCCGTTTCCGGGGTGCGCATACCGAAATCTTGGCTGATGCGAAGATTCAAGATTTGCTGGGCGACCCGGACATTACTTTCAATACCCAGTCGAAAGTAGACCTTACGGCGCTTGCCCAGACGTTCCCGCTTCAGAAAGGGGTTGCCATCGAAGGTAAGCTGGATGCCGACCTGCGGCTGCACTGCCGGCTGTCGTCGCTCAAGAAACAAGACTTGGGGCGTATCCGTGCGGGCGGCAAACTGAACATGCAGGGGCTTGCGCTGCGCGACTCCACGAAGCATTTCGAGTTTCTGGGGGATGCTTCGCTGGCGTTTATCGGAAACGATTTCTTGGCGGCAAAACTGGACGTCAGCACCATCAAGGTACGTGCGCCCCGCTTGTCGTCGGACGTGGCTCATCTGAAAGCCACCGTCAAGTCTACCAACCCGCAAGACACCACGCGGATTGTGAGCGTAGAATGTAAATTGGAGGTCAACCGGCTGAAGGGGGCGCTGGGCGATTCGTTAGGCGTGTATTGCCAGAAGGCAAACGCTACCGTGCGCTTGCAGCCTCAGCGGAAGAATCCCGAAAAGCCTCAGGTCGACTTGTCGCTGAAAACCGATACGTTGTTCTGCCGATTAGGCGACATGAAGATGGGAATGGACGAAGGAGGCTTTGCCGTGACAGCCGACAAGGTGCGCGATTCGCTGTGGATTCCGAAAGGCATCATCGGCTTCAACCGCCTTACCGTTCGTACGCCGCAGTTCGCCTTGCCCATACGGATGCGGAAAACTTCGGTCACGGTGGGCAACCGGGCGATTACGCTGCGGAATGCAAGTATGCGCATCGGGCGTTCGAACCTGACGGCGTCAGGAGCGGTACATGATTTGTACGGAGCCATGAAACACCATCGGATGTTGCGTGCCAATCTTGAAATCTCATCGCGCAACTTAGACTGTAACCAGCTTATCAATTCGCTGAATTTCCCGCAGGATACCTTGCAGGCAGAAGTGGATACGGCGAGCAGCGATGCCCCGATGGAACTGTTTGTCATCCCCAAGAACATCGACTTTGAGTTGCAGACCAACCTGAAGCGGGTTACTTACGGAAAGATGGTGTTCGAGAACGTAAACGGGGCGGTAGACGTGCGTAATCAGGCGGTTCACCTGAAAAACCTCAGTATGCGCGGACTGGATGCCGACATGCGTGCCACGTTAGTGTATCGCGCCAAACGCAAGGCGAGGGGATATGCCGGCTTCGATTTCCGCCTGAAGCGCATCAACATCGGCAGGCTGGTAGAGTTTGCCCCGTCGCTCGACACCATCGTCCCGATGCTGCGCTCGTTTAAAGGAACGGTCGACTTTGAGGCGGCTGCCGAAACGGTACTCGACTCGGCACTCAACATCAAGATACCTTCGCTGCGCGCGGCGGTTCACATCAAAGGAGACAGTCTGGTACTGATGGACGGAGAGACCTTTGCCGAAATATCTAAGAAACTCCTGTTTAAGAACAAAGAGCGGAACGTGTTCGACAGTATTTCGGTCAACCTTACCGTTGACGACGGCGACGTTACCATCTACCCGTTCGTGGTTCAGATAGACCGCTACAAAGCTGCCGTGGGAGGAACGCAGGGGCTGGATATGAATTTCGATTATCACATCTCCATCCTCAAGTCGCCCGTGCCGTTCAAGTTGGGGCTGAACATTTCCGGTAATCTGGACGACATGAAGTTCCGACTCGGCAAGGCAAAATATAAAGATGCCGTAACGCCTGTTGCCATCCGAAAGGTAGACAGTACGCGCGTGAACATGGGTAGGAATATCGTCCGCGATTTTGAGCAGGTGATGAACCGGAGCGGCGGACGTATGTCTGCAAAGGCGAGGGAAGCGGAATAACTACGAAACACGAAAGGATGCGCCACACATACACACCGTGGGCATCCTTTCGTGTTTTTGTCTCAGTCTCTGAACAAGTACACCTTCGCCCCGAACGAGATGCGGAGGATGTCTTTCATGCTCAGGCTCTTGTTTGTAGCTTTGCTGACGAGGTAAAGCTCGCAGGTACTTATTTCGTAATAAAACGATACGTTGCGCAGCAGCGAGTGGGGAACATCTACCCCGAAGCGCTGTCCCACGAAGATATACGGGCGAATCTTCGTACTGAAGTTGTAATACGAGTTAGGGTATCGTCCCGGCTCTTTTTCCCAAAACTCCTCTCCCGCGATGGTGGTTATGTAAAGTCCGCAGTAGAAAGGCTCCGCCACCCAGCGGTCGGCAAACGTGATGCTCCACGGGATGTAATTCTGCTTCACCGTAAACGTCAGCCGGAACTTGCTGGCATATTTCTTGGGCAGGTAGCCGATGAGGAAGTCTGTTTCCCACTGGCGGCGTTTCCCGTAGTCCCATCCCACTCCTACGCTCGATACGCCCATGCCTCCGGCGTACTGCCATTTGGCATGAGTAGGCTTCAGCCGTTCCCAGCCTTTATATTTCAGGTGTACGCGCTTGTCCCATTTCCGTGGGGCGGCAAGCGAGTCGGACGAAGCTGCCCGGGCAGACACCAAGACGATGCATAGCAACAAGTTAGTAATAAACCACTTCATAGGTATAATCGTTTTCGTTGATGGTAAAGTAAAGGTACGCCCGCTTTTTTGCACACGGACACTGGTAATACAGCGTACCGTCGTCGAAAAAATCGTTCACCGTAATGTTATGCCCGTGTCCGTGGATACAGAATTGCAGTTTCGGGAATTGGTCGATGATATAGTGAAAAATGGGAGCCACGTTGTTGTTAAACTGCTCCGAGTAAGGAGCGGCGTGCATCGCCACCACCGTCTTCTCCACCTCCGGCGTGAGCGATGCAAGCTCGTTTGACAAGAAAGTGAAGTCGGGGACGGCATCGGTGTAGTCAAACTCCAGTGCATTGGTGTTCAGGCAGATAAAGCGCGTGTTGCCATACGTAAACGCAAAATCCTCTTCCCCGAAAATGATGTTGAACACCTCTTTCCCCGTGGCAAGGCAGTCGTGATTCCCCAGCAAACACACGTAAGGCACGTTCAGGCGGTTCAGTATGTCGCGTTGTTTCTCAAATTCCAGCTTCGCTCCGAAGTCCGACAGGTCTCCCGTATGCACCACAAAGTCCACGTCCGTGCGCCGGTTGATAGCCTCCACCGCATCCTCCGTTTCATCGTACCACCGTTGCGTATCGCTGATAACGGCAAAGGCAAATTCCTTTCTTCCTTTACCCGTTTCCTCGATAATCGCGATGTTCTTCTCGTTGATACCCGTCTCCCCGTCGATGTCCAAGTCATACGGATGATACTCTATCATGTCACACCCCGCCAACAGCAGGCACACCGTGAGCAAAAAAGTTGAAATTTGGTTTTTCTGTGTCATGGCTGTTACATTTCTGTTGCAAAGAACGGAAGAAAAAACCAATCTTCCGTTTTCAGATATTCGGTAAAAATGTTCGATTTGAAAGAAGATGAATGAAAACGGGAATTTTATTGAGCATTACAGATTACGCAGAGTAGGTAAAAACGAATAATCGGTATGGATTGGATTACGATGCAAGTATTATGGGGCTGGGTGCAATGGCAGTTTCGGATGAGTTGATTTGCTTCCTTTATTCTCCTTTAAGCGTGAATGAGTTTGACATGCAGGGAGGCGCATCCAGTGAAGTATTGTGTTTTGACTGGACGGGTAATAAAGTACGGAAGTATATCCTGCCTTTCCCTGTCAATACATTTTGCGTAGACAAAAATTATTTGTATGGAGTAAGGGAAAATGAAAATGAATCCGTCTTATACAGATTCCCTTTGTAGTTAGTTCTCTTTTCCGCACGAACTGAAAAATCCCAATTTTTAGGTATTTCATAACTGCCTGCGATGCTGTTACTTTGCGGTATCGAATTTTAATAATGAAGACAATGAAAAAAATTGGTATTTTTTATGGTTCTACAACAGGCACTACCGAGTCTGTTGCACGCATGATTGCTGAAAAATTAGGTGTGGCTGCTGCCGATGTGCACGATGTGAGCAAGATGACTGCCGAGCTTGCCGGGAGTTACGAAGCATTGGTGCTGGGTACTTCGACATGGGGCGACGGCGAACTGCAAGACGACTGGTACGACGGTGTTAAGGTGTTGAAAGGGATGAACCTCTCCGATAAAGTGATTGCCCTGTTCGGCTGCGGCGACTCGGAATCTTACTCCGATACTTTCTGCGACGGCATGGGGGTTATCTACGAAGACCTGAAAGACAGCGGATGCCGTTTCGTGGGGGCTGTGCCCGACACCGGATATACGTACAGCTCGTCTATCGCCGTGACAGACGGAAAGTTTGTAGGGCTGGCTATCGACGAAATGAACGAAAGCGACAAAACCGAGGCGCGCGTATCGGCATGGACCGACCTGCTGAAAGCTGACTTGGCATAACCCTTTTCTCTCTGTTTCTAACGAAGTTTCACTGACACATATATAAATCGAAAAAGCCTATGATAACCCCCGATATTCATCCTTCCGAACTGAAAGTGTTCCTCAACCACGTTTACGAGTTTAAGAAAGGCGTGCGCCAGATGGTGCTTTACACCACCAACAAGAAGTACGAAGACTTTGCCGTAAACCGCCTGAAAAGCCAGCATATCCGTTTCGTTATCCAGCCCGTGGACGGCGAGCGCATCAACTTGTTTTTCGGCAAGGCGGAGTGCATCGAAGCCATCCGTCTGATGGTGACCCGCCCGCTGAACATGCTCACGCCCGAAGAAGATTTCATACTGGGGGCGATGTTAGGCTACGATATATGTGCGCAGTGCAAGCGTTACTGCGACCGCAAGACGCGCAAACGCTGCACGATGAAAAAACAGTAACTGAAAGGTGAATAATGAATGGCAGACAGGGCATTGCCGTCATTCATTATTCACTCTTCCGTTTTTCTTTATATATTCCTTTTCCATTCAGCCACCGTGACCGTTCGCCTCTGCTCGCAGGAAAAGCACGAAAATACACACACGCCAATACACCGGAGGAAACTTTTTTGTAGAAACACAAGCCGGTTTATAAAGATTATTCATAATTTTGCATCCGTTTGTTACAGACTGAAACAATTTAACAACAGATAAAACTATGATAACATTTGTATTGAGCCTTGTGGCCCTTGTGGTGGGCTACCTTGTTTACGGGCGCATTGTAGAGCGGGTGTTTGCTCCCGACGACCGTCCCACCCCGGCGGTAAGCATGGCAGACGGGGTAGATTACGTGGTGCTTCCCGGATGGAAAATTTTCATGATTCAGTTTCTGAACATTGCAGGCACAGGCCCTATCTTCGGGGCGATTATGGGTGCCAAGTTCGGTCCTTCTGCCTACCTGTGGATTGTTTTCGGGTGTATCTTTGCCGGAGCCGTCCACGATTACCTGAGCGGTATGCTTTCCATGCGCCACGGCGGGGCAGGGTTGCCCGAACTGGTGGGCGCTTACTTGGGCGGACGCACCAAGAAAGTGATGCTGGTATTCTCCGTCTTCCTGCTGCTGATGGTAGGTGCCGTGTTCGTGTATAGCCCGGCAATCATTCTCGGCAAGCTGTGCAGCGATTCGCTCACGTGGGTCTACATCTGGTGCCTCATCATTTTTGTTTACTATTTCCTTGCCACCATGTTGCCTATCGACAAAATCATCGGCCGCATCTATCCGCTTTTCGCCATAGCCATGCTGTTTATGGCAGTGGCATTGATGGTCGTGCTTTTCGTCAGATGGCCCTCCCTGCCCGAACTGACCGACGGGCTTGCCAACATGAATCCGTCTTTGGGTACGATATTCCCCTGCCTGTTCATCACCATCGCCTGCGGAGCCATCAGCGGTTTCCATGCCACCCAGAGTCCGCTTATGGCACGCTGTATCAAGAGCGAACGTCAAGGGCGGCCCTTGTTTTACGGTGCGATGATAACCGAAGGCGTGGTAGCATTGATATGGGCCACCGTGTCTATGTATTTCTTCTATGGAGGTGCCGCCGGCGAGCTGGGCGTACCTGCCACGCTCCAAGCCCCCGAAGTGGTTACCACCGTATCTCAAGGATGGTTGGGAGTATTCGGCGGAGCTTTGGCGATACTGGGCGTAGTGGCAGCCCCCATCACCAGCGGAGACACCGCCCTGCGCAGTGCCCGGCTCATCATAGCCGAGTTCCTGCATCTGGAGCAACATACCATCCGCAAGCGCATCTATATCTGCATCCCCGTATTCGGTGTCACGCTGGCACTCCTGTGGTATAACATTGCCGATGAAGACGGGTTCAACGTGATATGGAACTACTTCGGATGGGCAAACCAGACTTTGGCAGTATTCACGCTCTGGACGTTGACGGTTTATTTAGTGCGCAAGAAAAAGAATTACTGGATTACCCTCCTGCCGGCGATGTTTATGACAGCGGTCTGCATTTCTTTCCTGCTCATCTCCGACAACAGTTTCGGGTTGCCTCCCGTCGTGGGCTATGTATCGGCAGCCGTGGCATTCGTTTTGTCGGGCTTGCTTTTTGCCGTGTGGAAAACCCGGTGCGTGAAATGAAGTGTGTGTACCGGCGTAGAAAATAAAAAGCAATGAAATTTGAAAAATGTGGTGAGAACAGCCTATCTTTGCCGGCATGAAATACATTTATCTGTCAGTAGGCACACTCTCTTTAGCGCTGGGTGTGGCGGGCATCTTCTTGCCTGTCTTGCCCACCACGCCTTTTCTGCTCCTCACCGCCGCCCTATACTTCCGCAGTTCGCCGAAGGCATACGGGTGGCTGCTCCGTCATAAATACTTGGGTGAGTACATCCGCAGCTTCCGTGAAGACCGCGCCATCCCCCTGCGTGCCAAAATCGTGTCGCTCACGCTGCTCTGGCTCACCTCGCTCCACTGCATCCTGCTGTTGTTCCACCCGTGGTGGCTCAAGGCGCTGATGCTTGCCGTGGCTGCGGGCATTACCGTCTATATCACCTCGTTTAAAACCCGCCGCAGCCATGAGTAAGCTCGTGTTCCGTCCGCGCGCCGAGGCGATACGGCGCATGAACCGCTGGGGGAGCGAACGCCGCGAGTTCTTCTTCCTGATCGATTTCGATGAGGCGCACTGCTTGGTAGAACCGTTGGAAGAAATCCCCGCTGATGAGCTTCGGTATGTTTTCCCCGGTCGTTCGAATACCGATGAACCGCTCTTGCCGTTGCGTCACTCCGTCTTATGGGAAGCATTTCCGCAGCCGTTTGAAGCCTACCGTCGCTCGTTCGATGTGGTGAGACGGAACATCTACGCCGGCAACTCGTTCCTCACCAATCTTACTTGCGCCACACCCGTAACGACGAACCTTTCACTGCTCGACGTGTTCCGCCATACCCAAGCCCGCTACAAGCTCTGGCTGAAAGACCGCTTCACGGTGTTCTCGCCCGAAATCTTCGTGCGCATCGCCGACGGGTTCGTGTATTCACATCCCATGAAGGGAACCATCGATGCCCTGCTGCCCGATGCCGCTTCCCGCCTGCTGAGCGATGAGAAAGAGTCTGCCGAACACGCCACGATAACCGACCTGATACGCAACGACCTGAGCCGGATAGCCACCGAAGTAACCGTAACCCGCTATCGCTACTTAGACCGCTTGCAGACCCACTGCGGCGCGTTGCTCCAGATGAGTTCGGAGATACGCGGACGCCTCCCCGACGACTACCGCGAACGCTTGGGCGACCTCTTTTTCCGCCTCCTTCCTGCCGGCTCGATAACCGGTGCGCCGAAGCGGAAAACCGTGGAAATCATCCGCGAGGCAGAGACCTGCGAGCGTGGATTCTACACCGGCATCATGGGCTGGTTCGACGGGACGAACCTTGACAGCGCGGTGCTGATTCGCTTCCTCGAACAGCGTCCCGACGGGTCGATGGTGTTCAAGAGCGGCGGAGGCATTACCTTTATGAGCGATGCGCGCAGCGAGTACGAAGAAATGATACAAAAAGTTTATGTGCCGATTTATTGAAACGATACGGATAGAAGGGGGCAGGGCGTGGAACCTCGACCTGCATAACCGGCGGATGAACGCCACGCGCACCGCCGTATGGGGTGGGGTAGAACCGCTCCGGCTGGAAGACGTGATTCACCCCGGAGGTTATGCCGGCCGGACGCGCTGCCGCGTGGTGTACGGGCGCGGGGTGGAGCAGGTGGAATATTTCCCCTACCGCATACGCCCCGTGAAGAGTCTGACGATGGTAGATTGCGATGAGGCGGACTATCGTTACAAGAGCGCCGACCGCTCGCTGCTCGACCGTCTGTTTGCCCTGCGCGGAGCGGCAGACGATGTGCTGATAGTGCGTCGCGGACTGATTACCGACACTTCGATAGCCAACGTCGCCCTGTGGGACGGAACGGGGTGGTACACTCCCTCACATCCCCTGCTCTGCGGTACCCGGCGCGCCTCGCTCTTGGCTCAGGGAGTGCTGGCAGAGCGCGACATCCCCGCCACCGAAGTGGGAAGGTATCAGAAGATGCGCCTTTTCAACGCCATGATTCCCTTCGGCGAGGTGGAACTGCCTTGCGCTGCCGTCTCATATCACTCCACCAACTCGTAACTGCTCACCTGAATGGGCATGTCCAAGTTATGAAGCACCTTTTCAAGCATGATGCCCTCCAAGTTGTTATACTCGTAGCCGAAGGTGGCTCGGATGCCTTGCAGGATGAACTGCGTGGCGCGGTCTAAGGCGATGGGCAGGCTGTCGCCCTGCATGAGCGACCCCGTAACCACGCTGGTAAACGTGTCGCCCGTGCCCGGATAATGAGCCGGCAGGTAAGGACACGTCACCTTCCAGTAACGGCGGGCGGTGCGGTTATAGGCGTACACCGACGTCGTATGCGGATTGTCTGCCACCGGTACGCTCGTCACGATAACGATTTCCGGACCCTTTGCGGCAAGTTCGCGCAGGGCGGTCTTCAGCTCGTCGTCCGTCACCGTAGGCTGATACGGCTTGCCCCACAGCAGAAACATCTCCGTAAGGTTCGGCGTAATGATGTCGGCGTTCCATGCCAGCGTCTTCATCTCGGTCACCATCTCCTCCGAGATTCCCTTATACAGGCTCCCGTTGTCGCCTAATACCGGGTCTACCACCACCAAGTCGGTGGGCCGGCGGAACTTGCGGATAAAGTCTTTTACTATTTGAGCTTGGCGGGGCGAACCCAAATAACCCGTGTAAAACGTGTCGAACCGGATGTTCAGTTGCTCCCACTTCTCGATGATGCGGCTCATCTCGTCCGTCAGGTCGAGGAACGAATACACCGGATACTGCGTGTGGGTAGACAGCACGGCGGTAGGCAGCGGACACACCTGAAAGCCCATCGACGACAGGATGGGGATAACCGCCATGAGCGACACCCGTCCCACGCCCGAAAGGTCATGCACCGCCACAATCTTTTTTGTCTGATTCTGAAACAGCACGCTCGGTTTCCGTTGCGTCTCCGCCGCCTTCCGCCGTTTGGTTTTCTGCGCCTGTTCCCATGCCGCCTTGCGCGCCTGATACAGTTCGTACTGTTTTTCTATGTAATTATCTGCCATGACAATGTCGGTTTTAAAAGTAAGCTACGGCGCAAATGTACGAAAAATAATGTACCCCCGGCGCGCCTTGTCGGTCGAAAATACACTTTAAAAATAAGCCAAACCATTAGGATATTCGAGGATTTTGCCTATATTTGCCCCTAATTTACTATGTATTAACTTAAAATCTTCATTAACTTATGTTCAACAAACATCCAAAAGGACTGGTCGCAGCTTCATTGGCAAACTTGGGGGAACGTTTTGGGTTTTATACCATGATGGCGATTCTGGTGCTTTTCTTGCAGGCTAAATTCGCTTTGAGCCCGAAAGAAGCCGGTCTGATTTATTCTACATTTTATTTTTCTATTTACATCTTGGCATTGGTGGGAGGTGTGATAGCCGACAAAACTCGTAACTATAAAGGTACTATCCTGACGGGGATTGTGCTGATGGCGGTGGGATACGTTCTGCTTGCAATCCCTTCCGAGGCTACCGAGGCTAACAAAACGATGCTGCTCACGATGACTTGCGTGGCACTGTTTGTCATCGCTTTCGGAAACGGACTGTTCAAGGGAAATCTTCAGGCGCTGGTAGGACAGATGTACGACAATCCGAAGTACGCCAGTATGCGCGACTCCGGCTTCTCGCTCTTCTACATGTTTATCAACATCGGAGCCATCTTCGCTCCGCCTGCTGCCGTGGGCGTGCGTAACTGGTGGCTGATTCATAACGGATTTGCCTATAATGCAGACCTGCCCGAACTGTGTCACGGACACTTGGCGGGAACGCTTCAGCCGCAGGCAGCCGAAAACTTCCGTGCGCTGGCTGCCGAAGTGAGCGGACAGGCGGTGACCGACCTCGATGCCTTTGCCCACGCTTACCTCAACGTGTTCTCTACGGGATTCCATTACGCTTTTGCAGTGGCTATCGCGGCTATGCTGCTCTCGCTGGCAATCTACGTGATAAACAAACGCCGCTTCCCCGACCCCGCATCGAAAGAAACCGCAGCAAAGGGTGGCGCGGCAGCGGTAGAAATGAGTCCGCAGGAAGTAAGACAACGCATCATGGCGCTGTTTGCCGTGTTTGGCGTGGTAATCTTCTTCTGGTTCTCGTTCCACCAAAACGGGTTGACCCTTACGCTCTTTGCTAAAGAATACACCGACCTGAACCTCTTCGGTATGCCTATCACCGCTGAGCTGTTCCAGTCGCTGAACCCCTTCTTCGTGGTGTTCCTCACCCCGCTGGTAATGGCAGTGTTCGCCCGTCAGCGCGCGCGTGGCAAAGAACCCTCTACGCCGAAGAAGATTGCCATCGGTATGGGTATCGCCGCTACCGGATTCGTCATCATGGCGTTAGGTTCATACTCAGCCAACCTTCCGCTTCATGCCGACATCATCGCTGCCGGAGTATCGCCCGTTAAAGTGACTCCGCTGCTGCTGATGGCTACTTACTTGGTGCTCACCATTGCCGAGCTGTACATCTCGCCGCTGGGCATCTCGTTCGTGTCGAAAGTTGCGCCTCCCAAGTATCAGGGCATCATGCAAGGTGGATGGTTAGGAGCTACCGCCGTGGGTAACCAGCTGCTGTTCATCGGCGCCGTGTTATACGAGTCTATCCCCATCTGGATGACGTGGACGGTATTCGTGGTGGCTTGCTGCATCTCGATGTTCACCATGCTCTTCATGCTGAAGTGGCTGGAGCGCGTAGCCAAATAATATTTTTCTTCATAACATTCCGCCTCCGGGCGAACATACAGAACCGCTGGGAAACCCTGCCGCTTGCGTAGGGGATTCTTAGCGGTTCGGTGCTTTATCCCATGCGGATGAGATCCGGCATAAACTTGCTTTATCGGAAAATTAAAACAGGCTCTTATTTAGGCTGTGAAAAAATACGGAAATAAAAAACAACTATTTTCTTGTTTTGTTCGTTGTAATTCAATGTTTTTTCGTAACTTCGCGCCTGATTTAGAAAATATTAGTAATGATTAGTGATAAACTTTTAACTCCGGACTATATCTTCGAATCGAGTTGGGAAGTTTGTAATAAGGTTGGAGGTATCTATACCGTACTTTCTACACGGGCGAAGACATTGCAGGAAGCATTTCCGGACAGACTTTTTTTCATCGGACCAGACGTTTGGTCCGGCAAAGAGAACCCTTTGTTTACCGAAGACGATGAGTTGCTGAAAGCATGGAGAACAGAAGCGGAAACGAAGGATAATCTGAAAATCCGGGTAGGACGATGGAACATCCCCGGAAACCCGATAACAATATTGGTAGACTTTACTCCCTTTTATGCCGTAAAAAATGATATCTATACGCAGGCTTGGCTTGATTTCCAAGTAGATTCGCTTCATGCTTATGGCGATTACGACGAAGCCTCGATGTTCTCGTACGCGGCAGGAAAAGTGGTTGAAAGTTATTACCGCCATAACCTGACAGTTGCCGACAAGGTGATTTATCACGCCAACGAGTGGATGACCGGACTCGGTGCTTTATATATTCAGAAACACGTTCCTCAGATAGCGACTGTTTTTACTACCCACGCTACTTCTATCGGCAGGTCTATTGCCGGAAACAACAAACCCCTTTACGATTATTTATTTGCTTACAACGGCGACCAGATGGCACGCGAACTGAACATGGAATCGAAACATTCCATCGAAAAACAGACGGCGCACCATGTGGACTGCTTCACTACCGTGAGCGACATTACCGACAACGAGTGTAAGGAACTGTTGGAAAAACAGGCAGACGTGGTACTGGTCAACGGCTTTGAAGACGACTTCGTTCCGAAAGGAAGAAGTTACAGCGCAAAACGCCAGAAAGCACGCAAGGCGCTGCTGAACGTGGCAAACAAGCTGCTGGGTACCCGGCTGGGAGACGACACCATGCTGGTAGGAACGAGCGGACGCTATGAGTTCAAGAATAAAGGCATAAACGTGTACTTGGAGGCGCTGAACCGCTTGACGCGCGACAAGAACCTGAAACGGGATGTGCTGGCGTTTGTCAGCGTGCCGGGATGGGTGGGAGAACCGCGCAAAGACTTGGCTGACCGGCTGAAGAGCAAGGAAGACTTTGATACCCCCCTCGAATGTCCGTTTATCACCCACTGGCTGCATAACATGAGCCATGACCAAGTGCTCGATATGTTGAAATATTTGAATATGTCGAACGCTAAAGACATGCGCGTGAAAGTAATCTTCGTGCCCTGCTACCTCGACGGTAACGACGGCATCGTAAACTTGGCTTATTACGACCTGATGCCCGGATTCGACCTTACGGTATATCCCTCTTACTACGAGCCGTGGGGCTACACGCCGCTGGAAAGCATGGCGTTTAAAGTTCCTACCATTACGACAGACCTTGCCGGATTCGGACTGTGGGTCAACACCTTGAAAGGACACTACGCCACACTGCAAGACGGTGTGAAAGTAATTCACCGCACCGATTATAACTATTCGGAGGTGGCAGATGCCATACGCGACACGCTGACCGAATATTCGGCACTCTCGCCCAAAGAAATCGAAAAGGTGCGGAAAAACGCAGCCGCCGTTGCTGAACAGGCTCTGTGGAAATATTTTATCAAAAACTATTACGTGGCTTACGACGTGGCGTTGCGTAACGCAGCCAAACGTCTTGAGGAAAACAAATTTTGAAACCAAATTTAAAACTTGAGATATGAAAGTCAAAACTAATTATGTGAATGCTCCGGTGTGGAAAGAAGTGAACGTTAAGTCGCGCATTCCGGAATCATTGAAGATGTTGGAAGAAATGGCTCGCAATATCTGGTGGGCTTGGAATGACGAAGCAACTGAAATGTTCAGAGAACTCGACCCCGAACTGTGGTCGTTCGTAAAACAGAATCCGGTTGCGCTGTTGGAACGGTTGAGCTACGAAAAGCTCGAAGCATTGTGTAACAACAAGGAAGTATTAAGCAGAATCAATCATATTTACGATAAGTTTAAAACCTATGTCAACACCAAACCCGACGCCTCTCGTCCGTCGGTAGCTTACTTCTGTATGGAGTACGGTTTGACTCACGTGCTGAAAATCTACTCAGGAGGTCTGGGTATCCTTGCCGGCGACTACCTGAAAGAGGCTTCAGACAGTAACGTGGATATGTGTGGTATCGGTTTCCTGTACCGCTACGGATACTTCGACCAAAGCCTGTCGATGGACGGACAGCAGATTGCAAACTACGAAGCGCAGAACTTCGGAAGCCTGCCCATCGAACGTGTGTTGGACGAAAACGGAAGCCCGCTGGTGCTCGACGTTCCTTACCTCAACTACTACGTTCATGCGTACGTATGGAAAGTTAACGTAGGACGTGTGCCCCTCTACTTGCTGGATACCGATAACGAAATGAACAGCGAGTTCGACCGCCCCATCACGTACCAGCTTTACGGAGGCGACTGGGAAAACCGCTTGAAACAGGAAATCCTGCTGGGTATCGGCGGTGTATTGCTGCTGAAACGCCTCGGCATCAAGAAAGACGTTTACCACTGTAACGAGGGACACGCCGCTCTGTGTAACGTACAGCGCTTGTGCGACTACGTGGAAAGCGGAATGTCGTTCGAAGAAGCTCTCGAAGTGGTACGCGCTTCTTCACTCTATACGGTTCACACGCCGGTGCCTGCCGGACACGACTACTTCGACGAAGGGCTGTTCGGAAAATACATGGGCGGATATCCGCAGCGCATGGGCATCAGTTGGCAGGAACTGATGGACTTGGGACGCATCAACCCGGGCGACAACAACGAACGTTTCTGTATGTCGACCTTCGCTTGCAACACCTGTCAGGAAGTAAACGGCGTAAGCTGGCTTCACGGAAAAGTTTCGCAGGAAATGTTTGCAGGCATCTGGAAAGGATACTTCCCCGAAGAAAACCACGTGGGATACGTTACCAACGGCGTTCACTTCCCCACATGGTGTGCATCGGAATGGAAAGCCCTGTACAGCAAGTATTTCGATAAGAACTTCATGGCAGACCAGTCGAACCCCTCTATCTGGGAAAAGATTTACAACGTGCCCGACGAAGAAATCTGGCAAACCCGTATGGCGCTGAAGAACAAGCTGATCAACTACGTGCGCAACCAGTACCGCGATACGTGGCTGAAGAATCAGGGAGACCCCTCGCGCGTGGTTACGCTGATGGATAAAATCAACCCCAACGCGCTGCTCATCGGTTTTGCCCGCCGCTTCGCTACTTATAAGCGTGCACACCTGCTGTTTACCGACCTCGACCGCTTGTCGAAGATTGTAAACAACCCCGACTATCCGGTGCAGTTCCTCTTCGCAGGAAAAGCTCACCCGCACGACGGAGCCGGACAGGGATTGATTAAGAAGATTGTAGAAATCTCTCGCCGTCCGGAGTTCATGGGTAAGATTATCTTCCTCGAAAACTACGATATGAAGCTGGCACGCCGCCTCGTTTCGGGTGTCGACATCTGGATGAACACCCCGACCCGTCCGCTCGAAGCATCGGGTACGTCGGGCGAAAAAGCGCTGATGAACGGTGTGGTAAACTTCTCTGTACTCGACGGATGGTGGCTGGAAGGCTACCGCGAAGGAGCAGGATGGGCGCTTACCGAAAAGCGTACTTACCAGAATCAGGAATACCAAGACCAGCTGGATGCCGCTACCATTTACAGCATCCTCGAAACCGAAATCCTGCCGCTGTATTACGCGCGTAACAAGAAGGGATATTCTGAAGGCTGGGTGAAGACCATCAAGAACTCAATCGCGCAGATTGCTCCTCACTATACGATGAAACGCCAGCTTGACGACTACTACACGAAGTTCTACACCAAAGAAGCAGAACGCTTCCACGCACTGGCTGCCAACAACTTCGAAAAGGTGAAAGAACTGGCTGCATGGCAGGAAGAAGTAGCTGCGAAGTGGGATTCTATCCAAATCGTTTCAATGGATAAATCGCAGGAGCTGCGTCAGGGCAACGTGGAAAGCGGAAAAGATTACACCATTACTTGCGTGGTAGACGAAAAAGGACTGAACGATGCCATCGGTATCGAGCAGGTTATTACTTACACCAGCGTAGAAGGCAAAGAACACATCTACTCGGTTGCGCCGATGAAGATGATCAAGCGCGAAGGCGACCTGTATACGTTCCAAGTAATCAACAGCCTGTCGAACGCCGGCAGCTTCAAGGTGTCTTACCGTATGTTCCCGAAACATCCGTACTTGGCTCACCGTCAGGAGTTCTGCTACGTGCGCTGGTTTAACATGGACTAAAATACTGTCGTGAGACAGATACTTTGCTTTTCATGAATTTTTAATTTTAAATTCACAGTGACAAGCTGCGGTTTCTCCGGTGGGAGGAGCCGCAGCGTTTTTATACCCTCTTGTGTTGGCAAATTGCAGGCATTCATTTTTTTATTCCGCCGGATTTCGTATATTTGCGCATCACCCTAATCATGAAACCGATATGAAGATACTCATAGTAGAAGACGACAACGACCTGCGCGAGATAACCACCCGCTCGCTCGAAAAAGAACGCTACGTGGTGTCGCAGGCTCCCGACTACATGACGGCACTCCGCAAGATAGAGGATTATGATTACGACTGCATCCTGCTCGACATCATGCTGCCCGATGGCAACGGACTCGACCTGCTCGGCGAGCTGCGTGCGCTGGGCAAACGTACGAATGTGATTATCCTCTCGGCAAAAGACTCGTTAGAGGACAAGGTGAAGGGATTAGACCTCGGAGCAGACGATTACCTGCCCAAACCTTACCACCTTGCCGAACTCCATGCCCGCCTGAAAAGCCTCTTCCGACGCAACACGCGCGAAGGAGAACACACCATCCGGTACGGGAACATCGAGCTTGTCCCCGACCTCTTCAAGGTGCTGATAGGAGGGAAGGAAGTGGAGCTGAACCGCAAGGAGTACGACATTCTTTCATACTTCATGCTGCGTCCCGGACGGCTGGTCAACAAGAACACGCTGGCAGAATCGGTGTGGGGCGACCACATCGACCAAGTGGATAACTTCGATTTCATCTACGCCCAGATAAAAAACCTGCGCCGCCACCTGAAAGAAGCGGGAGCCACGCCGGAACTGAAGGCTGTTTACGGAATCGGCTATAAATTTGTGATAGAATGAAGCTCTTCCATCTCGTTATGTGGCGCGTGTCCGCCCTGCTCGTGGCAATCCTCACGGTGTGGGCGGTGTTCTTTTACTGGGCTATCATCGAGGAGGTAAACGATGAGACCGACGACTCGCTGGGCGATTACGCCGAGACGCTCATCATCCGCTGGCTGTCGGGCGAAGAGATGCCCTCGAAAAACAGCGGCTCGAACAACCAGTATTACCTCTACGAAGTGAGCGAAGAATACGCCCGCTCGTATCCCCACATTACGTACCGCGACGAGATGGTATACATCGAAGAAAAAAAAGAAACCGAGCCGGCACGTGTGCTCATGACCATCTTCCAAACCGATGACGGACGCTACATGGAGCTGGTGGTTTACGCTCCCACCATCGAGAAACTCGACCTGCGGCGCGCCCTCTTGGGGTGGATTGTTTTCCTCTACGTGTTGCTGCTGCTCGCCATCCTTGCCGTCAATGCGTGGGTGTTCCAGCGCAACATGAAACCCCTCTACCGCTTGCTCGGCTGGTTAGACAAGTACCGCTTGGGCGGCAAGAATGAACCCCTGACGAACGACACCCCCGTCTCGGAGTTCCGTAAGCTAAACGATGCGGCGGTGGTGTTCACCGAGCGCAGCGAGAAAGTGTACGAACAGCAGAAACTTTTCATCGGAAACGCCTCACACGAGATGCAGACTCCCCTTGCCATCTCCCTCAACCGGCTGGAAATGTTGATGGAAGACGACACGCTTACCGAGAAACAGCTCTCCGAGCTTGCCAAGACCCATCAGACGCTGGAGTCGCTGACGCGCATGAACCGCTCGCTCTTGCTGCTGTGTAAGATAGAGAACCACCAGTTCTCCGACGAGAAAGAAATCTGCCTGAACAAGCTATTCCGCACCTACCTCGACGATTATCAGGAGGTATACGCCTACCGCCACATCCGGGTAGAAGTGACCGAAGCCGCCACTTTCCGCGTAACGATGAGCGAGTCGCTGGCATCGGTGCTGGTAGCCAACCTGCTGAAAAACGCCTTCGTACATGCCGACGAAGGTGGCGAGATAACCGTCTCCTTTACTGCGGCCTCCTTCGAAATTAGCAATACAGGCGAACATCCGCTTGACGATAAACGCATCTTCGAACGCTTTTATCAGGGCAGCAAGAAAGAAGGTTCCACGGGACTGGGACTGGCTCTGGTCGACTCCGTATGTAAGGCGAGCCATCTGTCAGTAACTTACCGCTATGCCGACGGAAGGCATGTGTTTACCGTATCGCGCAGCTGATTATGCAGGAAACATAAATTACCTCGATAGGAAATTTTAAGCAGCCTCTGAGCCCAAAATTCATATCGTATTTTGTACCTTTGTATTCTAATCGAATATTTTATATACACAATGACAAAAGCGAAACCTTTCATCAAGTGGGTTGGCGGGAAAACCCAACTCATCGAACAACTTGAAGCATTGCTTCCGGCTGACTTTGACAAAAGGGAGGAAATTACTTACATAGAGCCGTTTGTGGGAGGAGGTGCTATGTTATTTCACATGCTTCAATCGCATAAGAATATAAAACATGCCATTATAAATGATATAAATCCGGATTTGACAACGTGTTATGTAACGGTTCGTGACCATCCGGAGGAACTTATACGCTCTCTTACTGCTATTCAAGAAGATTATTATCGAGTAGAGAGTGAAGAAGCGAAAAAGGAATATTATATGCGTATCCGGGATCGCTTTAATAATAAGCCTTCCGACCCGATAGAAAATACTACTCTTTTCTTTTTCCTTAACCGTACCTGCTTCAATGGTCTGTACCGTGTGAACAAGGCAGGAAAGTTTAATGTCCCCTGCGGGCGTTATAACCGTCCGCTTATTTGCGACGTTAATACCATCTATGCAGATAGCAGGCTATTGCAAAATGTAACGATTCTGACAGGCGATTTTGAGCAAACTTTTGAGTATATAAAAGGCGATACATTTTTTTATTTCGATCCGCCTTACCGCCCATTGAGCAATACTTCAAGTTTTAATGATTATGCAAAAGAATCATTTAACGATGATGCTCAAATCCGCCTGAAGCATTTTTGCGATCGGCTTCAATCTATAAATGTCCCTTTCATGCTGAGCAATTCCGATTGCTTGGGGCGGGATGGAAGCGATCGTTTTTTTGATGATTTATTCGAAGATTACGATATCAATAGAGTATGGGCTTCCAGAAGTGTTAATGCTGATGGCTCAAAACGTGGTAAGCTCACTGAAATTTTGGTGCGTAATTATACAGACAAGCAACAAAAAAATATTATTTACCGACAAGTAGAAAAGCAATTAAGTTTAAGACTATGATTAGAGGTGGAACAGGAGGATCCAACACATTGACCGGGCTCCGATATGAAGCAAAAGTAGACCTGAAAGATTTTCTGAATACGCAAAAAGATTATTCTGTTGAAGATACAAAAGTATATTTCAAGGGAGAACTTGTGGCACGGTTATTCAAGAAACATGAATTATATAAGTTTTTGGGGCGAAATAACATTGATTGGACAAAACATATTTCTAAAAAACTGCTTCCGGATAATTGCATTTATGTGATAATCAATAATACGGCATTTATATTGGAAGTAAAACATCAGGAAGTGGCTGGCAGTGTGGATGAGAAATTACAGACGTGTGATTTCAAAAAGAAACAATACATTAAACTCTTTTCTGAACTCAATTACCGGGTTGAGTATTGTTACATCTTAGACAGCTGGTTTAAGAAAGAATGTTACAAAGATACGTTAGACTATATTATTAGTGTAGGGTGTAAATATTACTTTGACTATATACCTTTGCAAGAATTAGGGCTGCCTGTTCCGGATGAAAGTATAGATGAAGAAATTGTTCCGTCTTATCAACGATGATGCAGGCTTATTATAAATCTTTTAACCGCGATTTCACTTTGCTTGAAGGCGATTGTACGGATTTGCTGTCACAATTTGATTTTAAGTTTGACATGATATTTGCCGATCCGCCTTATTTCCTCAGCAATGGTGGCTTCAGCGTTCAAAGTGGTAAAGTGGTAAGCGTGGATAAAGGAGCATGGGACAAAGGTGGAACTGCCGGATCTGTCGATGATTTTAATTTGCGATGGATTACTTTATGCAGGGAAAAACTGAAAGATAACGGAACGATATGGATTAGTGGTACTTACCACAATATCTTTTCCGTGGCAAATGCCTTACAGCAGGCGGACTTCAGGATTCTTAATGTTATTACGTGGGCCAAAACCAATCCTCCGCCCAATATCTCTTGCCGTTTTTTTACATACAGCACAGAGTTTGTTATTTGGGCAAGAAAGCATAAGAACAAGCCTCATTACTACAATTATGAGTTGATGAAAGCTGTCAATGGCGGAAAACAGATGACGGATGTTTGGAATCTGCCGGCTATCGCACGTTGGGAAAAGTCTTGCGGGAAACACCCCACACAAAAACCATTAAGCTTGTTGGTCCGGATAATCCTTGCATCAACAGAGCCTAAAGCGTGGATACTTGACCCTTTTGCAGGAAGCAGCACCACGGGTATAGCTGCCTCGCTTACCGGGAGACGTTTTTTGGGCATTGAACAAGATAGCGGATTTTTGGCTTTGAGCAAATCGCGCAGGGAGGAGATTGATGACTGTGGCTTGCGAATGGCCTATTGTAAGAAAATTAAAGATATGGCATTTGTACCATCCCCGCAAATGGTTTGTGATGATTGCCTCGATGATTATGGTTTACCTTTTTAGAATAAATAGAGCAATGAAAAATGAACAACGGTCATGCTTGTTCACATCCCATTATTCATTTTTCATTCCTCTATTATTAATCCTTAATTATCCCTGATTTCAAATTCTTTTCAGATTCGTTTCCCATCTTTGCAGTAGCGAAACGATTATCCCACTTTTTAAAATGTATGAATCATGAAGAAATTATTCCTTTTGCTTGTATGCGTGTTTACGTTTTCGACTGCCGCACTTGCCGACAGCGACAAGCCCATCCAGATAGGACAGTTGCCCACACCGGCGCAGACTTTCATCACCACCCATTTCAGTAAGCACAAAGTGGCGCTGGCTAAAATGGAAAGCGATATGCTCTCGAAAAACTACGAGGTGATATTTACCAACGGCGACAAGGTGGAGTTCGACCGCACCGGGGGGTGGACGGAAGTGAAATGTACACGGAACCCCGTGCCGGAGGCAATCGTGCCCGCAGCCATACGCGATTACGTGAAAACGAACTATCCCGACGCCGAGATTCTGAAGATAGAACGAAGCAAGAAAGAATACGAAGTGAAGCTCTCTAACCGCTGGGAAATCAAGTTCAACAATCAGATGCAGGTTATCGACATCGACGACTGATGGAAACCATTTTTAAGTGTTGTTAATGAGAATACTATCTCAAATGTTTTACTCTTATTCTTTTTTCTTATAAATTTGCACCCTAAATTTGGGGAGGTTATTTCCTCCCCGCCGAATGTGCAAGTTTTAGGAAATAATAAAAGAAAAACAAGAGAGATAGATTATGAGTAAGAAATTTACCGAATATTCGCAGCTCAACCTGTCGGAAGTAAACAAGGAAGTGCTGAAAAAATGGGATGAGAACGATGTCTTCTCCCGCAGTATGACGGAACGCGAGGGCTGTCCTTCGTTTGTATTCTACGAGGGCCCTCCTTCGGCAAACGGTATGCCGGGCATTCATCACGTGATGGCGCGTACCATTAAAGATACTTTCTGCCGATTTAAAACCATGAAAGGATATCAGGTGAAGCGGAAAGCGGGATGGGATACCCACGGGCTGCCCGTCGAACTGGGGGTTGAGAAGGCATTGGGAATTACCAAAGAGGATATCGGTAAAACCATCTCGGTGGCAGAGTATAACCGCCACTGCCGCACGGATGTGATGAAATTCACCAAAGAGTGGACCGACCTTACTCACAAGATGGGTTACTGGGTAGACCTCGATAACCCTTACATCACTTACGATAACCGATACATCGAAACCCTGTGGTGGCTGCTCAAACAGCTCTACGCGAAAGGATTGCTGTATAAAGGATATACCATTCAGCCTTATTCGCCCGCTGCCGGAACGGGGCTCAGCTCGCACGAGCTGAACCAGCCCGGATGTTACCGCGACGTGAAAGACCTCACCGTGGTGGCTCAGTTTAAGATGAAAAATCCCAAACCCGAAATGACGGGGTGGGGGACGCCTTACTTCGTGGCGTGGACCACTACGCCGTGGACGCTCCCCTCGAATACCGCCCTCTGCGTAGGACCGAAATATACCTACGTGGCAGTGCGCACCTACAACGCTTATTCGGGCGAGAAGATGACCGTGGTGCTTGCCGAAGACCTGCTCTATACTCACTTCAACAAGAAGGCGGAAGGCATCGCGCTGGCCGACTACAAGCCGGGCGACAAGCTGATTCCCTTCGAGATAGTGGGACGCTACAAGGGTACCGACCTCGTGGGAATGGAGTACGAACAGCTCATCCCGTGGGTGAAACCCGTTGAGGCAGCCGAAGACGGCACGTGGCACGAGGCATCTGCCAAAGCGTTCCGCGTCATCCCCGGCGATTACGTGACCACCGAAGACGGTACGGGTATCGTTCACATCGCGCCCACTTTCGGAGCCGACGACGCTTTCGTGGCACGCGCGGCAGGCATCCCCTCGCTGTTCATGATTACCAAGAAAGGAGAAACCCGCCCGATGGTAGACCTCACGGGTAAGTTCTTCCTGATGAGCGAGCTGGACGAAACATTCGTCAGCACTTGCATCGATGTGGAAAAATACAAGGAATACGAAGGACGCTGGGTGAAAAACGCTTACGACCCCCAGTTCACCATCGACGGAAAATACGACGAAAAGGCAGCTCAGGCAGCCGAATCGCTCGACGTGTACCTCTGCATGATGCTCAAGCAGCAAGGCTTGGCGTTCAAGACCGAGAAACATGTGCATAACTATCCGCACTGCTGGCGCACCGACAAGCCCGTGCTTTACTATCCGCTCGACAGTTGGTTCATCCGCTCTACCGCCTGCAAGGAACGCATGATGGAGCTGAACAAAACCATCAACTGGAAACCCGAATCGACCGGCACGGGACGCTTCGGCAAGTGGCTTGAAAACCTCAACGACTGGAACTTGAGCCGTTCGCGCTACTGGGGTACGCCGTTACCCGTATGGCGCAGCGAAGACGGAGAGGAAAAATGTATCGGCTCGCTTGAAGAACTCTATGCGGAAGTGGAGAAGGCTGTTACCGCAGGCGTCATGGAGTGCAACCCATACAAAAAAGCAGGGTTCGTGCCGGGCGTATATACGAAAGAAAACTATGACCTCATCGACCTCCACCGCCCCTACGTGGATGACATCATCCTCGTTTCGCCGAGCGGAAAACCGATGAAGCGCGAAACCGACCTGATTGACGTGTGGTTCGACTCCGGCTCGATGCCTTACGCCCAACTGCATTACCCGTTCGAAAACAAAGAGCTGATAGACAGCCGTTCATACTATCCCGCCGACTTCATCGCCGAGGGAGTAGACCAGACCCGCGGATGGTTCTTCACGCTCCATGCCATCGCCACGATGGTGTTCGACAGCGTGGCGTTTAAAAACGTGGTGTCAAACGGACTCGTGCTCGACAAAAACGGAAACAAGATGTCGAAACGATTGGGCAACGCCGTCGACCCCTTCGGAGCCATCGAGAAATTCGGTTCCGACCCCCTGCGCTGGTACATGATAACCAACTCCTCGCCGTGGGACAACCTGAAGTTCGATACCGACGGAGTAGACGAAGTGCGCCGCAAATTCTTCGGCACGCTGTATAACACTTACTCGTTCTTCGCCCTCTATGCCAACGTCGACGGATTTACCTACGCCGAACCCGAAGTACCCGTAAGCGAACGTCCCGAAATCGACCGCTGGATACTCTCGCTGCTTAACTCGCTGGTAAAAGATGTTGACGCTTGTTACACCGACTACGAACCCACGAAGGCAGGACGACTGATTACCGATTTCGTAAACGACAACCTCAGCAACTGGTACGTGCGCCTGAACCGCAAACGCTTCTGGGGCAGCTCGATGTCGGCCGACAAGCTCTCGGCATACCAGACGCTGTACGTATGCTTGGAAACCGTGGCACGCCTCATGGCGCCCATCGCACCGTTCTACGCCGACCGCCTGTACATGGACCTCACCTCGGTAACCGGACGCGACAACGTGGTGTCTGTACACTTGGCAAACTTCCCCGTGGCAGACGAGTCGCTCATCGACAAAGAATTAGAGGCACGTATGCAGATGGCACAAGATGTTACCTCGATGGTGCTCGCCCTGCGCCGCAAGGTGAACATCAAGGTGCGCCAACCCCTGCAATGTATCATGGTGCCGGTGGTAGACGAGGAACAACGCCGCCACATCGAAGCTGTGAAAGACTTGATAATGAGCGAAGTAAACGTGAAAGAACTCCGCTTCGTGGAAGGCGATTCGGGCGTGCTGGTAAAACGTGTGAAGTGCGACTTCAAGAAGCTCGGACCTAAGTTCGGCAAGCAGATGAAAGCCGTGGCAGCCGCCGTGTCGGGAATGACGCAAGAAGAAATCGCACGCTTGGAGCGTGAAGGCAGCTACACGTTCACCCTCGACGGTGTGGAAGCTGTGGTCGAAGCCGCCGACGTCGACATCTTCAGCGAAGACATCCCCGGATGGCTCGTGGCAAACGAAGGCCGCCTCACCGTGGCGCTCGAAGTAACCGTAACCGACGAGCTTCGCCGCGAAGGTATCGCCCGCGAACTGGTAAACCGCATCCAGAACATCCGTAAGAGCAGCGGTTTCGAAATAACCGACAAGATAGACATTGTTTTGTCGAAAAATCCGAACACCGATGATGCGGTAACCGAATATAATACGTATATTTGCAACCAAGTATTGGCAAACTCGTTGACGCTTGCCGACGAAGTGGCGGATGCCACCGAGCTGAGCTTCGACGACTATTCGCTGATGATAAAGGTAACCAAATTGTGAGAAAAGAACACATCCGTCTCTGCGTCCTCGTGCTGAGGACGCGGAAGACCGGATACTATTAATTAACTTTTTAAAACTTAAAAACTATGGCTGAAAAAACGAGATATTCGGATGCCGAACTTGAGGAGTTCCGCGCCATTATCATGGAAAAACTTCAGCTCGCCGAGCGCGACTATGAGAAATTAAAAAGTAGTATCATGAACACCGACGGAAACGATACCGACGATACTTCGCCCACCTACAAGGTGCTTGAAGAAGGCGCCAACACGCTTTCGAAAGAAGAAACCACCCGTCTGGCATCCCGTCAGTTGAAATTCATCCAGAACCTGCGTGCGGCACTGGTGCGCATCGAGAACAAAACGTACGGAATCTGCCGTGAAACCGGCAAGCTGATTCCTGCCGAACGCCTCCGGGCGGTTCCTCACGCTACGTTGAGCATCGAAGCAAAACAGGCCGGAAAGAAATAATTAAACAAGTAAAAAAAAAGAAGGGGAGGCGGTGTGTCTCCCCGTTTCAATACCTGCGTATGAAGAAATGGCTCACTCAGGGGCGGATGGCTGCCCTGATTGTTTTTTTGGTATTAGTGATTGATCAGGTAATCAAGATTGCGGTGAAAACCAACATGGCGCTCCACGAAAACATCCGCGTCACCGACTGGTTTTACATCTATTTCACCGAAAACCCCGGCATGGCGTTCGGTTTGGAGATATTCGCCAAACTGTTTCTCACGCTGTTCCGCATCGTGGCTGTAATCCTCATCACATGGTATCTGGTTTCAATCGTGCGCCGCAAGGAACGCCGCGTGGCAAACGGATACGTGGTCTGCCTCGCGCTGATACTCGCCGGAGCCGTGGGAAACATCATCGACTGTGTGTTCTACGGTGAAATATTCTCAGAGAGCACTCCCTTTCAGGTGGCTACGTGGACTCCCATCGGAGAAGGCTATGCCGACTGGCTTCACGGAAAGGTGGTCGACATGTTCTACTTCCCGATTATCGACACCTACTGGCCGCAGTGGATGCCGTGGGTGGGTGGCGACCATTTCATCTTCTTCAGCCCGATATTCAACTTTGCCGATGCCTCAATCAGTTGCGGCATCATCGCCCTGCTGATATTTTACAGCCGTTACCTGAACACCAAAGAAGAGCATGAAAAAAAGTAAGAGATACGCAAGTTGGCTTGTGGCAGCAGCCGTGACAGGCGCACTGGCGGGATGTGGAAAGCAGATTCCGTCCGACATCATCCAGCCTGCCGAAATGGAAAATCTGTTGTACGATTACCACCTCGGCACCACGCTGCAAGGCGAATTGCCCCATACCGAAAGTTACAAGAAAGAGGCTTATGCCGCATACGTGTTCAGCAAGCACGGCGTGACCGAGGCAGAGTTCGATTCGTCGATGGTGTGGTACTCGCGTCACGGTGAGGAGTTGGCTGCCATCTACGACAATCTGCTGAAACGCTTCGAGGCCGACGGAAAACAGGTGCGCAAGTTTGCCGACCGGCGCAGCGGGCAGACCTCGCTTACGCTCTTCCGCGACACG
Organism: Bacteroides caecicola; assembly: GCF_023337095.1. Classification (NCBI taxonomy): domain Bacteria; kingdom Pseudomonadati; phylum Bacteroidota; class Bacteroidia; order Bacteroidales; family Bacteroidaceae; genus Bacteroides; species Bacteroides caecicola. The sequence goes on from NZ_JAMBLM010000003.1 coordinate 222,544, forward strand.
GTAGACATGCCTTCGCTTTACTGGCTCTCATCGTCTGAACTGACCAATAAGGTGACTTTCGAACTGCGTGCCGACACCTCGTTCAGGCCTCACGACGGCATGACGTGGGAGGCGAATTTCCTTTTCATGCCTCAAGCCCGCCAAAAAGCCAAAGCGGTGATGGGACTGAACTTTACCTTCGACAACGACAGCACGCAAGGCATTACGCGCGTCATCACCTCGTCGGGGACGCAGCGCATTACGCTCCGTGCTGACTCGGCGTATAAGTTTAAAACCATCAACGGATTTATTTATTACGATTCCGACCTCGCCTCAGAGGGCAGCGTGCTGATAAACGGCATCAGCCTGACGCGCAACCACAACGGCAGTGCCTCGGTAGCCCCGGCATCGAAACCTGCCGACGACGAAGCGGAAGCTCCCGAAGTGAAAAACCGCAAAGTGCGCACCGCCTCACCCCGATGATTATGAAGCGATTTGCCGCCCGCCGCATCTATCTGTCGAGCGAACAGAGAATGCTCGACCTCCACGTGGTAGAGCTTGACGACAGTGGCATCGTGCGCACCGTCTTTCCCCTGTGTGAAGAAATCAGTCACACCGAGTGGGTGAGCGGCATCATCGTCATCGCCCCCGGTTTCCCCCCGCGCCGTCCCGAAGAACCCTTTTCCGGTTACGCCGACCGCCTCCGCAGCCAGCCCGCCGCACCGCTGCACGCCGTCCGCATCGCTCCCTTCAACCTCTCCGCCACGGAGTTCACCCCCCACAGCCGCGTTATCCCTCTTTTCTCACCACCGATTACACGGATATAATGCTGTGTGGGAATTTTCACCACAGATTACACAGATTAAACAATTTATTATTTTGCGTATGGAAATGTTTTTTAACACAGATTACACAGATTTTCGCAGATGAAGAAATAAAATTATTACTCCGCGTAAATCCGCGTGAATCCGCGTTTCAAAAAAGAATAATCTGTGTAATCTGTGGTGAAAAAAAACTACCCGCGGATTCCTTTTTTCACATCCTCCCACAGCTCTTTGCCGAAGAGAATCCACGCCCCGCTGCCTACCACGGCGAGGAACACAAACCCGATGAGAATGATTACCTTGCGCGGAGCCGACGGCTTGAGCGGCACACTGGCAGGCTCTACCACGGCAAATACCGGCTTGTCTTCCTGAATCTTCGCGCGGAACACCTCCAACTGCGTGGCAGCCTGCTGGAACAACTGGTAAGCAAGGTCGTACTGATCTTTCATCCGCTCCTGCTCAATCTTTGCCGACTGAAGCGTTATCTTCTGGTTCCGGTCGACATACCGCGCATACTCCTGCTGCAAGCTGTAAAACTCCGCCTTCGCCTTGTTATAGATAACCTCCTGATAGTTAAAGTCCTCGGTAGCCTTCCGCGTGCGGTAGTCGGCAATGTACTGTTGCAACTTGTTTACCACGCTGTCAGCCACCACCGCCGTCACCACAGGGTCTTGCAGCGTAACCGTGATGGTGGTAATCCCCGTAGTCTTGTCGGCTTCCGCTTTCATCGATTCTTTAATCAACATCAGGCTCTTTTCCTCCTTGCGCGTCAGGTGGAACGGGTCGGGCGCGATACGTTCCTCCTCTTCCTTATCGCTGAACAACGACATCACTCCCCCGATAGCCTTTCCCGGAAGCGCGAAAACATACCCCCACCACGGTTTGCTTTGCTCCTCCACAAACTGGTGCAACGCCACGGTGGTATCACTCTTTTCCGGTTTTACCTGCATGGAGTACAGCTCCAGCGCAAACGGTGTCGATGCTATGATTTCCGGGAAAAGCGATACGTTCAGTGCATCGGCATCGGCGATGGTAGCATCGCTTAGCCCCAACATCGAAGCCATCCCCATCAGACTGCTTCCTCCTGTCTTTCCCGATTCAGGCGAGAGCGTGACCGACACGGTGTACTCCCTCGGCAGGCTGAATGCCACCACTAATCCTATCAGTGCGCCATATCCCGCCGCCTTGCAGATTTGTTTCTTCTTTCTCCACAGTTTTCCTACCAGCTCCAGCAGGTCGATTTCCTGTTCCTTCCGGTTTTCAGTTTGCGTATTGTTGATGTTCTGTTCCATAATTTATTTTCTGAGCAAATGTTTATAAATGAAACCACGTATACTGTTTGGCATCAGTCTGACCACCAGCCGTATAGCCACATTCTGGCAAAACACGGGTGTCGAGATGAAGCCTATCTTCCTCATATACCTTAACAAATTAATCTCCTTTTTCACGTACTCCCATCCGCCCCTGCGTTTGAACGTGTCGGGCGAAGTGCGGAAGTACAACACACTTTCAGGCAGGTTATAGAAACGGCATCCGCGTGCCAACATCCTCACCCACAGCCCGTAATCCTCATACATCGGAATAGGCGGATAGCCCCCTGCCTCTAAGACCTTTTCCTTACGGAACACGGTAGCGGGGTGGTTTACCGGACACCGCTTGCGGGCATACCTCAGGATTTCCGGATGCAGCTCAGGTAGTTTTTTCACCGACACCACCCGGCTCGTATCCTCGTAAAACTCCTCAATCCACGCGCTGCACACGTCCACTTCGGGATGCTCCGCAAACACCCTGATTTGCTTTTCAAACCGCTCCGGCTTGGCGATGTCATCGGTATCCATTCGTGCCACGAGCGAGAAAGAACAATGCTTCAGCCCCTCGTTGAGCGCACAGCCCAGTCCCCGATTCTGCGGCAACGCCACCACCTTCAGTTCCGGGTGTAGCTGCACATATTCGTCAATCGTGCGGTCGAGTTCGTCGGTGAGCGGACCATCCTTCACCAACACGATTTCATCGGGCATTAAAGTTTGTGTGAATAAGCTGTCGAGGCATTCTCGGAGGTAAGCCGGCTGTTCTTTTTTATAGACGGATAAAAGAACGGAAAAAGGTTCAGCCATAATTTTTAATGGTAGATTTTTTTTATTAGTGATATGATAGGTGAGGGCAAACGGAGAATAATGTTTTTTATTCCTAATTTCAGTCGTTGTTTGCCCGTCAGACTTTCGCGATAATGTTTTATAGTGTTTTTAAGCGGTATATTTTCATCGGCAAGTTCAGTCAACAGCCGTTTACGTAGCGGGGCGTTGGGGGTATAGGTTTTTCCCCAACTTTGATAAGGAATTACGTCCGTTTGCCGATGTCTGTTTGTTATGAGTCGGTCTTTTACATCTTTGAACAGCGATTTACCAACCTCGGTAACGGGAGTGACAATCGAAACTCCCTTTTTATTGAAATCATAGAGTTTTCCCCAAAAATCTCCGATTCGTATATCCGTGTATTGCAGGGTACTTCTTAGTTCGCAAGTATGACAGCTTTCGTTCAAAACGTGGTCGGAGAAGAAAAGTGTGTAAAATGAGTCATTGACTGTAGGACTTATATATTTCCCTTTAGGAGTGTTTGCCTCTATGCAATATCGTCCCCATCCCCGGTGTTTGCTTCTGAATCTTACATTGCTTAAAGTGCCGTTGTCGGGTAAGTTCTCTTTGACGTATTTTTTCCATAGGTTGAGCGATGGGCATCCGTGACAGTAAAAGTCTATTAAGATGGCTTGTTCGCGCTTTTTCCTGAACCTTAGATATTGGTCGATGGCGAAAATGTGGCAAGGAGTTCCGAATACGGCTATCTTCTTGCCTGCGTATTCGCTGATTAGTTTTTTAAATGCCGAAAATGTGTACGATTGTATATATTTCGACCCTCTGAACGCAAGAGTTTCAGCCTCATTAACGGCAATTTGGTTTACAGCCCGGTTTGCATCAGAATCGTAAGTTACTCCGCAGCAGTAATATCCTTGTTTGATTAACTCACGGGCAAAAACGTCTGCTACGCCTCCCGATGTGGTTTCTTTCAGTACCTGCTCATCTTTGCAGGCAGCCGCCCATACCTCAATGTTCGGGTAGTCTGATGGTGGAGTGGGAGTTATCGGTTTGTACTTGTAGCAAACTTTGGTACATAAACCGCAGTCAATACAGAGTGATTCATCCAACACGGGGCGGTAAAAACCTTCCTCGTTTGTCCGGATTGTGATAGCTCCTTTAGGGCATACTGCTGCACATAGCTGACAGCTTGTACAAGGGTGTATGCTGTTAGGCGATGTTATGTTATTCATGCTTTTACCTGTTTAATCATGCTGTCGAGATACGCCATTGATTCAGCCCTGCGTTTTTCCATTTCCTTGTTTACTTCGGCATAGTCGATGGCTTGGGCGAATACCTTTTCAAAATCCAAGTCGCCCGCTGTTATACGGTCGGTCAGACTGTATTCTTTCAGCAGGTTGCAGAGTTTGTTTCCGTTGTCACGTGTAATCACGGCAAACTGCCTGTTGGTAATGAGAGACATCACGCTTCCGTGGAATGTGTCTGTTATGATGCAGCGGGCATGTAAGAAATAATGCAACAGCCGGACGGGGTCGGCATTGATGTTATAATCGCACCAGTCATGATAGAATCCCGCCGAAACTATTTTAAGGTTGTGACGTTTCGCGTATTCCCGAATGGCATCCGTTTCGGTTTTGCCGTTCATGTTCTTGTCGTAGGCATATACCAACAAGTAGGGAGGCAAATCAACCGGAACGGTTTGCGACAATTCGTTGGCATATCCGTATAAGATAACGGGGTCGCATACCAGCGTGGGCTTGGTGTTCGTCAGTTGCTCTACTATCTGAGCCGAATTTAAGTCGCGTACCGAAATCCCTTGTAAAGAAGCCAGTCCGCTTGTCACGAAAGGAACGCAGTGAGCCTCTTGGATGTCTTTAAGATTCGTAGGTCCGAAACTGCCGGCATACGAGAATGCAAAGTCGCAAGGACGTGCGTGTCCGAAAAAAATAGGCGTGGGTCCCGTATGCAGCGCAAACACCTCATCGCTGCCTATAACGACTGCACTCAAGTCTTTTTCCCTCGTATAATATCCTCCTACAAGGTTTTGTTGCTGTTTGAAAGCCTCCAACAGCTTCTTCTTTTTAACGTTGAATGTGGTTTTCTTAACCCCCTGTTCCTTCAGATATTCCAAGTAAAAAGCGACAGATTTGATACTGATATTATATTTGTTTTTCAGTTCAACGCCCAAAAAGTCGTAATTCTTGTCGAATTGTAGCGCATAAGCCTTGATACCCTTTTGCGACAAGACTTGTACCAGCGCGTTTAACTGAAGCAATGCACCGTGGTTATGTACATCGTAGTGGGTGATAATACCGAATTTCATAGATCTATTTGGTGTAAGTTTGATAATTAAAAGTTTACGTTCTCTTTGAGAAAGGTATTCCGATTGTTTTCATGAATGTTTCAACCGAGTTTTCCGGACTGAATTTCTTCAGTTGCCCTTCTACCTTTCGGGCATAATCGTCATACCGTTTTGTCAACGTTTCAAATCCTTCGGAAATCTCTTGTATGTTATACGGATTGACTTTTATGCCGGCTTCTCCAGCCACTTCCGGAAGGCTGGTTCTGTCAGATACCAATGTTGGTTTCCCATATAGGAATCCCTCGATAGGCGGGATGCCGAAACCTTCACAGAAAGAGAGTAGGACGGTAGCAAAACATTTGCTGAACAAGTAGTCGACTACGTTTCCGGGCTGATACCCCAAATAAAAAACGTTGCTTCTGTTTTTTATGTAATTAATGATACTTTCTCCCTTGTGTGTGGGTTTGCCTACTATGATAAGTTGCCAGTCGGGATTATTTTCCATAAATAATCTAAATCCGTCTACCATTCCTTGTATGTTTTTTCCGGGTTGCAGGCTTCCCACATATAAGAAAAATCGTTTGTTCAAGTCTACGTTATTACCGTTTACGTCTTTTATTTTCTGAAGAGTGATAGTCTGTGGAGGGGAGGGTAAAACGAAATTATAAGTGATTTCTATTTTATTTTTGTCAATATTCAGTAAATCGCAAATTTCATTCTTGCTGTATTCTGATACGGTGAACACTTTTCTGCTTTGCCTGATGTATAGTTTGGTAATCCATTTCAGATACATGGTTTTAATTTTACCGTATCGCTTGCTGAATGTCAGATAGTACACATCGTGTAAAGTAAAAAACCTTTTCGTTCTGACAAAGAGCGGCATCGAAGTGCAAAAACTATAAAAAGCATCACATTTTTTTATGTAAAAATAAAACAGAGTCTGTTCGAATATAATTCGCCGAATCCCGTTACCCAATGTTGGTACATCAACAAAGGTTACATTTAATTCGGGTGGAACTTCAAAATATTCTTTCGGGATATGTTTTTGCTTGTATATGATGAATAGACAATCAGATATTTGATATTTTCCCATTTGAGTCAATATCCTTTTGATATAGCTGAAAGGTCCTGTCCCGGTTTGGGTGCTTAGAGCTATTAAATTGATTCCGACAATCATATTTTCCGATATTAAAAAAATGAAACATCAAAATTGTAGGGGATACCCACGTTAGCTTTGATCAGGAATAACAGAAATATTAGATACGTTATCCCTATCATGATAAGCTGTGAAGTTCTTTTGAAATATTCCGCACAGTAGGGAATGAGTAAGATTAAGTATGTAAAGAAATAGAGATAAAGCCGTCGGGCAGGTTGAAACAGATAGAATGTGTTGTATAAAATCATTCCGATAACAACCATGTTTAACAGTATGTGAAAATAAGCGCATTTTGACGGTGGTCTGTACATAAATAAGAATAATATGCCACATGCAAACAGGTTATAAAACAGTTTCAATACCCCGCTGCTTACTCCTGCGTCAAAATCATCTACGCCGTATTGATAAAGGTCAAGTGAGGCTAAAGACGGCATGACATAATTAATGAGTGTGTTTAGAATCGTGTTCCCAAACAAGAAACTGATGGCTAATGCCGCTAAAAGCAAAATAGGAGGATAGCGGAAACGGCTTAATAATATGAGAGGGAAAATAATCAAGACGCTGGTGTGAAACAAGGCGGCAAAAAGAATCCAAATCATGTATTTCCTTATCTTTCCCTCCACCAAATAGTGAAATCCGCAAAATAATATGGATATGGCTACGTATTGGCGCACAATGTTGGCTGATTCGTAATAGAGTCCGAGCAAGACAAATAAAGTGACAGACACGTAAAAATGGGAAGACATATTTTTTATCCCTTTATAAAAACAGACCATCACGATTACGGAAGTAAAGAAAAAGAATCCTCTTGCTTGAAATCCCAAATAGCGTAAGATATAATTAATCAAATGCCAAATGGGTTCTACCGCATTGGCTTGTACCGAATCTGGAACGTTATAAATCAGTTCGTAAGTGGGGTAGTCTTTCCCAACATCATGGCGTAAACCGAGAATTAATATCAATAGGAATATAAAAACCTGTTTGGCAAAAGGTACTTGCAGTTTAGTACCGCACCATGACAGGAGAATGCTGATTAATAAAAATAATGTAAGTCCAATCATGAGTTTTGTGGTAGCTTTTATTGGAAAAACTATGATGGAAATCCTTTATCGCACTGATAACTTTTTAAGTATAACGTAAAGTCTTTTTCGTATAGGGAAAGGAATACCGGCTAAAAAAAGTATGGCTTTTTCTTTTTTGGATAAGGCGACCTCTTTTGCTTCTTTCTTGATTTGCTTGAAGAAACTGTCCTGACGCGATAACTCAGGATCGGTTAAACCTCCTAATAACGAACGTATATGAGCATGAATGATGCTTTCTTTACATGTATGTTGCAGGTGGGCATTTTGTAAAGACTCCATTAAATGCTTATCAAATACTTTTTCATAATTCCAGCTGTTGACAAAGCGGTGAAGACTGCTGTCAGGATATTGAATATAATTATATACATGGTTACTTATGACTCGTATTTGTTTGGCTTTTGCTGCTAATCGGATGTTCATTATAAAATCCTCTCCTCTGCGGATGTTTCGGGGCAAATCCAATGTGAAGTGATCGAATAAACTTCTTTTAAAAAGTCTGCCTACTGGATATGTTCCGATTTTATGTTCTAATAGTTTCTTTATGAAATCAGTTGATGATAAAAGCATTGCTTCTGAAACAGATTCTTTTTTGAGCATCTCACCGGTGGGAGTTATGGGTATTACATTTCCAACCACAATGTCTACGTTATGGCTGTTATCAATAAGTACTTGCAGAGAATCCGTCGGAAGGGTATCGTCACCGTCAACGAAACATATCCATTCGCCATGAGCATTTTCTATTCCTTTTTGTCTTGCAGCAGTAACACCCGAATTGGGCTGATGAATTATTTGAATATTTTTTAAGTTTTGAAATTCGTCACATATATTCCCGCTGCCATCATTACTTCCATCATCAACCACTATTATTTCAAATTCTTGGCATGACTGCTGTAATATACTATGAATGCAGGGTTTGATTTTTGAAGCTATATTGTAGACTGGAATAATAATGCTGATTAGAGGATTCATATTCTTATCTTATTATTTTTTTTATTATTGAAAGTGTATTTAAAATAGCGGAAGCGATAAAGTCGTATGAGTGTATCCAGCACCACATAACTACTTTGTCATAAGAAGAAAAAGCCGGATGATTGAATACATAAGGGGTTGTTTCAGGGAATATCAAGCGATATTTATTGAAAAGTTCTTTGGGAGCATGTCGTAATAAAGTATATTTGGCTCGTAATTTGAAATAAAATAAATCGCGTTGATATGATTCTCCTTGTTGCGTGAAAAAGTCATCAATAATATGTATGACCTTTGCCACATTGTCTAATGAAGAAAGATTCCAGATTTTTGTGTACGCATTATTGTTTGTTTGTGTATAGTGATAAAAAGCTGTCGGGATATATGCTATCGTATTGGAATAAAAGGCTAATCTTGAGATGATTGAAACATCTTCCCACATATTGATTCCGTTTATCCAAGTGAAGTCAAGTTGTGCATATAGTTCTCTTTTTATTAATTTGTTCCACATGCAATTATGTAGTTTTCCCCATAATAGGCGTTTTAGGAAGTCATTTTTGTCATTAATTGTGTGTTGAGAATGATAAACTCGTTTTTTTGAATATTCGGCATAATAATCACATATAACAATATCTGCATTTTCTTTGATAGCTTTCTGATACATTTTTTCATACATGTCTTTTTCTACCCAATCATCTCCATCACAATGTATGATATATTGACCTGTTGCTATTTTCGTTCCGTCATTCCGTGCAGCGGCCGAACCTAAATTCTGTTGGTGGGTTATTATCTTGATTTGTTTAGAGCGGGAAGGATATTTTTGAATGCATTGGGATAAAATATCCATGCTTTTATCCGGACTGTTGTCATTGATGAAGATATATTCAATATCTTTTAGCGTTTGGCTTAGTAGACTTATTGCGCAACGTTCAATATACTTCTCGACTTTGTAAATAGGTACGATAACGCTGACTGACGGACTATTTTCTGATTGAGACATAAAAATTCTTTATTTTTTCTTTTGTACGAAATATGAATCTGGAGATGCAATAACATCTTATAGCAGCTAACCAATAGATAAGTCGGATATCCCATCTTTTATTTATTTTCCATATCCATTTATTGACTTCTGGCCATAACTCCTTCCATCGTTTGTAATTTCTTAGATTCTTTGTGAGAATGAAATTATTTTTAGCTTCCATGATCAAGCATGTAAAGTCTAATTTGTATTTTTCATATACTCCTTTATCTTTCAGTATTTTTTCTACTATTTGGCAGGCTTTGATTTTATTATTTACTTGTGCTATTGTTATATCACTTACAATAGAATTAGGATTATATTGAATATAATGATAACCGGCATAAGGCAGATAGTTTATCTTTGGCTCGGATAAATAACAAAGCAATAATACGATTAAATCTTCCCACATATTCACTCCTTCAAAAAAATGAATATGTTTTTCCAATAAGAAATCTTTCTTCAGTAATTTATTCCACAAATATCCGGGTATTTCATTTTTTAGTAGCAAACTTACACACTCATTGGGGCTGGAGACAGCTTGTTGTTTTTTTATTATGGTTTGATTTTTATTTTCACAATAATAATCGTATACGAGGATATCGCTTGATGATCCACATGCTTTTTTGTATAAAGTTTCTAACATGTCAGGTTCTACATAATCATCGCTATCTATATATTGTATATAAGTTCCTTTTGCGGCTTGTAATCCAATATTACGAACAGACGCAATTCCTTGATTATGTTCGTTTGATAGTATACGGAATTGTATGTTCCCTTTGTACTCATTGATTAGTTGCTGTACTATTCTTATGCTATTATCAGGAGTACAATCATTTATGAGAATACATTCAACTCCTTCCGTAAATGTTTGATTCATGATTGAGCGAATACATCGCTCTATGTAAGGCTCTACATTGTAGACTGGCACTATGATTGAAATGTTCATAAAAAGAAACTACGCTTTTATTATTTTATAAATTCGTTTTAGAAATTTGCGGGAGGCACTATCTGTACAGCTTAATAAAAGAAGGCTGGTAGAAGCATAGATAAGTATAGTTATGAAGCCATAAATACTCCATTGCAGGTAATTTAGAATTGAGATATTGGTAAGTCTTTTTATGATTAGATTACTTATTAAACAAGCAATCAACAATAAACCGATATATTTGATATAACGCAAGATGTATTCTGTAAAACTATCTTTAAACCCCTTGTTATAAAGGAAATAAGGCTTCCAACTATATACTATGATGATTTGACTGATTAAAACGCCTAAAAGTATTCCTGTTAATCCGTAGTAATATCCCAATAAAATGGAAAGGCCTAAATTAAGTGATGCTTCAGCTATGGGTGCCCATATATCCTGATATAGTCCGTAAGCAGAAATGAAGGCATCATTTGTCCGCGACAGGTTTATAAATGTAGTTATGATTAATATAATGAATGCAGATTGAGGGAGAATATATTCGTTTCCTACCCACAGTATAATGAATGAATCTCCTAATACATACATTCCAAAGCAGATAACAGATGCAATCCACATACGTAATGCTGTTAATTCCCAAAACACGGATTTTATTTTCTGTTTATTCCCTTCTGCCACTAAATTCCCCACTCCGGCTGCGATGCTGTTTAACAGAGCATTTATTAATAAGGTTACCCCTGATACAATTAGCATGTAGTTTCCATAGATGGCTACCAGTGTGAGTGAGGTATAAGCATAAATGACCAGTGGGCTGGTTTGGGTTAGAACAAAGTATCCTATCTTATGAAAAAATATTTGTTTTGTCTTGGTAATGATTCCCGGATACTGTTTTTGCAATGCTTTGCCTTCTGAAACTTTAGGCTGTAGCCACGGATATTCTTTACGGATATTTTTATCAAGTACGTAAGATGTTACGGCAGCCATTACGATTTCTAACCCCATCCACCATACGTAGCCATGTTCAAGAAAACGGATAGCAAGAATCTGGAAAAGAATTTTTACGACTTTTACTCCTTGTACGGATAAGGTAATTTTATATTCTTTCTGGTCTGCCGATAATACGATTTGTCGGTAGTTGACAAAGTAGCTCAATAAAGCAGCTGCTAATAGGGCGATAAACGAGCCGTAAGCATACCAAAGCGGAACTTGGGCTTTTGCGAATATCATTGGGAAGAAGCACATCAAAATGCAAGCTCCTATGATTACGATGTAAGCGATACGTCTGTAAAGCCATCCCTGAACAGATACAATCGCGTTAATTGCGGTTCGGTCTTGGTCGAACAGAGGTTTGTAGAGGTTATATGCCACGGCACTCCCGATACCCAATTCTGCCAGATTAAGAAAGCCCAATAAATTTTGTGCCGTGGTGTTTAATCCTAAAACTTCACTCCCCAAGTAATCTAAGAATATCTTTCTTGAAAAGAACTGAAGTATCAGGTTTAGGATATAAAACAAAAGAGCAACTTTTACATTGTGAATGCTTTTAGCTGTTCTTGAAGTATTTTGCATATTTCCTATATTTATTTTTTAGCTTCTGTTAAGTTGTTTGTTTATCTAATATTTTTATCCATTCGGATGCTGACGGGCGTATGCGATACGCCCCTACGTTTTTTGTCGCTTTCCACCGTCTTTTTTTTCACCGCAGATTACACAGATTTTCGCAGATATTTTTTCACCGCAGATTACGCAGATTTTCGCAGATGAACAAAATAATAAAATTATTAATCCGCGCTAATCCGCGTGAATCCGCGTTTCAAAAAATAATAATCTGTGTAATCTGTGGTGAGCTGTTTTAGTTAATAAATTCATAATCAACCGATGCCGTGCCCTGACTCCGTGCGGAGTACCTGCCGGGTGATGTCGTAGTGTTGTTATTTTTTACTGTTTTCTTTCACCGCAGATTACACAGATTTCCGCAGATATTTTTTCACCACAGATTACACAGATTTTCGCAGATGAAAAAATAATAAAATTATTAATCCGCGCTAATCCGCGTGAATCCGCGTTTCAAAAAATAATAATCCGTGTAATCTGTGGTGAATGGAAAATCATTCGATCAGTTCGCACCACGTGTAGCTCACCTTGATGAGCGTGGTGCTCTGCGGCATCTGTATGGCGATGTAATGCTTTCCGCCGTAGCGCACGAAGGTTCCCGTCACGCCATACAGCGGTCCCGGTTTCACGATGCGTACCGGCGTGCCCTTCTTGCCCTTCAGCTTTTCGGGGTTCACGAAGCGCGTCCCCTCGATGTCGGGGTTGGTGGCACGGATGAAGTTCTGCATCTCCGCCTCGCCCACGGTGCAAAACCCGTTTCCCGCCCGTTCGCGCTTCAGGAAGTAGACGGGGTGGGGCGATTCGCGCACAAAGCGGCGGCACCATTCCTCGTCGTACCGGCAGCGGATGAACAGCAGGTTGTGGATGGCGGGTACAAGCGTGCGCCTGCCCTGTTCCGGGTCGCCGTGGGCTTCGTGCAGCTCGTAGCTCATGGGTATGTAATACTCGATATGTTTTTCTCGCAGGTATTCGCCCACCAGCAACTCTTTGTTGTAGATGGTTTGCAGGGGCATCCATACCGTTTCGCTCAGGATGTTTTCCGTCATTCGTATTTGTTCGGGTTCGGTGTTGACTGTTTGTGGTGAGGTTTTTCGTGGGATAGGGGTGTTCCTCTTTTCCCTGCGCTTCGCGTTGTTAGCGCAGGTTCTTGTCCGTCTTTCCCTGAAGATGAAGCCTGCCTGCGTGCCGCCTCCGTATAGGAAAGCCTCCCACAGTTGCTGCCACGGGGTCGTACTTCGGGGCAAAGGTACGCAAAATATACTGAAATCCGAACACAAAGCCCGAATAATTCAAACATCATTAGAGATTGTTATGACTTCGGGCAGTGTGTCCGGATTTTTACGGCTTGGGTGTGCGGGTGCTTCCGCAAGCGTTCCGCCGCCTGTGCCGACAAGCGGTTCAACGCTTGCGCTTGCGTTTTTGTGCCAGAATTTTCTCCTGTCCCGGTTCCAGCGGCGCGTCGGGGTCGGCAGGCTGTATCACGAGGTCTTTCCCCTCGCGGCAGCAGTGTATCACCGCCTGTAACAGCGCGTTCAGGTTAAGCGTGAAGTTCATGGCTTGGGTGAGGAAGAACACTAATCTTGCCATGGTTTCAAACTTATAGTTATGCCGTTTGGCGTAGAGCGTCCGCTCGTGGCATCCGGTGGCGCTGATAACGCGCGCTTTCGGTATGTCCGCCGTTTTATACATTTTGTCAAAAAATAAGTGGACGGTACTCATCCACGCCTCAAGTTGCTCCTTGCTTACTTCGCAGAAAGGCAATAGGTCAGTCTGTTTTTTAGCCATGTGTTACGTAAAATATTTTCGGTTTTATCCTGCCCTGTAAGGCAGGGTTTGTTTGATAAAAAATCTCCATTTTTGCGGCGTAACACATAACCTCTTGTTGGGAAATCGAGGTTAAAATTAAGAAAAATATCAATACGAACGTTCTTTGCCGGCAAAGAATCTTCCGTTGCTTATTATTTCTTTCTTTTATATAATAAATAGAGAGGTGTCACGCAAGGTGGTTCACCTGTGTCACGCCTTTCGGAGTAATAATTTGAGGATGAAGCCGTTAGGTGGCTCGTTTTTAATGTTAACGTGTCACACCAAGTGGCTCGCCTCGCAAAAACTTTATCAGATTATGATGACAAATGTCATGCAATCGCCGGGGAATCAGGGATTTATGGTGATTCCCCGCAGCATGTTGAGAGAAATCTTCCGAGAGTTGGGCGATGGATGCCCGTTAACCGACACTGCGGCATACCTGTATATGCTGTATACGGCTTGTTACACCGAGCAGCCCCAGCTTCACCGGGGCGAGATGCAGACTTCGGTACGTCGTCTTTCGCTCTTGTTAGGTTGGGGACGGATGCGCACGTTCCGTTATCTTAACACCTTGAAGCGCGAAGGAATCATCCGTTGTACGAACACGGGAGGCGGCATCCGTATCACGTTGCTGCATTACAACAAGCTGTGCCGCATGGAGTGTGGTCCGAAGCCGGGCGTGAACCGCAGCGACGAAAAGTTCGAAGAGTTCTGGCAGGTTTACCACGAGCTTACCCAAATGCCCGCCGTCGACAAGGAGATGGCGCGCCGGGCGTGGTCGAAACTGAACGCCTACGAGCGCGGGGAGGCACGCAAAAACATCGAGTGGTATATCTGTGAGGTGGGAGACATGCGGCGCCTGCGCTCGGCTGCCGGCTATCTGGCACGGCGCAGCTTTGTTATCAACTGATTTGTTTTTTCACCACAGATTACACAGATTTCCGCAGATATTTTTTCACCGCAGATTACGCAGATTTTCGCAGATGAACAAAATAATAAAATTATTAATCCGCGCTAATCCGCGTAAATCCGCGTTTCAAAAAATAATAATCTGTGTAATCTGTGGTGAATAAAAAAACACACACATAACACACTATGGAAAATTCAGCATCAGAGATTGAGGAAGCCGTTCTGGGAGCATGTCTCTTGGAACGCGGGGCGCAGGACACGGTATTGAAACGCCTGCGCCCGGAGATGTTTTACGTGTCGGCACATCAGGCAGTGTTTCGTGCCGTGGCTGCGCTCTACGGGCGCGGCGAGGGAGTCGACATGCTTACCGTGACCGAGGAGATGCGGCGCTCCGGAACGCTCGACGAGGCGGGCGGGGCGTACCGCGTGGCAATGCTGGCAGGGCGCGTGGCGTCGGCGGCACACATCGAGTATCACTGCCTTATCCTTCAGCAGTATTACCTGCGCCGGAGGTTGGTGCAGGTGCTCTCGGAGCAGCTCAAGGCGGCGGGCGACATGACGAACGACGTGTACGACGTGGTTATCGCCGTGCAGCGCGAGATTGCTGCCTTGCTCGACGACTCGGAGGTGGAAGACCACCTGCACGACATGCCGGAGGTGATGGACCGCACCGTGCGCGAGGTGGAACGCAGGCAGGCGCTGTCGGTGGGCGGACTGACGGGGGTGCCCACCGGTCTGGCGGAGCTTGACGCGCTGACGGGGGGATGGCAGCCGGGGAACCTGATTTTCACTGCCGCGCGTCCGGGCGACGGGAAGACGGCTATCGACCTCTTTTTTGCCCGCAAAGCGGCGATGGCGGGGGTGCCCGTGGCGTTTTTCACCCTTGAGATGACTGCCGCCGAGGTGGGCGAACGCTTCGTGCTGGCAGAGAGCCGTGCCGACCCGCTGCGCATGAAGCGGGGGCAGCTGACCGACGAGGAGCTGGACGACGTGCGCCGGACGGCGGAGCGGATGTCGGCGCTGCCCATCCACGTCGACGATACGCCTTACATCAACATCGACCAGCTGTGCATCATCGCCAAAGGGCTTCAGGCGAAGGGGCGGCTGGGACTGTTGTTCGTCGATTACCTCCAGTTGCTCGAAACCGTGTCGAAGGGGCGCACGCGCGAGCAGGAGGTGGCAGAGTGCAGTCGGCGGCTCAAAGGCTTGGCTCGTTCGTTAGGCTGTCCGGTCATCGTGTCGAGCCAGCTCAACCGTCAGGTGGAGGGGCAGCGTTACGGCATCCCGGAGCTGCGCAACCTGCGTGAGAGTGGCGCCATCGAGCAGGATGCCGACATGGTGGTGATGCTTTACCGTCCGGAGCGTTGCGGGTTCCACACCGAGAAAGATTCGGGCTATCCTACCGAGGGCTTGGGCGTGGCGATCGTGGCGAAGCACCGCAACGGCAGCACCGGCAAGGTGTATTACGGATATAACCCCAGCATGACGCGCATCGGAGAGTACGAGCCGCCCGCAGGGTGGATTAAAAAGCTGTAGTAAACTGTTTTTTTTCACCACAGATTACACAGATTAAATAAATTATTTTTCTTGTGTAGGGGCGTATCGCATACGCCCGAATACATCCACGTTTATGTCTTTTCACCGCAGATTACACGGATTTTCGCAGATAAAAAAATAATAAAATTATCTGTCCGCGCTAATCTGCGTGAATCCGCGTTTCCAAGTATACACCGCAGATTACACAGATTTTCGCAGATGAGAAAAATAATAAAATTATTAATCTGTGTAATCTGTGGTGAAAAAATAAAAACAAAATCGACTATGTTAGAACCAGAAGAACCTTTTCGTTTGCGTGTGTACGGCAAGTCGGAGCTTGCCCGGTTGTATTTTCCCAACAGTCGCCCTGCCACGGCGATGCGCAACTTCCAGCGGTGGATAAACCACTGTCCCAGCATCGTGCAGGGGCTGAGCGAACTGAACCACGACAAGCACCGCAAGTATTACCTTAAACCCGAAGTGGAAGTGATTATCCGCGGACTGGGTGAGCCTTGAATCTTTTTGTTTCTTTTCACCACAGATTACGCAGATTTCCGCAGATATTTTTCTTTCACCACAGATTACACAGATTTTCGCAGATGAGAAAAATAAAATTATTAATCTGTGTAATCTGTGGTGAAGAAAAAAAATCTGCGTTTTCATCACGACCGCACGCGACCGTTCGCGACATAGCTTTTTCCCGGCATTGTATCTTTGCATCGTAATAAAGAAATCGATGTTTAACCAACTAAAAATGAAAGGAGAACAGAGCTATGGAAAAATTAGTGACCTACTCGCTTGCCGCACGTAAGAACCCCCAAGACCCCGACTCGCCGCCCAAGTTTTACGCACGGGCTCAGGCACGCGGGGTGATGAGCATTGAAGAAATCGCCACGCGCATCCAGCGTGAGTGTACCGTGACGCGACCCGACGTGGTGGCGGTGCTTACGGCGCTTGAGGAGGCGGTGAGCGACGGACTGAAGTGTGGTGAGATTATCCGTCTGGGAAGCCTCGGCTCGCTGCAAGTCAGTCTGGGCAGCGAGGGCAGCGACACCGAAGATGCGTTCACCACGGGCATGATTAAGCGCAAGCGCATCTTGTTCCGTCCGGGGGCGGTGCTGCAAGACGCACTGAAGACGCTGGCGTTTGAGCGCGTGAGCACGCTCGACCGTACCGGCGGCACTGCAGACGGCGGCGAGGAAGAGGAGGGAGAACCCGACAGCGGACTGTCTGCCTGACTCCTCCCGGCCCTGTCGCCCGGTGCGGCGGGGCTGTCTGCCTTTTTTTTTGACGAACCACAAACACCATGTAAAACACACGTATGATGAAAAGTAAACTGAAATGGATTATTGTCAGGGTGATAAAGTGCCTGCTTTGCATCCTCACCGGAAAAAGAAAGGAGTGCGAATGAGGGAAATCGACACGATTGTAGTCCACTGTACGGCTACGAGGGCGGATGTACCGCTCTCGCCCCACGCGCTGGACGCCATGCACCGCCGTCGCGGGTTCGACGGGTGCGGCTATCATTACTACATCCGCCGCGACGGGCAGATCTGCTCTATGCGCCCCGTGGAGCGGACGGGTGCCCACGCCAGAGGATTCAACGCCAAGAGCATCGGCATAGCCTACGAGGGCGGGCTGGATGCCGGCGGACGTGCTGCCGACACGCGCACCCCGCAGCAACGCCATGCGCTGTGTGTGCTGGTAAGGGTGCTGGCAAAGGATTACGGGATTAAGCGGGTGGTGGGACACCGCGACCTCAGTCCCGACCTCGACGGCGACGGCACGGTAGAGCCTCACGAGTGGACGAAGCAGTGTCCGTGTTTCGACGTCTCGCGCGAAGTCCCGGAGTGGCTCGGCAAAGCATGACGCGCCGCCGCGCGTAAGCACACGATGAACCTTTCGCCGTGCGGGCGAAAGCAAGGGGAAGCCCCCGGTCAGCAGTCGCCCACGTCGAACCGCTCCGGATGCTTCCCCTTGAAGTTTTTGAAATACTGTTTGATTTCGCGCATGTCATTCTCCACATCGCCCGTGGGGATGAGGTAACGCTCGGCGGTGATACACTTCCGCTCGTAGTCGACCCCCACCAGTACGATGGGAATCTGCGCCCCCAGCGCGATGTAGTAAAAGCCCCGTTTCCAGTTGGGGTTGGCAGAGCGCGTGCCCTCCGGCGTGATGGCGAGGTGGAACTCGTCGCTCTCTTTCACGCGGGCGATGAGCTGGTCGACCATCGACGTATGCTTGTCGCGATACACCGGTATGCCCCCCATGCTCCGGAACCATCCGCCCAGCGGGAAGAAGAACCACTCTTTCTTCATGAGGAAGCCCGACTTGCGCCCGATGGCGTTGATGAACAGCTTCCCGATGAAGAGATCCCAGTTGGTGGTATGCGGTGCGGCACAGAAGATGCACTTCTTGAAGTCGGGCACCCCTACCACCGCTTTCCACCCCAGCAGCCTGTGGTAGATAAACCGGCTCAGTGCTTGCTTCATGCCTCGGCAGGTTGGTCGTACAGCTTGTCAAGCGCCGCCTTCATCCCCTCGGCAAAGTCGTTTCTCAGCTTCTGGTAAAAGAGCTTCGTGCTTCCCGGCTCGGTATGGCTAATGCGGCACACCAAATCTTGGAACAGCACGGCAAGGTCGGTCATCACCTCGGCAGCCTTTTCGCGCTGTTGCTGGTTTTCGGCGGCAGAGGCTTCTACCATACACAGGTATAACATTGTTTCGTATGCATTCTTGATGCGTTTTTTCAGATTTTTTCTACTTGCCATGATTCTTAAAAAATTAAAGTTTGCAGTTTTTCATGGGTAAAGGTAAGAAAAGTTTATTACTTTCTTTCGTATTTCCGAAAAAAAAACGAAATTTGCAGGGATTCAAAGCAACCGACTTTTTTACACACCTTATATATAATAATTAAGAATCATGACAAAAAGTGCATTACAAATCGCAAGAGCTGCTTATCAGCCGAAATTGCCAAAAGCCTTAAAGGGCGCGGTGGTAGCAAAAGAGGGCGAACCGACCCAGTCGGTAGCCGACCAAGAAGCTATCCAGAAACTGTTTCCTAACACTTACGGAATGCCTTTGATTCAGTTCGTTGAAGGTGAAGCCAAAGAATACGCTCCGATGAACGTAGGCGTTATCCTTTCGGGCGGACAGGCTCCGGGCGGACACAACGTAATCTCTGGTTTGTTCGACGGTATCAAGAAACTGAACCCCGCCAACAAGCTGTATGGCTTTATCCTCGGCCCGGGCGGTTTGGTAGACCATAACTATAAAGAACTGACTGCCGACATCATCGACGAATACCGTAACACGGGTGGATTCGACATCATCGGCTCAGGACGTACCAAGCTGGAAAAAGAAGACCAGTTTGAAAAGGGATACGAAATCTTGAAAGAACTGGGCATCAAGGCGCTGGTTATCATCGGCGGCGACGACTCGAATACCAATGCCTGCGTGCTGGCTGAATATTACGCTGCGAAGAACTACGGCGTACAGGTTATCGGCTGCCCGAAAACCATCGACGGCGACTTGAAGAACGAAATGATTGAAACTTCTTTCGGTTTCGATACGGCTTGCAAGACTTACTCGGAGGTTATCGGTAACATCGAACGCGACTGTAACTCGGCTCGCAAATACTGGCACTTCATCAAGCTGATGGGACGCTCGGCTTCTCACATCGCGCTGGAATGTGCGCTTCAGGTTCAGCCGAACATCTGCCTTATCTCGGAAGAAGTAGAGGCTAAGAACATGTCGCTCGACGACGTGGTTACGTACATCGCAAGCGCTGTGGCTTCACGTGCTGCCGATGGCAACAACTTCGGTACGGTGCTGATTCCGGAAGGCTTGATCGAGTTCATCCCGGCTATGAAGAAGCTGATTGCCGAACTGAACGACTTCCTTGCCGTAAACGCTGAAGCATACGCTGCGGTAGAACCGAACCAGCAACGCCAGTACATCATCGACCACCTGACGGCTGAAAATGCTGCCGTTTACGCTTCACTGCCCGAAGGCGTGGCTCGCCAGCTGACACTCGACCGCGACCCGCACGGAAACGTACAGGTATCGCTCATCGAAACCGAAAAGCTGCTGTCTGAAATGGTAGGCAAGAAACTGGCTGCATGGAAGGCTGAAGGCAAGTATGTGGGCAAATTCGCTGCTCAGCACCACTTCTTCGGTTACGAAGGACGCTGCGCTGCTCCGTCGAACTTCGATGCCGACTACTGCTACTCACTGGGTTACACGGCTTCAATGCTGATTGCTAACGGCAAGACGGGTTACATGTCATCGGTACGCAACACCACGGCTCCGGCTGAAGAGTGGATTGCAGGCGGTGTGCCTATCACGATGATGATGAACATGGAACGTCGTCACGGCGAAATGAAACCGGTTATCCAGAAAGCACTGGTGCGCTTGGATGGTGCTCCGTTCAAGGCTTTTGCTGCCGTACGCGACACTTGGGCTAAGGAAACCGCTTACGTATATCCGGGCCCGATCCAGTACTTCGGTCCTACGGAAGTATGCGACCAGCCTACGAAGACCCTCCAGTTGGAGCAGGCTAAGTAAATAGAATACTTTTTTTTATTATTTGTAAGAAACACCATTCATCAGGCACGAATTGCGTGAGTACCGTGCGGATTTGCGTCCGTGCGGCTCGGCGGAATTCGTGCCTTAAATGAATCCTGAAATCCCTGACTGATATATCATGACCAAAGAACCGCCCATATTGGTGGTGAATAAACCTCGACAGACAACGACACGCTCACGCAAGGCTGCACCTGCCAGACGCAGGGAGGCTGCACCGCGTAAGGGAAATGCAAAACGCGGCAGGAAGAAAAAAGGCGGAGAGCGCAAACGGAATTTCCCCTCATGGGCGTATTACCTGATGATGGGGGCGGTGGGGGTTATCTTGTTGGCAGGGTTTTACTATTTCTTTATCCGCCCTTATGCTTACCGCTGGAAGCCCTGCTACGGAACGAAGGCTTACGGCGTGTGTCTGCCCTACGGCTACAGTGTACACGGGTTTGACATCTCGCACCATCAGGGACGCATCGACTGGGAGAAGCTGCGAGGCGTGCAGCAGGCTCCGTTTCCTGTGAGGTTCGTATTCATGAAAGCATCGGAGGGGGGAGATTTCAGCGACACGGCTTTCGTGCGCAATTTCGATGAAGCACGCCGCGTGGGGTTCATCCGCGGTGCTTATCATTTCTATAATCCGAAGACTTCGCCGGAGCGTCAGGCGGACTTCTTCATCCGTTCGGTGAAGCTCGAACCGGGCGACTTGCCTCCGGTGCTCGACATCGAGACACGCCCTGCCGACGCCCGCAAGCTGCGTGCCGACCTCAAGAAGTGGCTCGACCGCGTGGAGCGTCATTACGGCGTGAAGCCTATCCTGTATACCTCGTACAAGTATAAAACGCGCTATCTGAACGACTCGCTGTTCAACTCATATCCTTACTGGATAGCACATTATTATGTCGACTCGGTGGCATACGAGGGCGAGTGGAAATTCTGGCAGCATACCGACGTGGGCACGCTGCCCGGAATTGATAATCAGGTAGACCTGAACGTGTTTAACGGGACGATGGCGGAGATGGACTCGCTGCGCATCAAGCCTGTCATCACAGACCAAACAGGGCAGACAGACCCTTGTCGACTCCCGAAAAACCCATAAACGCCATAGCCAGCAGTCCGGCGGTAATCAGGGCGATAGACATGCCTTGCATCCCTTTCGGGATATTGACGAGGCTGAGCTGTTCGCGTATGCCGGCAAACACAATGAGCGCCAGCGCAAATCCCAGTGCGGTAGAGAAAGCGTAAACCACACCCGTAAGCAGGTCGTAATCGTTTTGAATCACCAAGATGGCAACGCCGAGGATGCAGCAGTTGGTGGTAATGAGCGGCAGAAACACTCCGAGCGCCTGATACAGCGCGGGCGATACCTTTTTAAGAATGATTTCAACCATCTGAACCAGTGCGGCTATCACGAGGATAAACGCGATGGTCTGCATGTAGGCCAGCCCGAAGGCATCCAATACAAATTTCTGAATGACATACGTTACGATGGTGGCAAGCGTAAGCACGAACGCCACGGCTGCCCCCATGCCCATGGCGGTTTCTACCTTCTTCGACACGCCGAGGAACGGACAGATGCCGAGGAACTGCGACAGCACGATGTTATTGACAAACACTGCCGTGATAAATATCAAGATGTATTCCATACTCAGTTTCTGTTTTTATGATAGATGTAACAATGCGTTATGCCTTGCGCAGGCGGTTGACGATGGCTATCAGGTAACCCAGTGCGATAAACGCTCCCGGAGCCAAGACGAACACCAGCATCCCGTACTGTTCGGGCAGGATGGTCATGTTAAACAGTTTGCCTGTGCCCAGCAGCTCGCGCACGCCGCCCAGCAGCGTCAGTGCGATGGTAAAGCCCAGCCCGATGCCCAGCCCGTCGAAGAACGAGGGGACAGGCCCGTGCTTGCAGGCAAAAGCCTCGGCACGCCCCAGCAGGATACAGTTGACCACGATGAGCGGGATGAACAGCCCCAGCGTGGCATACAGCGCCGGCACGTAAGCCTGCATCACCATCTGAAGCACGGTTACGAACGTGGCGATGACCACCACGAAGATGGGGATGCGCACCATGTCGGGCACGAGGTTCTTGATGGATGAAATGGCAACGTTCGAACACACCAGCACGAACATCGTGGCAAGTCCCATGCTCATGCCGTTGATGGCAGACGACGTGGTGCCCAGCGTAGGACACATGCCCAAGAGCAACACAAATGTGGGATTCTCTTTGATAATCCCGTTCATCAATATTTTGAAATTATTCATCATAATACGATTCCTCCTTTCTTTATGGATTGGCGGTAGCCCCGCTCGTGGCATCAGTCTGTCCG
Organism: Bacteroides caecicola; assembly: GCF_023337095.1. NCBI lineage: Bacteria > Pseudomonadati > Bacteroidota > Bacteroidia > Bacteroidales > Bacteroidaceae > Bacteroides > Bacteroides caecicola. Next base: position 245,661 of record NZ_JAMBLM010000003.1, read on the forward strand.
GTAGCCCCGCTGTGTGCGTCTACCGGCTGGTTGGTGTAAGCGGCGTAAGCAGCGTTTACGGCTCTCAGGAACGCCCGCGTGGTGATGGTCGAAGCGGTGATGGCATCAATCTCGCCCCCGTCTTTGCTCACCGTGAGCGGTTTCTCGCCCGGATTCTTTCCGGTGATGTCTCCCTTCGCCCCCTTCTTAAACCAGTCTGCCGCCTTCGAGCCTAATCCCGGCGTCTCCGAGTGGCTCAGCAGCGAATAGTCGGTAATGTTACCTTCCTTGTCAAATCCCACCAGTACGGTCAGCGTGCCTCCGAACCCGTTTGCCGACGATTCTACGGCAGCACCTACAAACTCGCCTCCCTTTGTGGCACGGTATACCTTGTAGGCAACTCCCTCTACCTCCACCGTTTCGGGCGAAGCGGCAGGGTCGTTGTCGAACGGTGGAACCACCACGGCGATGGCGTCGCTCAGCGTCTTGGCGTTAGCTTGTGCGATAGGCTCAGCCGTCACGCTGTTCACCCATCCCAGCAGTGCCCCGGCAGCCACCGAAAAGCCCGTCAGCGCCAGAGCCATGTTCTTTAAAGATGATGTAAGTTTCTTCATTTCTTCGTTACCTCCCCGAAACGTTTTGGTTTGCAGTACGTATTAATCAGCGGCGTAAAGGCGTTCATAATCAGGATGGCGAACGACATGCCTTCGGGGTACGAGCCGAAAGCGCGGATTACCACCGTGAGGAATCCGATAGCCACTCCGTAGATAATCATCCCCTTGTGGGTCATGGGCGAGGTCACATAGTCGGTAGCCATGAAGATGGCGCCCAGCATCAGACCTCCGCTCAGCAGGTGCTGGACGGGCGATGCGTACACCGGGTTCGCCCAGTGCATCAGTCCCGAGCAGACGAACACCGTGGCGAGGATAGACACCGGGATGTGCCACGTGATGATGCGCTTCCACAGCATGTAAGCCAAGCCCAGCAGCAGGGCAAGCGCACTGATTTCGCCCAGACAGCCCGGAGCGTTGCCTATGAACATATCCCATGCCGAGGGCAGTTGCGACAGCGCGTCCGCGTCGCCATGTATCGCCTGCTTCATCAGCGCCAGCGGAGTAGCCCCCGTTTCGGCATCGAGATACTCGGCCCACTGTCCTGCCCGCGGCCACGAGGTCATCTGTACGGGGAAGGAAATCAGCAGGAACACACGTCCCACCAGCGCGGGATTAAACGGGTTGCACCCCAGTCCGCCAAACGTCATCTTGCCCACGCCGATGGCCACCAGCGCCCCGATGATTACAATCCACACCGGGAGGTTCGACGGCAGGTTAAACGCCAGCAGCAGCCCCGTAATGGCCGCCGACCCGTCTGTCACCGTCGAGCGTTCGCGCCGCAAGATATATTTCGTGATAGCCCACTCGAAGAATACACACGCCGCTACCGAGGTGAGCGTGACGATAGCCGCCCCCACGCCAAACACCAGCAGCGACACCAGCAGCGCAGGTATCAGCGCAATGATTACGCCATACATGTTCCGCTTCACGCTGTCGCCCCCGTGTACGTGAGGCGATAATGATACGATAAATTTATTTGCCATAATAATCAGTGTGTGAGTTATTTTTTAGCATTACGTGCGCGAACGATGGCGCCCACCTTGCCTTTGCCTAAACGGATGTAGTCGAGCATCGGGCGGTGCGACGGGCAGGTGAACTGGCACGAGCCGCACTCGATGCACGAGAGAATCATTTCATGCTCCACGCGCTCCCAGTCGCCGCGCGCCGAGCACGTGGCAAGCAGGTAGGGTTCAAGCCCCATGGGGCATACGCTGACGCACTTGGCGCACCGGATACACGGCTGGGGTTCTGCCCTGCGTGCCTCCTCGTCGTCCATTATCAGCACGCCCGAACTGCCTTTACACACGGGCGCGTCCAGCGTGGCGAGCGCCTTGCCCATCATCGGACCGCCGCTTATCACCTTGCCGGCATTGTCGGGCAGTCCGCCAGCCGCCTCGATGAGTTGGCTCACAGGCGTTCCGATGCGCGTAAGGAAGTTCGACGGATGTTTCACCGACCGCCCCGTGACCGTCACCACCCGCTCAAGCAAGGGTTTGTTTTTCTGCACCGCCTCGTAGACGGCATACGCCGTGCCCACGTTCTGCACCACCGCTCCCACGTGGATGGGGATGGCAGGCGGCGCCGGAACCTGACGTCCGATGATGGCGTCGATAAGCTGTTTCTCGCCTCCCTGCGGGTACTTCATCTGGAGCGGAACCACCTCGATGCCCGGATGCGAGGCAGCCTTTTCGGTGAGCAGCCGGATGGCATCCGCCTTGTTCGCCTCGATGCCGATGTACGCCCGGTTAACCTTCGCCGCACGCATCAGCAGCTCCACGCCCACCAGTATCTGGTCGGGCTTTTCAAGCATCAGCCGGTGGTCGGCAGTAAGATACGGTTCACACTCCACGCCGTTGATTATCACACACTCGGCACGTACTCCCGGCGGGGGAGAGAGCTTCACATGGGTAGGGAAGCACGCGCCTCCCATGCCCACCACGCCTGCGTTTTTTATCTTCGCTATGATTTCTTCCGAACTCAGGCTGCACGCGCTTACCAGCTCCGGCGAGCGGTCGATTCCGTCTTCCCACTCATCGCCTTCCACGTCGATGAATACGGCAGGTTTGCGGTATCCGCTCGCGTCGGTCACGCTGTCAATCTTGCTCACCGTGCCCGACACCGACGAGAACACCGCTGCCGACACGAATCCGCCCGCCTCGGCTATCTTCGTCCCCACCTTAACCTTGTCGCCCCGCTTCACTATCGCCACGGCAGGTGCGCCGATGTGTTGCGACAGCGGGAACACCGCCTGACGCGGAAGCCCCAGCACCTCGATTGCCGTCGCTGCCGACAGCTTGTTTTCTGCCGGATGCACTCCGCCTATTCTGAATGTTTTCACTGTACTATATCTTTATTGGGTTAGTTACTTTTGGTCTTTTTTTCCCGGTTGTCACGCCTCCGCCTCGGCTTGTGGTTTCGCCTTGCGCGGAGGGAAGTTTACAGCCACGATGGTTCCCTGCGGACATTCCAGCTCGCACTTGCGGCACGCCTTACACTTGGCAGGGTCGATGTACGCCAAGTTGTCTTTCAGCGTGATGGCCTCGAACGGACACGTCTTCACGCACTTGCCACAGCCGATGCACGCCGCCGCACAAGCCTTCCGTGCCACCGCTCCCTTGTCTTTGTTGACACACCTTATGTACACCCGGCGGTTGTTCCGTCCCTTCGGGCGAATCTCGATGATGTTTCGCGGACACGCCTTCACGCACGCCCCGCACGCCGTACACCGCTCTTCGTCCACCTCCGGCAGTCCCGTTTCGGGGTTCATGCGCAGTGCGCCGAACTGACACGCCTGCACACAGTCGCCACATCCCAGACAGCCGAACGTACAGCCCGTTTCGCCTCCGTACGTGGCATGAGCCACGGCACACGAGCGCACGCCGTCATACTGCGTGAGGCGCGGACGGTTTTCACACGTGCCGTTACACCTCACCACCGCCACTTCCGGCTCGGCAGCCACCGGCTCCAGTCCCAGAATGGCAGCCACCTTGTCCATCGTAGGCTGTCCGCCCACCGGACATAGTTTCCCATCCAGCGAGCCCGCCTTGACGCACGCCGCCGCAAAGCCCGAACAGCCCGGATAGCCACATCCTCCGCAGTTTGCCTGCGGAAGCACCTCCGCCACCCGGGCGATGCGCGGGTCTTCGTTTACGGCAAACCGTTTCGATGCCACATATAAGATGACTGCCGCCACCAGCCCGATGGCGCCTAACGAGATGATTGCTATCAGAATAGAGTTCATAGTATGATGAAGTTAGTTTGTTGAATGGTTAATTGACAGATTCTAAGGTAAACACAAAGCTGCGTCCCAGCCACCTCCGGCAGAGGCGCAGGGCGAGGTAATAAGGCACAAGCATTGCCAGCGCCACCACTGCCGACAGCGGTTCGTTGCCTCCCGTGAGCTTCATGGCGGCAAAGAGCGATGCCACCACCACCGCAAAGGGCAGTGCGAAAGCCCATCCCACCGCCTTCATTCCCATCGAGGCAGCTCCGCAGATCACCACCTCCTGTCCGGCGTGGCAGGGAATCCCCCGCTCGTTTCTCACGTCGATCAGCTTTTCTTTTGTTTCCGAGGCATTGCAGTGTGCCTTCGCGCTACACGCCGCACACGCCGATGTCTGCCTGATGCGCACCTTGAGCCGCATCCCGTCCACCTGCTCTACAACCCCCGTATGTTTTATGTTTTTCATCGTTTTTGCAAACTGAAGATTACAACTAAAGGCAAATGTAGCAGAAAAATTGTTTCGGTGGTCAAGGTTTCGGGGAAAATGTTGCAAAAAAGTATAAAAATGCGCAAGCAGGCATTTTTCTCGCGTTGAATCAAGAAAAAAACACCTGCTTGCGTTGTCCGGTTTTAGCCGGAGCAGCCCTTCTTCTTACGGGCAGTGTCGCCCCTCCTTATTCGTAGTATCCGGGCATGGGTGCGACGTTCCGCCTCCATCGGATTCATGTCGAAATAATAACTTGTTTCATCCGTGTAATCTGTGGTGGAAAAAACATAAACGTGGTTGTATTCGGGCGTATGCGATACGCCCCTACCTTGTTGATGTTGGATATAAAATGTTCGCTTTTTTTGCGAATGTCTGAAAAAAAGCGTATTTTTGTCCGTGATAAAAACAGAGGCATGGAAATAATCTTCAATGAGGAATACCTTCGGGAAATGTATACTACGGGTAAAACGGACAAGAAACACCATTTTCAGCCCCAAGTTATACGGAAATATATCCGGGTGATAGATTTGATGCGAGATACTTCCAACGTTTTGGGGCTTATGCGTTATAACGCTCTGAATTACGAAAAGTTAGAAGGTGATAAAGCAGGACTTTCTTCCGTGAGGGTGAATGACCAATATCGTATCGAATTTAAGGAACACATCAGGGACGGAGAAACCGTTGCTACGATATGTAATATAACAAATTTGTCAAACCATTATAAATTGATTATGATAACCATTCAAGGAATTGACCCCAATATGATAGCAGGCAATCTTGAGCCGGCGTTTCCCACGCATCCGGGGGAAATCTTGAAAGAGGAAATCGAATGCAGGGGGATTTCACAACGGAAACTTGCGGAGCAAATGGGCATAGGATATTCTGTTCTGAATGAGATACTCAACGCACGTCGTCCTGTTACAGAGAAGACGGCTATGATGTTTGAAGCGGCTTTAGGAGTGGATGCCGAACCTCTGATGCGACTTCAAATGAGATACAACATGCGCATTGCTAAAAAAGACAAGTCGTTCATGCAGCGTTTGGAGAATATCCGAAAGGTTGCAGCAGTGCTTTGAGTGTGTCTGCCTGCCGCCGGATAGCTTGTAGGGGCGTATGGCATACGCCCGAATACAACCCACGGAAATAAGTGTGTGTCCGAGGGCGTATGCGATACGCCCCTACCTTGATAACTGCCCTTTCTTATTTTTGGTAAGATTTTACCCACTCGCCGAGGCTGTTGCTGTCGGTGTGGTTCAGCAGTTTGCCTTCCTGCCAGTTTAAGTCGGGATAAGTAGTTTTCAGCGTGCTTACGCTGTGGCTTATTCCGCTTCCGCCCGACGTGGCAAAGGGGATGAGCGTTTTTCCCTTCAGGTCATGACGCTCGATGAACGTGTTGATTACGCGCGGCGCTTGGTCCCACCAGATGGGGTAGCCGATGAAAACCACGTCGTAAGCGGCTACGTCGGGCGTTTGTGATTCTTTCAGTTCGGGGCGCGACTGGGGATTGCTCATTTCCACCGAGCTGCGCGAGTGCTTGTCGTTCCAGTCGAGGTCGGCAGCCGTGTAAGCCTCCTGCGGCGTAATCTCGTAAAGCGTGCCGCCCGTGATGCCGGCAATCTGCCGCGCAACCTTTGCCGTGGTTCCGGTGGCAGAGAAGTATGCCACCAGCGTGCGAGGTGTTGTTGTTTCCATGTTCCGTTTCTCCTTGTTTTGTGCGCAGGCGGTGAGGCATATAGCCATCGCCGCTGCAAGTGTCAGTAAAATTTTGTTCATGGCGTATCGTTAGGCTTTATTGATGAATAGTGCAAAGATAAGCGGTTGAATCCGAAAAAATGTAACTAATTTACTGACTATTGTACCAGATTTACAGCTTTTCTGCCCCTTGTTTCGCTTTTTTGTATTACATTTGCTCTCATTACATAACAGATTATACGCATGAAAAAAGTTCTTTTTATCGACCGCGACGGCACGCTGGTCATCGAGCCGCCTGTGGATTATCAGCTCGACTCGTTCGAGAAGCTGGAGTTTTACCCGAAAGTGATGCGCAACCTGTATTTCATACGCCGGAAGCTGGACTTTGAGTTTGTGATGGTGACCAATCAGGACGGGCTGGGGACGGAGGCTTTTCCGGAACATACGTTCTGGGGGGTGCATAACTTGGTGATGAAAACGCTGGAGGGCGAGGGGGTGACGTTCGACGAGGTGTGTATCGACCGCTCGTTTCCTGCCGACGACGCGCCCACGCGCAAGCCGCGCACGGGGATGCTGACGCGCTTTATCGGGAATCCGGACTATGACTTGGCGGGGAGTTTCGTGATTGGCGACCGTGCCACGGATGTGGAGTTGGCGCGTAATCTGGGGTGCCGTGCCATCCTCTTGCAGCCCGACAAGGCGGTGCTGGCGGGTACGGGACTGGAGGATGTGTGCGCCCTTGCCACTACCGACTGGGACCGCGTGGCGGAGTTTCTGTTTGCCGGAGAACGCACGGCGGAGGTGCGCCGCACCACGAAGGAGACGGATATTTACATCCGTGTAGACTTGGACGGGGCGGGGAAGTGCGACATCCGTACGGGATTAGGATTTTTCGACCATCTGCTGGAGCAGATAGGCAAGCACGGGGGGATGGACCTTACGGTGCATGTCAAGGGAGATTTGGAGGTGGACGAGCATCACACCGTGGAGGATACGGCGCTGGCGCTGGGTGAGTGTCTGCGGCGTGCGCTGGGCGACAAGCGGGGCATCGAGCGTTACGGCTTCTGCCTGCCGATGGACGACTGCCTGTGTACGGTGGCGCTCGACTTCGGTGGACGCCCGTGGCTGGTGTGGGATGCTGAGTTCCGCCGCGAGCACATCGGCGACGTGCCCACCGAGATGTTCTTCCACTTCTTCAAGTCGCTGAGCGATGCGGCGATGATGAACCTCAACATCCGTGCCGAGGGCGTGAACGAGCATCACAAGATAGAGGGGATATTCAAGGCACTGGCGCGCAGCCTGCGCATGGCGGTGCGGCGCGATGTGTATCACTTCGAAGTGCCGTCGAGCAAGGGGACGCTGTAAGGGGCGGGGCGTTCCCTTGCGCGGGGGCGGTTACTGCTTGCGTTTCATCGTGCGGATGACTTCTTTCGTGGGTGCATCTACGCGATACGACTCGATGATTTTCTGCAACGCCTTATTATAAGTAAATGTGTCGAGGCGGTTGTGGCGGAGGTAATCCATCGTGAGGGTGGGGAACTTGACGAAGCACACCGACAGCGCCCACGCCACCGCCATCTTCACGTAGTAACCTTCGTGGCGGATGTCGTCGAGGCAGGAGAGGAGTTCGGCAATGTGAGCCTCGTCAGTGAAAAGGCTCATCGCCATCACCACCCCGAAGCGCACCTCGTATTCGCCCTCGGCACGCATCCATTCTTTCAGATACTCCCACAGGCGGTCGGCATGGGTGGCGATGAACTTCTTCCCGCCGCCGAACTTGAACGTGTCGCATACCGACCAACTGTTGATTATCCATACGAATTTCGTTACGCGGTGCAGATACACCTCCACGTCGGCATCGGGTTTCACACAGCCCAACACCATGCCTTGCAGCATCCGCTCTTCCATGTAAAACGTGTCTGCCGTGTCAAGGTAAGCCTCCCAGTCGGTGCGGGCGATGCGTGCCGCCAGCCGGCGCAAGGCAGGTATGCGGATGCCCAGCACGTGTTCCACTCCCGGATTGAGGCTCTCGGTGAACGGTTTGTTGCCTTCTTCGGCAAGGCGCAGCAAGTGTTCTTTAACGGTCAGCCCGTCTAACAGATATTCCATTGTTCCGATAAATAAATGATTGATTATTATACCGTAGGGGCGTATCGCATACGCCCCGATTACACCAACTTAATCCGTGTGGGTGTTTTCGGGCGTATGCGATACGCCCCTACAGGATGAATATGTTTAGAAATGTACGCCGAGCGTAAACAGCAACTGATGGCGGTCGTTGTTCACCTTCGTGGCAGACGGGGTAAGGTCGATTTGCTCCGCCCCGAAAGCATAGAAGTCAGCCTTGTAGAAATCATACTTGTAGGCAAGGTCGGCATAGAACAGCTTTCCGCGCCATCCCAATCCCACCGTCACCGCCTGTTGCGATTTCAGGTTCAGGTACTCGGCATCGGTACGGGTCTCGTCGGTCACAGGGATGTTTTTAAACGCATCTTCCTGTATCGGAGCCGAACGGAAGTTATATCCCGCACGCAGGCTGAACGCCGAGGTCAGCTTCGTCTCCATACCGGCGCGGAACGTATGTACGCCTTTCAGCGTCTCGCTCACGGCATTGGTGGCGCTCAGTTGGTAGCCGTCTACATCGTCTAATTGTGCCGAAGAATACTTGGCGTACTCATATTCAGCGTCCAGCGCCATGATGCCGCCCACGATGGTACCCATGCTCACGTTGAAACGCCACGGCGTGGTGAGGCGGTAATCCATGATGTAGGCAGGGTTGAGGTAATCCACCAAGTTCTCGGTGGTGCTCAGCATCGAGCCGTCGGTAGTGGGCAGGTTCGACGTGAGGTTAGCCGTGTGATGCTCCGTCAGCGAGTACCATATCGGGGTGTGTACCGCAAGTCCGATGCGGAACGGAGAGTACTCGAACGGGCGGATGATGGCACCCAATTTCAGGTCGACTCCCGAACCCTCGGCAGTGTAAAAGTTGTTCAGCGTAAAGTCGCCCCCCGCCGTCAGCGTCTCGCCGTAAGACGAGTAGCGGTTATAATCGAGGTTATACACGCCTAAGGTGATGCCGAAGTAATAACGGTCTTTCACGTTAAACGCCACGTTGAAATCGTATTCATCGATGCCGCCTTCCTCACGGGTGTAATACTGGTTGCTGGCAGCGTCCCACCCGTCCATGCCGATAATCGTAGGGTCGGTAGCCGACTGGAGTCGGGGAGTAACCAGATTGGTACGTGCGCCCAATGCCGCCAGATACGGCGTGCCGTAATAATACGTGTCGGTGTAGGGGTTTTGTGCATCATACAGGTTGGCGAAATCCGTTTCCGTGTTATAATACGTACCTGCCGCATCGCCGGCGCGCCACAGCATGTCTGCCATCACGTGAGTGAGCGACAGCCCGTTGCTTGCATTGCCTCCCGCCGAGAACTGGCGGTTGAAGTTGGCACGCTTGTGATAGTTGAACGCGAAGTTCACGTAACGCAAGTCAGTCTTGTTCCCAATCTTCGAGCTCCATACGATGCCCGCTTGGTCGAACGACGCTTTGGTACGCTTCTCGGTGGCAGTCGAACCGTTCATGTCCGCTTTCGCCTGATTGTTGTTAAACCCGAACGACAGCGAAATATCATTTCCCCGGAACAGACCGATACCGGCAGGGTTTGTGCCGATGGTCGAAATATCGGCGCCCAGTGCACTCATGGCACCGCCCATGCCCACGAAACGCGCCGTTCCGTTCAGGTCGTCGTTCAAGATTCGAGCCACGTCATACTGGTTTTGTGCGCCTGCTGCCGACACCATGCCGGCAAGTAGCGCTATCATGCTTATCTTTGTTTTCATACCTTGTAGTGTGTTTATATTCTCTACCTTTCGTTGAGCTTAGAGCCTGTTTAAATTTTGCTCTGCCTCAGTTTGAGAATTGTTTTCGAGGATGTTTTTCGGCTTTTACGAGGATGATAGCGGGCTATCTGACGAGTAAAAGCGGGAAAACAGACCGGAAACAAACTCAAAAAGGGGCGGATAAAAATACTTAATCGGAAAATTTAAGCAGGCTCTTATCTTCTGCGTGAGCTTCCTCCTCCGCCTCCGCTGCGCATCCGTGTGCTTCCTCCGCCCATCGAGCCGCGGTTGAAGCTGCTTCGGCTGCTGCCCGATGAGAAGCTGCTCCGGTTCGAGTTGTAGCTTCGGCTTGAATTATAGCTTCGCGTATTCGTGTTGTTATACGAGCGTGAGCGCGTGGTGTTCACGTTGCGGTTATACACATCGTTGTAACTGCGGCGCGTGCTGCTGGGGCGGTTATACGAAGAGCCGGTGCGGTCTATCGTGCTGCTGGGGCGCACGTAAGTAGCGTTTCCGCGCGTGGTAGTCCCGGTGCTGAATCCGTTCCGCGTAGCCTCTCCCCGGTTACCCGGCAGCGTGCTTACGGGGCGGAGCGAATAACCGTTGTTGCGTGAGTTGGGGTTGACCACCCGTCCGGTAGTACGTGAAGCCGTCGAAGCGTTGTTCCGTCGGATGCTCGACGTGCTGTATCCCCGGCGTGTGCTGTTGCCTCCGCGCGTGCCCGTCACCACCCGGTTATGCCGCGAGGTAGTATATCCCGTGTATCGTCCCGGCCGGGCGTCGCGGTGTCCGTAGGGACGCCATCCTGCGCCTCCCCATCCTCCGGCGTAATAAGGCGGATGATGATGCCAGTAAGGGTGCGGGTGATGCCAGTACGGTCCCCAGTAACCTCCCCAATATCCGGCGTACCAGTAAGGCGAGTACCACGGGTCATAGTACCACGAGCTCCATCCCCAGCTGAATCCGAAGCGCGGTCCGGCTACGCCCCATGTCCACCGCCAGTTCCACCACAGCGGGTTGCTGAACGTCGGGAACACGTAAGCATACAGTCCGTCGTCGTACACGTTCCATTCCCACGAGGGCAGTGCGCCGTAAACCACGTCCCAGTACAGCGGGCTGCTTACCGGGATGGCATAGCGCGGGCTTCGGAAGCGTACGATGCGCATGGCATATTCATAATCATCCTGCGAGCCTTCGAACCCGTTCACCCACTCACCGCGTTCGCCGTAAGGCTTTTCTTGGATGTAGAGGGTATCGTTTTCCATCGTAAACGTATTCTCGCGCGAAGTATACCGTCGGTTATACTCGTCGATGTCGCGCGTTTTTCCCGCAGCGTCTTTCACCACTACGGTAGAGCCCGGCGCGGCATATACCGTCGTCGTATTTGACACCTTCTTCGGCGCAGTTTCCACCGTCACCTTTGTTTCGGTTTTGGTTTCGGCTTTCTTTTTCGGCACGAAGTAAAGGTCATCGTTGCTCTGCGCCGCTGCCAGCAACGGCAGGCAGGCAACCAGCAATGAAGCAAATACTTTACCTTTCATAGTTGTTCGTCTTTTTTTATGTTGTACATTCTTTTCTTGTTACAAATTTAGGGAGTTATTTTTTCTCTGCAAATAGAAATTCCCTATTTCGGGGTAGGGTTTTCCCTATTTATGGCTATCTTTGCGAAAATTAATACTTCCCTTTTATATATGAAATACTTTGAAGTGACTTTTACTGCACGTCCGTGTACCGAAACCGTGACCGACGTGCTGGCGGCTCTCATTGCCGACATCGGATTCGAGAGTTTCGTGGCGTGTGAGGGCGGTATGCAGGCATACATCCAGCAGGCGCAGTTCAGCGAAGATGCTTTGCGGGAGGTGCTGGAAACCTTTCCGCTTCCGGACACGAACATTACCTATACCGTTACCGAACCTGAGGACAAGGACTGGAACGAGGAATGGGAAAAGAATTTTTTCCAACCCATAGTAATCGGCGACCGCTGCGTTATCCACAGCACTTTCCATACCGACTACCCGAAGGCTGAGTATGACATCGTTATCAATCCGCAGATGGCGTTCGGCACGGGACACCACGAAACCACCGGCTCTATCATCGCCGAACTGCTCGATGCCGACCTGCGGGGCAAGTCGGTGCTCGACATGGGATGCGGAACGTCTATCCTCGCCATCCTTGCCAGTATGCGCGGCGCCGACTCGGTGACGGCTATCGACATCGACGACTGGTGTGTGAACAACTCGCGCGACAACATTGCGCTGAACCGCATCGCGAACATCACCGTGGAGCTGGGCGACGCTTCGCTGCTCAAGGGACGGAAGCCTTTCGATGTCATCATCGCCAACATCAACCGCAACATCCTGCTTGCCGACCTCCCGGCTTACGTGGCGTGTATGCACGAGGGTTCGGAAATCTACATGAGCGGATTCTACGTAGACGATATCCCTGCTATCCGCGAGCGCGGCGAGAGCCTCGGACTGACTTTCGTGCATCACCGCGAGAAGAACCGCTGGGCGGCAGTGAAGCTCGTAAAATAATCCCCCCGTGCGGGGTATTCCCTTCCCGGCGGGTCAGCGCATCCGCCGGCGGAACTCCGCACAAACGACAGCCGTAGCCACCGCCACGTTGAGCGACTCGCTCGTCTCCTCTCCCTGCGGATAGTTGGGTATCAGGAGGCGGCGGTTGACGACAGCGGCAAGTTCGGGGCTGATGCCGTTTCCCTCGTTGCCCATCACGATAAGCCCGTTTGCCGACAGCTCCTGCGTGTAGAGGTCGCCCCCGTCGAGGAACGTGCCGAACACGGGGACATCCGGCAATGAAGCCACCAGCTCCCTCAAGTCGCAGTAATGCAACTGCACGCGCGCCAGCGCACCCATCGTAGCCTGCACCGTTTTAGGATTGAACGCATCCGCCGTCCCCGCCGAGCAGAAGATGTGCCGGATGCCGAACCAGTCGGCAATGCGGATGATAGTCCCCAAGTTGCCGGGGTCTTGCACGCCGTCGAGCGCAAGGCACAGCGACCTCCTGACCACCTCCGCCTCCGCCTCGTACTGCGGAATACGGAACACCGCCAGCGCCTCCTGCGGCGTTTTCAGCAGGCTGGCACGCGACAACTCCTCGCGGCTCGCCTCAATCACCTCCTGCGCCTGTGCGTGGGGATGCTCCTCTAACCAGTGCGCCGTAGCCACCAGCAGCAGGCAGTCGAAATGCCCCGACAGGTCGTTGACTAATTTGTTACCCTCGGCAAGGAAAGCCTGTTCCTCCTTGCGATGTTTCTTCTGCTCTAACGAGCGGATATACTTTATTTTATTCTTGCTAAGCATGATCTTGTTTTACGGATAAACTTTATCGGTTGAATTGTTCGAGCGTGCGGTTTTCGGGGATGAAGTTATAGAGGGTCACGCCGTCGTCGGCAACCAACTGCCATACGGTGGCGTCGGCATCGGTCGCTGTGCCCCGCTGCGTGTATCGTCGTCCCGTGTAGATGAGCGTCGTGTCGTTTCCCGCCTCCGTTTGTGCAGGAGTGAGGTGCAACAGGAAATGCCCGTCGCCGCTATGCTCGCGGTGACGCACAGCCAACCGGTAACGCGCCCCCGCAGCCGTCCCTTCGAAACGCTCCGTCAGCCAGTTGCCCAGTCCGTCGGCAGCTCCCGCTTCAGAGAAAATCAGTTTCCCGCGGCGGCTCACCGTCCACAGTCCGCCGTCCTCCCGGCGCAGATTCTTGGTATCATCGTCTTCCATGTTCCACACCCGTTTGCCCGCCGGCGTGATGCGCCGCTCCAGCGTTTCGGTCACCCCCTCGGCAGGCGAGAACAGCTCCGCCGTCAGCGAGTCTTTGCCGAACCTCACATACATGCCTCCCGCCTTTCCGTCGGCACGCTCCAAGCGGATTCCTTCGGTAAAGAACCGAGTGTAATCGTCCGTCACCTCCGCCGGAACAGGCGTTGCCTCCGCCCCGGCATCATCCGCCTTCTTTGACGATGCACTGCACCCCGCCAGCAACAAGACACAGCCCAGTATGAGCGTTAAATCACTTTTCATATATCGCATGATTTTGTTTGTAAGTGTGTGATTAATCATTCAGCAGGCTTATTACTTCTTTCTTCAGCTTCGGTAAGTGATTAATTACCATGCTCCAAAGAATATCTGCCGACAGACTGTCGTATCCGTGAATGATGTAATTTCGTGCATCCACTATTTTGCGTGAATTGGTAATGGCAATGTTTCTGTCTGTTTTTAAGATTCGGTTCATGGCTTCACCGATAATTTCTATGTCCCGCTCTATGGCACGCCTGAGACAGAGGTCGCTGTAAAAGTCATCAAATAGCTTAGGCTTGTCACCAAAGAAACTTTCTATCTCTTGAATGGCGGTCAGTATGTCTTGCAAGTGCTTCTTTATCAAATCATCCATATATCAATACCTTTGTTGAGTCTACATTCTTTTTCAGATATGGGTTCTTAATGGTTTGCTCCTCCAATAAGTCAACCTCCCTGCCCAATAGTTCTTCTAAAGAATATTTGAAATCAAAGTAATTGTCGAAGTAATCGCTTACTTCTGCCTTGTTGAAGGACACAACCAAATCTACATCGCTATCCTTGTTGAAACGGTTGGTAAGGATGGAACCGAAAACAAACAGCTTGTTTACCTTGTATTTCTTACACAAGGCGATAATCTTCTGTATGTTATTTTCTATCAGTTTCATAGCTGTGTATGTTCTTATGATAAATGCAAAGATAGTCAAATCGTTGGAAACTTGTGCTATAAAAGACGGAAAATGGAAACTGTCGGTTTATACTTTCTCCGGAAAATCCCGCTCTTTTATTTGCTCCTAATGGGAATAATCGCTAATTTTGTCTTATTATATACAGAACCTGTGTGATGTCAAACGATGCAATTAAACAAGAACTGTTGGCGAAGCTGAAGCAAGAACATTGCTTTTGGTCGTACCGCGAAGATTCAATCAAGGATATTCCTGACGATATGCTGATTGAAAAGACCTTGTTGTATCTTGACTTGGACGAAATAGACCGTCTTTTCTTGATTTATCCTTTTAAGAAGGTAAAGCAGGTGTGGCTGGATTACCTCGTTCCGCAAGAGGAATATCTCTACACGCTGAACCGCTTTTTTGCGTGGTACTATTTCAAGGCAAAGAAACCGGATGCTTATATCAAGTCTATGGCTACCCGCCATTTTAATAAAATGCAGGCATGACAGGGTTGGCTCCACATACTCAGCAAATTTTTGAAGCAGTTTCCAAGCTGGACTGCATCAAGTCTTATCTTCTGGTAGGAGGTACGGCTCTGTCTTTGCAGATTGGTACTCGCCAAAGTGAGGACTTGGACTTTATGAGATGGCGGACTTCCAAAGCAGAAAAAATGGAGGTGGCGTGGTATCAGATAGAAAAGGAGCTTGCGACGGTGGGCGAGATTCAGCATAAAGACATTTTAGACATAGACCATGTGGAGTATGTGGTGGAGGGAGTAAAATTCTCCTTTTATGCCTGCCCCAAGTATTCTCCCGTTACTAAGCCTGTGGATTGCTTGAATAACGTGAAGCTGGCAGATGTAAAAGCTATCGGAGCTATGAAGATGGAAGTTATGTTGCGCAGGAGTAATTTCCGCGATTATTATGATATTTATTCCATTCTGAAGGCGGGCGTGCCTGTCGGCGACCTGATTTCGTTGGCATTGTCTTATTCCGGTCATCGGTTGAAATCAAAAAACCTGCTTGCCATGCTGACCAATGGCAACCGTTTTACAAGGGATGCCCATTTTGAGCAGCTTGCTCCCGTGTATGCCGTCACAGCGCAAGAAATAGAGGATTATATCAAAGCGTGTTTAAGATAAATTCATTCCGTTCGGAAGAGCTGTTATCTTTGTCTTTCCCATTACCGCAATATCAGTATCGTTGAAAGTTAATAAGCCGAAATTTATTCTGTTATTCCAACGATAATCCGTATATTTGCAACTGTTTTGCACATTTCCGTGCTTCTACGAACTGATATGGAAAAAGCGATGCTGCGTATTCTTTATTTGCTGGCGGCAGTCCTCACACTGGCAGGATGTTCGGTAAGCAAATTTATCCCGGAGGGTCAGTATTTGTTGGACGACGTGAAGATTGAGTCGGACAACAAAGAGGTGAAGCCTTCGCAGATGAATACGTATATCCGCCAGACGCCTAACGCCAAGTGGTTCAGCTTGGTGAAGCTGCCGATGTACATATACAGCGCGTCGGGGCGGGATTCGTCGAAGTGGATAAACCGCTTTCTGTGGAAGATAGGCGACGCACCCCGCATCTACGACCCTGAGGCTGCCGAGGAGTCGCGCCGGCAGATAGAACTTGCCGTGCAGAACATGGGCTACATGGGGGCTTACGTCCGCCTGAACGAGCAGCAGAAGGGTAAGAAAAAAATGAAAGTGCGTTACAGCATCCACACCGGAGAGCCTTACGTGATCGACCATATTACTTACGACATTGCCGACTCTACCGTGGGGAGTTACCTTGCCCGCGACTCGGCGCTCACCCGTCTGCACCCCGGTATGCGCCTCGATGTGAACGTGCTCGACGAGGAACGCCAGCGCATCACCCAGTACCTGCAAAACCGGGGATATTACCGCTTCAACAAAGACTTTATCACTTATCAGGCAGACACCACGGCACACTCGCGCAAGGTGGGGCTGACGGTGCAGCTGCTTCCGTTCCGCCGCAAGAAGTCGGACGACCCGGAACCGCACCGCCAGTACACGGTGAGAAATGTAAACTTCCTGCTCGACGTGGACTTTGCCGAGCTTTCCGCCGATGCCATCCGCGGCATGGATTCCATCCGCTCGCAGGGGGCAATGCTGTACTTCCACGGCAAGCCTTTCTTGCGCCCCAAAGTGATAACCGATTATAACCGACTGAAAACAGGACGCTTATACCGGAGCAGCGATGTGCAGAACACGTATTCAGACTTGAGCCGGCTGGGTATCCTGAAGTATTCCAACATCCGCTTCCGCGAGGAGCTGGAGGGCGACTCGGCGTATCTCGATGCGTACGTAACCCTCTCGAAACGGAAGAACAAGTCGGTGTCGTTCGAAATCGAAGGGACGAACTCGGCTGGCGACCTCGGTGCGGCGGCATCGGTGGCGTACACCCACCGCAACCTGTTCCGCGGCTCGGAAACGCTGACGCTGAAGCTGCGAGGCGCATACGAGGCGGTGAGCGGGTTAGAGGGATATGCCAACAGCAACTACATGGAGTACGCCGTGGAGGGAAGTCTGAATTTCCCCGAATTTATGTTCCCTTTCCTCTCTTCCGACTTCAAGCGGCGCATCCGTGCCACTTCGGAGGTGAGCGTGAAGTATAACTGGCAGATTCGTCCGGAGTTTGAACGCACCGTGGCGTCGGCGGCATGGAGCTACCGGTGGTCGAAGCGGCGGGCGGTTCACCGGTTCGACTTGCTCGACGTGAACTACATTTACATGCCTTACCGCTCCGAGACCTTCCGTGATTACCTCGACATGATGGACGAACGTAATCCCCTGCTGCGTTACAGCTACGAAGACTTGTTCATCGTGCGTATGGGCTATACCTATACGTATAACAGCTCCGGAGCCATATCGAGCAAAACCGCCCAGCGCAATTCCTATTCCATCCGCTTCAACATCGAAGAGTCGGGCAACCTGCTTTATGCTTTCTCGAAGATAGTAAACGGGCGTCCGAAAAACGGCGAGGCGTTTCAGATGGCAAACATCGACTTTGCACAGTATGTGAAGGCTGATTTCGATTTCGCAAAAAACTTTATGATAGACGACCGTAACTCGCTTGTGTTCCACGTGGGCGTGGGCGTGGCGTATCCTTACGGAAACTCGAAAAGCCTCCCTTTCGAAAAACTCTATTTTTCGGGCGGGGCGAACAGTGTGCGTGGCTGGAGCGTCCGCTCACTGGGTCCGGGAGGTTATCGCGGCGACACCAACAGTCTGGACTACGTGAACCATACGGGCGACATCAAGCTGGATTTGAACTTGGAGTATCGCACGCACCTGTTCTGGAAACTGAACGGGGCGGCATTTATCGACGCCGGAAACGTGTGGACCATCCGTAACCGCGAGATGCAGCCCGAAGGATTGTTTAAGTTCAACCGCTTCTACAAGCAGTTGGCTGTGGCATACGGTCTGGGCATCCGCTTCGACTTGGATTTCCTGATTATCCGCTTCGACGGCGGTATGAAGGCTATCAACCCCATGTACGAAGGGCGCGACCGTTATCCGATTATCTCGCCCGACTTCGGACGCGACTTTGCGTTCCACTTTGCGGTAGGTTATCCGTTTTAAAAACATTATAACAGTAATATGCTAATCAGAAAGAAAAGTGACAACCCGGAAGATTACCGGAAAATAAAAGTAGTAGAAGAGTGGTTCGAGCAACAGCAGTTGCCCGCCAGTATGCAGTTAGACAGTGCCACTTACATCCCCGACTTGCCCGACACCGTTTCGCGCCTTTTCGAACAGTCATACCTCTATGCCGGCAATCCGCGCATGGAAGGAAGCCTGTGGCTGTTGTTGCGCATCAAAAAGAAATTAGAGGGCGAAGCATCCCTGTAAGAGCCTGAAAAAAACGCTACGGCATAAGCCCCTCGACGCTATGGATAGAACCGGTAAACGCTGCCATATAGGGTGAACCGCGCTAACGGAAGCGTTTCTCCGGAGCATCACGGCGGAGGGTTTCTTCGTGTGCTTCAGTGCAGGTGGGGAAAATTAAAACGGGCTTACTGCCTCGTAACCGAATAAAAGTGTATATCTTTGCAGCATGGAATGGCTATATAATTTGTTTTTCGAGCAATCCGCTTTGCAGGCGGTCATCATCATGTCCCTCATTATCTCCATCGGGTTAGGATTGGGAAAGGTTCACGTGTTCGGCGTGTCGCTGGGGGTTACTTTCGTATTTTTCACAGGTATTTTTGCAGGACACCTCGGCTTTACGGTCGACCCTCAGATGCTTGCCTACGCCGAGAGCTTCGGACTGGTGCTCTTCGTCTACGCGCTGGGGCTTCAGGTAGGTCCGGGATTCTTCAGCTCCTTCCACCGGGGAGGCTTTACGCTGAACATGCTGGGGCTGGGCGTTATCCTGATAGGTACGCTGATGGCGGTGGTGCTGTCGTTTGTAAGCGGTGTGTCGATGCCCGACATGGTGGGAATCCTCTGCGGAGCCACTACCAACACTCCTGCATTAGGAGCGGCGCAGCAGACGCTGAAACAGTTTGGCGAACCTACCAACGGGGCGGCGCTGAGCTGTGCCGTTACGTATCCGCTGGGCGTGGTGGGGGTCATCCTTGCCATCATCGTGATGAAGAAACTCTTTGTCCGCCCGTCCGACATGGAGAACCACGAGCCCGAAGACCCCAACCATACGTATATAGCCGCCTTTCAGGTGCATAACCCTGCCATCTTCAATAAAAGCATACAAGACATCGCCCATGCCGGATACCCCAAGTTCGTCATCTCGCGCATCTGGCGCGAAGGCTCGGTAAGCATCCCCACGTACGACAAGATACTGAAGGAGAACGACCGCCTGCTGGTCATCACCACCGAGAAAGACGCTCCTGCGCTGACCATTCTCTTCGGCGAGCAGGAGAAGCGCGACTGGAACAAGGAGGACATCGACTGGGATGCCATCGACAGCAAGCTGATTTCGAAACACATCATCGTGTCGCGTCCTGAAATCAACGGAAAGAAATTAGGCTCGCTCCGCCTGCGAAATACTTACGGCATCAACATCAGCCGCGTGCTGCGAAGCGGGGTGAAACTGCTTGCCACGCCGGGACTGGTGCTCCAGCTTGGCGACCGCCTGACGGTGGTGGGCGAGGCTGCGGCGATACAGAACGTAGAAAAAGTGCTGGGAAACACCGTGAAAACCCTGCGCGACCCTAACTTGGCATGTATCTTCATCGGCATCGTGCTGGGACTGGTAATCGGTTCTATCCCCATCTCCATCCCCGGCATCAGTTCGCCCGTGAAGTTAGGACTCGCCGGAGGCCCCATCGTGATGGGAATCCTTATCGGGGCATACGGTCCGCGCCTCCACATGGTGACTTACACCACCCGCAGCGCAAGCCTCATGCTGCGCGGCATCGGGCTGTCGCTCTACTTGGCGTGTCTGGGCATCGAGGCAGGCGCCCATTTCTTCGAAACCGTACTCCGCCCCGAAGGTGCGCTGTGGGTGGGGCTGGGCTTTGCCATCACTTTCGTGCCCGTGGTAATCATGGCGTTGGTGGCGATGCGCTGCTGCCGTCTCGACTTCGGAAACACCTGCGGGATGCTCTGCGGAAGCATGGCAAACCCTATGGCGCTGAACTATGCCAACGACATCATCCCCAACGATAACCCCTCGGTGAGCTACGCCACGGTTTATCCGTTGGGAATGTTTACCCGCGTAATCATCGCCCAACTGATACTGATGATATTCTTATAATACTCATACCGCTATGAAAACATACAAACAGATTACTGACGAGATGATTCAGCGCGACTGCCGCTATCTGGAGTTGCTGTCACATAGTTTTCCTACCATTGCCACCGCAAGTACGGAAATCATCAATCTGGAAGCCATACTCAACCTGCCGAAGGGTACGGAGCATTTCCTTGCCGACCTGCACGGAGAGTACGAGGCTTTCCAACACGTGCTGCGCACTGCTTCGGGAGCCATCAAACGGAAGGTGAACGAGATTTTTGAAAATACCCTGCGCGAAACCGAAAAGAAAGAACTCTGTACGCTGATTTACTATCCGGAACAGAAGTTGCAGCTGGTGAAAGACTCGGAAGAGTATCTGGAAGACTGGTACGTGATTACGCTGAACCAACTGGTGAAGGTGTGTCAGAACGTATCGTCGAAATACACCCGCTCGAAGGTGCGCAAGGCGTTGCCCGAAGAGTTCTCGTACATCATTCAGGAGTTGCTTCACGAAAGCAGCATGGAGCCGAACAAGCAGGCGTATATCAACGTAATTATCAGTACGATAATCGATACGAACCGTGCCGACGATTTCATCGTGGCGCTGTGTAACCTCATCCAGCGGCTTACGATAGACTCGCTGCACATCTTGGGCGACATCTTCGACCGCGGACCCGGCCCTCACGTCATCATGGACACGCTTTGCAACTATCATAACTTCGACATCCAGTGGGGAAACCACGACATCCTCTGGATGGGGGCTGCCGCCGGAAACGTGTGCAGCATGGCGAACGTGCTGCGCTTGGCGATGCGCTACGGCAACCTCTCGGCATTGGAAGACGGCTACGGAATCAACCTCCTGCCGCTTGCCACCTTCGCGATGGATACCTACGCCAGCGACCCCTGCACGCTGTTCGGCCCGCGCATGGACGAAACCACCAGTCCGTATAACGACAAGACCCTCCGCCTGATAGCCCAGATGCACAAGGCAATCAGCGTGATACAGTTTAAGTTGGAGGCAGAGATAATCCGCCGCCGCCCTGAATTCGAGATGGAAAACCGCCTGTTGCTCCACCACATCGACTTCGGACGCAAGGTGTTTGTGGCAGACGGACGCGAGTATGAAATGCGCGACTGTTATTTCCCCACCGTCGACCCGTCCGACCCGTACCGCCTCACCGACGAGGAGCGCGAGATAGTCGCCAAGCTGCATAATTCGTTTACCCACAGCGAAAAGCTGCGCAAGCACATGAAATGCCTCTTCCGTTACGGCTGCATGTATAACGTATGCAACTCGAACCTGCTGTTCCATGCCTCCATGCCCCTCAACGCCGACGGGACACTGAAGGAAGTCGACATCTTGGGCAAGAAGTACAAGGGCAAGGCACTGTTGGAGCGCGTGGGGCAGCTTATCCGCACCGCCTACTTTGCCGACAACGACAACAAAGAAAAATCCTTTGCCCTCGATTACCTCTGGTACTTGTGGTGCGGCCCCGATTCGCCTGCGTTCGACAAGAGCAAGATGGCAACCTTTGAGCGTTACTTCCTCGTCGACAAGGAAACCCACAAAGAGGTGAAAGGATATTATTACTCCCTGCGCGACCGCGAAGACATCTGCGACATGATTATGGACGAGTTCGGCGTAGAGGGAGAACACCGCCACATCATCAATGGACACGTGCCCGTGAAAGCCGTGAAAGGCGAGAAGCCCATCAAGGCAAACGGCAAGCTGATGGTGATAGACGGCGGATTCTCGAAAGCATACCAGCCCGAAACGGGCATCGCCGGATATACATTGGTATATCATTCGCGCGGATTCCAGTTGGTTCAACACGAGCCGTTCACCTCCACGCAAAAAGCCATCGAGGAGGGGCAGGACATCAAGTCGACCACCCAAATCGTGGAAATGAGCAGCAAGCGCATGATGGTGAAAGACACCGACAAGGGCCGCGAGCTGATGATTCAGATAGAAGACCTGAAAAAACTCTTGGCAGCCTACCGCATGGGGCTGATAAAGGAAAAGTCATTCTGACGGGAAACGGGGCGCACGTAACGCCCCGTTTTTTTTAACACCTGCTGTATAACATCAACTTATTTATTAGGAGTTTGCTTCGGATGCGGATAATTATTTTTATTTTTGTGGAATGTATGGATTATATAACCAATAATTTTAAAAATACATTACTTTATGACGAAGAAACTACTTTTGATGATGCTTCTCGTTCTGCCGGTATGCGTGGCGGCGCAAGTGCGCACCGAGCGTTTGCTGGAAAAAGGATGGAAGTTTACACGTGAAGACAATGCTACTTTTTCTGCCACCGAGTGCGATGATTCCAAATGGCAGTCGGTAACCGTTCCTCACGACTGGGCTATCTACGGGCCGTTCAGCATCGACAATGACAAGCAGAACCTCGCCATCACTCAAGACGGACAGAAGGAAGCGATGGAACACGCCGGACGTACGGGCGGCCTGCCTTTCGTGGGCACGGGATGGTATCGCCTTGATTTCGATGCCCCTGAGTTCCGCGCCGGAAAAACCGCCACGCTGGTGTTCGACGGAGCCATGAGCCACGCCCGCGTATGGCTGAACGGACACGAAGTGGGCTACTGGCCTTACGGTTATAACTCGTTCTACTTCGACATCACTCCGTACCTGAAACCGGGCGAAACGAATACCCTCGCCGTGCGGTTAGAGAACGAACACGAATCTTCACGCTGGTATCCCGGTGCCGGACTGTATCGGAACGTACACCTCGTAATCAATGAAGATGCTTACGTTCCTACGTGGGGAACTCAGCTCACTACGCCCGTGGTGAAGAAAGAGTATGCCAAAGTACATCTGCTGACCGGACTGCGGATGCCGGAGGGCAAACAGTTGGCCGACTACCGCATCGTTACCGAACTGAAAGACGCATCGGGAAAGGTGGTGGCTACGGCTGAAAACCGCGGCTCGAAGTATGATGACGGCAAGTTTGTGCAAGACTTCGTGGTAGACCGCCCCGCGCTGTGGACTCCCGAAACTCCCGCGCTTTATACCGCCGAATCGCGTATCTACGAAGGCAACGAGCTGAAAGACGAATATACCACCCGCTTCGGAATCCGTTCCATCGAGATTATCCCCGACAAGGGTTTCTTCCTGAATGGCGAACGTACCGTGTTCAAAGGCGTTTGTAACCACCACGACTTGGGCCCGTTGGGAGGTATTGCCAACGTAGCAGGTATCCGCCGCCAGATCCGTATCCTGAAAGACATGGGATGTAACGCCATCCGCACCTCGCACAACATGCCTGCGCCGGAGCTGGTTGAGGCTTGCGACGAGATGGGTATGATGCTGATGGCAGAATCGTTCGACGGGTGGAAAACCCCGAAAGTGCCCAACGGATACAACAAGCTGTTCGACGAGTGGGCGGAGAAAGACTTGGTGAACTTGCTTCGCCACTTTCGCAACAACCCCAGCATCGTGATGTGGTGTATCGGCAACGAGGTGCCCGACCAGTGGAACGGTGCGACGGGTCCGAAGCTGACGCGCTTCCTCCAAGACATCTGTCACCGCGAAGACCCCACACGCCCCGTAACGCAGGGGATGGATGCGCCCGACGCAGTGGTAAACAACAACATGGCTGCCGTGATGGACGTGCCGGGATTCAACTACCGCCCGTTCAAGTATGCCGAGAATTACAAGAAGCTCCCCCAACAGATTTCATTAGGTAGCGAAACCGCTTCTACCATCAGCTCGCGCGGCGTATATAAGTTCCCCGTGGTTCGTCGCGCCATGCAGAAGTACGATGACCATCAGGCTTCCTCGTACGACGTGGAACACTGCGGATGGTCTGACCTTCCGGAAGATAACTTCATCTGGCACGAAGACTACCCGTGGAGCATCGGCGAGTTCGTATGGACGGGATTCGACTATCTGGGCGAGCCTACTCCGTATTACTCCGACTGGCCCAGCCACTCGTCATTGTTCGGTATCATCGACTTGGCAGGTATCCCCAAAGACCGTTACTACCTGTATCGCAGCCACTGGAACAAAGACGTGGAAACGCTCCACATCCTTCCGCACTGGAACTGGGAGGGACGCGAAGGCGAGGTGACTCCGGTATTCGTCTACACCAACTATCCTTCTGCCGAGCTGTTCATCAACGGAAAGAGTCAGGGCAAACGCACGAAAGACCTCACCGTGACCATCGACAACAGCAAGTGCGACTCGGTAGGCTCTACTACCTTCAAGCGTCAGCAGCGCTACCGACTGATGTGGATGGACACCAAGTACGAACCGGGAACGGTGAAAGTGGTGGCATACGATGCCAACGGCAAGGCTGTGGCAGAGAAAGAAATCCACACGGCAGGCAAGCCCTACGCCATCAAGTTGGAAGCCGACCGCACGAAGATAGCAGCCGACGGCAAAGACCTCTCGTTCGTAACCGTCAGCGTGGTGGATAAAGACGGAAACCTCTGTCCGCTTGCCGACAACGAAATCAAGTTTAAGGTGAAAGGCAAAGGTTACTACCGCGCCGGGGCAAACGGCAATCCCGCTTCGCTCGAATCGTTCCAGAAGCCGCAGATGAAAGTCTTTTCGGGCATGATGACCGCTATTGTGTCTTCCACTGAAGAAGCCGGCGAGATTGTGCTTGAAGCCAGTTCGAAGGGACTGAAAACCGCCAAGCTGGAAATCGTATCCGAGAAGTAACACACGGAACGTGGGGCAGCGGATTGCCCCGCGTCTGTTCCAATCGCTATAAACAAAAAAAATCATTCCAAACCTCTCGGCTTGGAATGATTTTTTTGTTTCTGAACAGTCCGTTCAGTTCTTATTTTTTGAAGTATCTGTTGTACAATCCTTCGAAACCTTTACCGTGACGAGCTTCGTCTTTAGCCATTTCGTGAACCGTATCGTGGATAGCGTCCAAGTTCAACGCTTTAGCGCGGGTAGCGATGCGTTTCTTGTCTTCGCAAGCACCACATTCAGCGTTCATGCGTTTTTCCAAGTTCGTTTTTGTATCCCATACGCAGTCGCCCAGCAGTTCAGCGAATTTTGCAGCATGTTCAGCTTCTTCCCAAGCGTAGCGTTTGAAAGCCTCAGCTACTTCAGGATAGCCTTCGCGGTCTGCCTGACGGCTCATAGCCAAATACATACCAACTTCAGTACATTCGCCCATGAAGTGGTTGTTCAGGTCTTTAATCATTTCTTCGTCGCAACCTTTAGCTACGCCGATAACGTGTTCGTCAACGAATTGCAAACCACCTTCTGCGTTTTCTTCCATTTCTTTGAACTTAGAAGCGGGAGCTTTACACAAAGGGCATTTTTCGGGAGCGGTTTCGCCTTCATAGATGTAACCACAAACAGTACAGATAAATTTTTTCATAATGTAAAAGTTTTAGTTGTTAGTTTATATCGTTAATTCGTTGGTTTTCTCTTTAATTCTTTCTTAATTCTTTGCGAGGGATTTTTCGCAGCAGTGGGGGCAAATCCCCTTGTAGTAATGATGCACTTCTTCTACTTCAAATCCGCTCTTTGTCAGTTTTTCGGTTTCGTTGGTTTCGGTACTCAGCGGAACGTCATAGATTTTTCCGCATGACTTACACTGGAAATGCGCGTGCAGCGACAAGTCGCCATCAAAACAAGTGTTTCGCTCATCAATCGTCAACTGTTTTGCCGCACCGTGTTCAACGAACAACTTGAGCGTATTATATACAGTTGTCTTTGAAAGGGTAGGGATGTCTTTGCATAAAGCCAAGTAAATTTCATCAATGCTGGGATGGGTTTTATGCTTCAGCAAATAGTCCATAATCGCGATGCGTTGTACGGATGGCTTAATGTTATAGCTAATCAAGTATTCGTAAACGTTCATATTCTCTTTCAACTCTGTAATTATTACAACTTTAATTCGATGGCAAAGATATAGATATTTATTTTATTAGCAAACGCTGTGTGCAGTTTTTTTATTTTTTTAATGAATGTCTGTATCCGCCTGTGCGGGCGTTTGGGGGCGTATGCGATACGTCACGGCATGAAGGGAGCAGATATCTGCATGTCTGTCAGTCGTTTATCTTATCCTTTAGCCGATAGGTTACGCCGAATGTAACCAGCGTGCATACCATAATCCAGATAAAGAACAGCCGGTAGCCCAGCAGCTCCTGAATCCATCCCGCCACCATGCCTGGTATCATCATGCCCAGCGCCATAAACGCCGTACAGATGGCGTAGTGGGCAGTTTGGTGACTGCCTTCCGAAAAGCGGATGAGGTAGAGCATGTAGGCGGTGAACCCGAATCCGTAGCCAAACTGCTCGATGAAGATGCAACTGTTGATCAGCGTCAGACTTTCCGGCTGGGCGTAGCTGAGGTAGATGTAAACGGCATCGGGCAGGGAGATGGCACACACCATCGGCCACAACCACCGGCGCAGTCCGTGGCGGGCGGCGGCTATCCCGCCGAGAATCCCCCCGACGGTAAGTCCGATGATTCCTATCGTTCCCTGCGTGAATCCGATTTGCTCGGTCGTCATGCCCAGTCCGCCCTGAGCGAGCGGGTCGAGCAGGAACGGAATGCTCATTTTGGCAAGCTGGGCTTCGGGCAGGCGGTAGAGCAGCATGAAGAGGATGGCGGTGGCGGCATGTTCTTTTCGGAAGAACGAGCCAAACGTCTGCATGAAATCTTTAAGCAAGCCGATAAACGGGCGCGCCTTAGCGGAAGCGTCGGAGGGCGGATGCGGTAGCGTTACGGCGTGGTACAGCCAGAGCGCGATGAACACCCCTGCTGAGAGAAAAAACGTCAGACTCCAAGCGTAGGCGATGCGTCCCGTGTAGCGTTCCAAGAAGCCTGCCAGCATGATGAGCAGCCCCTGTCCGGCGATGGTGGCGATGCGGTAAAACGTGCTGCGGATGCCCACGAAGAAAGCCTGTTGGCGGGTGTCGAGCCCCAGCATGTAAAACCCGTCGGCAGCAATATCGTGGGTGGCGGAGCTGAACGCCATGAGCCAGAAAAAGGCGAGCGTGTAGCGGAAATACCCGTCGGCGGGAAGCGTGAGCGCCACCCCCGCCAGCGCAGCCCCTATCAGCAACTGCATACTTACAATCCACCAGCGCTTGGTGCGCAGCAGGTCGACAAACGGACTCCACAGCGGCTTGATAACCCACGGCAGGTTCAGCCATCCGGTGTAAAGAGCCACTTCGGTGTTTGATACGCCCATGCGCTTATACATCACGAGCGAAAGCGTCATGACCACCACGTAAGGCAGTCCCTCGGCAAAGTAGAGGGTAGGAACCCAGCTCCACGGCGAATGTGTTTTCATCAGTCTATTCATAAAGTTTGCTCAGGGTTGCCCCTTTATAATAATGTAACAGGATGTCGGTATAACGGTAACCGCGTTCGCCCATCACCGCCGCCCCTATCTGGCACAGCCCCACGCCGTGGCCCCATCCCGCCCCGGTGAGGGTAAAGGTTTCGGGTGCGCCATCGTGTTCCGCGCCGTAGTCTACCACGAACGCCGAACTGAACAGATGGGTTGCCGACAACGCCTTGCGTATTTCCAGTTCTTTGCCGATGACGGCAGTACGCCGGCTGCCCGTGATTTTCAGTTTGCAGATGCGCCCCGACTTGCCCCGCTCTACGGCAGTGAGGCGGAGAATCTTCCCGAAGTCGATGCCCGTCTTGCGGCAGATGAGAGCCGACAGCTCCTCCTGCGCATACGTCACCCGCCAGCGGTAAAAGTCGGTGGTAGCCCGGTCGTAATCATTCAGAATCACCGACAGGAGGTGCGCGTCGCGGGTGTTACACAGCGCGTCCGGAGCGTGGCGAATCCACTGTTCCGCTTCCTCCTCACGGCTCAGGTCGGGCAGGGGAGACGGCTCTGCCGCATCTCTTACGGGGCGCAGGTACGGATAATTCTTGTCCTCCCAGCAAGTGGAAAACACCTCGGTGGCACCGCCGCAACACTTCGAGAAACGAGCGTCGCAGATTACCCCGCCGTAAGTCAGCACCTCGCCGCGCGTAGCTTCGATTGCCGCCTTCACCGCCGGGGTAGAAGCCTTCGTGATGCCCTGATACCGCTGGCAGTGGTCGTCGGCACACACATGGAACAGCGTGTGGTCTTCGTGGTCGTACCAGCGGATGTACTCGTTTTCGGCAGAGGCTACCGAATGGCCGGAATACATCACCCGATAGGCATCCGAAGCCTGCCTGCTGATTTGCGCCAGCAGCCAGCTCCGCGAGATGACGGCATGAGCCTTCAGAAACTCCGGAGGCGAGGCAGCATTCATTTCCGAGGAGATGACACTCGTCAGGTAATCTTCGGCAGGAAGCTGGTTGACAGCCGTTACCTTCCCTTCGGCAGCGATGAAGCGCAGCCTGCCCGTAAACGTCTGGGTCTCTTTCCGCTCCCAGTGGAAGTGGATTCCGATGGTTACGTGGTGTATCGAGAAAGAAGCCTCCTCCCCGGTAACGGGAGTAAAAAACAGCTCACGGTACGTTTTCCCGTTCCACCGCAGCCGATTGCCTTCGGCGGTTATTTGCTGACTGCCGCATACCGTCTGCCCCTCGGCGCGGAACGGAGCATTCAGCGTGAAGTCTATCCTTTCGGCACTGAGGATGCCTACATGTATTTCGGGTTCTTTCATGTCGGTCTTGTTTTATAAGGTTACTTCCCGGTAAATCTGCCGGATATCGTCTGCCGTAATGCCTTCGAAATCTTTTTCACGGCACGTTACGATGATACCTCCCATGTCCAATGCCCCCGGACTGATGAGGCGTTGGGTATCATCGTTTGCGGCATAACATTGCGGGCGGTGTTCCTTTCGCGGGAAATAAGCCAGCGTAAATCCCCGTGCCTCGTCCATCCATGCAAACAGGTTATACCGCGGTTCGGCTTCGCCGGTGTGTTGCGGCAGGCTGTTCAGGTAGCGGGTTACGAGGAGGGGCGCGTACTTATACCCCCGTTCGCTTACAAAAGCATGAATCGTACACGGGTAATCGTTTATCCGATACTCCGTACAGCAGCCTCCCGTTTCCAGCTCGCAGCGCCCAAGCTCGTCGGCAGTAAGCATCAGCCGTTTCCATTGGCGGATAAACGGAATATCCTGTTGCAGGGCAGCCTGAAAATGAAAATGGTCGGGCGCAGAAGCCCCGCATTTCGCCCCGTTATAAAACAGCGCATAGCCTTTCGCAAAATGTTCGTCTATCCACTCCAAGAGCCTTCCCGGAAGCTGCCGGTCGGTCTTGTCGGCAAGCACCTGCGGCTGGTGGCGCACGGCAGACAAGGTAAGATGTTCCGGCAAGATGGGATAAGGATTTACGCGGAGCGTGAACCCCTCGTCAATCCCGATGCGGATGCTGCTTTGTGCTTCCGGTTTGTTTTCCTCGCAAAGAAAGCACGGACGCGCCTCGATGGAAGCCTTGTCGAGCTTGGCACAGGTAGACACGGCTCGTTCGGGATTATACTGTACAAGGATGTCTGAATCGCCGATGCGGAAGCTGCGCAGCCTGATGCGGTTCAGCTCCCGGTGATTATTCTTCGCCAGCTCCCATTTTTCGAACTGTCCGGCAAAAAAAGCCTCTTTGGGCGGACACGGCGCCGAGGCGTCGAGATTTTTGGCAAGCTCCTGTCTCAGCCGGATTTCCAGCGTGCGCAGGCTGTCTTTGTACGCATTGTTGCGGTTGATTTGCTCGATGCTCAAGGCGGCATCCGAGTTTCCCTCCCAGCGGCGGCAGAGGTAGAGCACATCGTAGATGCGCCCGATGCGGTAACGGCGCGAAAAGCACAGTCCGAGTGCATAATCCTCTCCGTAGCTGGTGTTCGGGATACGCATTTGCCGTAACAGAGGCGTGTAGAAAGCCCGCGGCGCACCCAGCCCGTTGACACGTAGCGCGTTGTTATGTCCGTTCTCGCGGCTCCACTCGCGATGGTCGATAACCCCCGGCGGAAGCGTGTGGAGGTTGAAGTCCGTCATGCGGTACGAGCCGACCACCATCGCACAACGCTCGCGGCGGAACATGTCGACGATGGTTTGCAGCGTGGCGGGCGAGCTGTATAAATCGTCGCTGTCAAGCTGGACGGCAAAGCGTCCGCACAGCGGATGGTCGATTCCCACGTTCCAGCACCCGCCGATACCGAGGTCGGTATGTGAGGGGACAAGGTGAATCACCCTCCGGTCATCGGCATAACGGGCAATGATGTCCGCCGTACCGTCGGTAGAATGATTGTCAATCACAATCACGTTAAACGGGAAGTCGGTTTGCTGTTCCACCGCCGAGCGGATGGCATCGCCGATGGTTCGCACCCGGTTCCTCACCGGAATAATCACCGAAGCCTCGTATTCAAAATCGCCCTTCTGCGGGTCAATCCCCTCCGTGGGTTCGGGCAGAAACGCCCCGATGTCTTTCAGGTAATACGTAAACGCCCGTTCGCGCTCCACCTGCACTTGCCGGTTGCGCGGGTCAACATAGTCGAACTGCTTTTCTTCGGGGCGGCGCGTGTCGTTCTCCTCCATTTCGGTGTAAAGATACTCGCGGATGTGTGTCAGTTCATGCGTCCGCGTAAGAGCAAGCCGGAGCGCATACAGCGCGGAATACTCATAATCGGGCTGGGCACCCATCAGGCGGAACGCATTTTTCAGACACTCCGTTTTGAAAAGCATCACCGAGCCGAAATCGAAATCATCCCTTACGCTGCCCGGCTGATAATCTGCCACGGGATGCGGTTTGCGCGTTCCGTCCTCCCACCGGTAATGGTCGGCGTACACCATCCCCGTTTCCGGGGCGTTCAGGTAATCACACATGCGCTCCAGCGCCTTGTATCCCAGCTCCAGCGGCTGAGGCTTTATATAAAATAATGTATAAGGCGTGTCTGCCATCGAAACCACCTTATGCAGCATCTCTGTCGACTCCATGCTCGCCGCCGGCAAGTCCAGCTCGTCGGGAGTAACGACGCGCGCTGTCGGCAGGCAATCCTTCAGGTTGGTAACGGTGTTGTCAGAAGGACAAGAATGGTCGTGAAAAAGAAAACAAGTAATCATTTTGTTCCATGAATTAAGTTAGTGTAGAACAAAGGTAATGATTCTTGCCGGAATATAAGATGCAAGGGAGGGCAATCGTTAAAATCTTTCTATTTTTAACGGACTTATTTATTTTTTGCCTAACTTTGTACGCTAATTGTATTTTCGGAATTAATAAAAAAGCAGATATGGCGAAAATTCCTTTGCTGGGAAAAACATTAAGTGAACTGGGCGAAATCGTGAAAGACTTGGGGATGCCCAAGTTTTCGGCTGGTCAGATAGCCGGATGGCTGTACGACAAGAAAGTAGCAACGATTGACGAAATGACCAACCTCTCGCAGAAAAACCGGGAGCGGCTGAAAGAAACGTACGAGGTAGGGGCGAGCAGTCCGGTACACGAAATGCGCTCGGCAGACGGCACGGTGAAGTATCTTTTCCGTACGCCGGAAGGTAATTACATCGAGTCGGTTTATATCCCTGACGGCGAGCGTGCCACGCTGTGCGTGTCCTCGCAGGTAGGGTGTAAGATGAACTGCATGTTCTGCATGACGGGGAAGCAGGGATTTTCAGCCGACCTGACTGCTGCCCAGATACTGAACCAAATCTACTCGCTCCCCGAACGCGACACGCTGACCAACGTGGTTTTCATGGGGATGGGAGAGCCGATGGATAATTTAGACGAGGTGTTGCGCGCGCTGGAGATACTTACCGCCGACTACGGTTATAAGTGGAGTCCCAAGCGCATCACGGTGTCTACGGTGGGGCTGCGCAAGGGATTCGAACGGTTCTTGCGCGAAAGCAACTGCCATTTGGCGGTGAGCCTGCACTCGCCTTTCCCGGCACAGCGCCGCACGCTGATGCCTGCCGAAAAAGCCTTCTCCATTACCGAAATGGTGGAGATTCTGCACCGGTACGATTTCAGCAAGCAGCGCCGCCTGTCGTTCGAGTACATCGTGTTCAAGGGCGTAAACGACAGCCTGATCTACGCCAAAGAGCTGGTACGCCTGTTGCGCGGATTGGAGTGCCGGATGAACCTGATTCGTTTCCACGCCATCCCCGGAGTGGACTTGGAAGGAACAGACATGGACTCGATGATTGCTTTCCGCGACTACCTGACGCGCCACGGACTGTTTGCTACCATCCGTGCCTCTCGCGGAGAAGACATTTTTGCCGCTTGCGGTATGCTCTCTACGGCACGCCAGCAGGCAGAAAAAGAATGAGATATTAATTTTTTAAACAAGAGGGATATGAAACGATTTGCCTTTTATTTGAGCTTTATGTTGGCAGTTCTTTCGCTTGCTTCGTGTCGAGAAGGAGGAAAGAGCATGATAACCCCCGTAGCCAGCGGACGTCCTTACGAAATACTGGTTGTGGCAGACGATAAATGTTGGATGAGCCCTGACAGTGCATTGTTCCACGTGTTGGATACCGATGTTCCGGGACTTCCCCAGTCGGAGCGTTCGTTCCGTATCTCTCGTGTGCGTCCCGATTACTTCGAACGCGGGATGCGTCTGTTCCGCAATATCATCATCGTAGATATCCAAGACATCTATACGCAGACCAAGTTCAAATACTCACGCGACGTTTATTCTTCGCCGCAGATGATAATGAGCATCCAGTCGCCTAACCAGAAAGACTTTGCCGAGTATGTGTCGAAACACGGTCAGGTGATAGTCGATTTCTTTACCCGCGCCGAGATGAACCGCGAGGTAAGCCAGCTGAAAACAAAACACAGCGAAGTGATTTCGGCTAAGGTGGGAAGCCAGTTCGACTGCGACGTGTGGCTGCCCGTAGAGCTGAATTCGTATAAGACGGGAGAACAGTTTTTCTGGGCATCGACCCAACTGAACGATATGAACTTCGTAATGTATTCATATCCCTATACCGACAAACAGACGTTTACAAAGGCGTATTTCATCCACAAGCGCGACTCGGTGATGCAGATTAACCTGCCCGGCTCGGAAGAAGGCATGTACATGCAGACGGCAGACTCTTCATTCGTGAGCGTGAGAAACATTGCCGTGAAGGGCGATTACGCATTCGAAGCACGCGGACTGTGGGAAATGAAGAACGACGCAATGGGCGGCCCGTTTGTGGCACACGCCCGCGTAGACCGTGCCAACGGCAGGGTGATAGTAGTCGAGGGATTCGTATATAACCCCGGAAAATTGAAACGCGACCAGATAAGAAAGTTAAACGCTGCACTCTATACCCTGAAGCTGCCTTCTGAAAAAGAAGCGCCCGAAATAACGGTAGACCAGTCGATAGCGGAAGAAAAGAAAGAAGGAGAACAGAAATAAGAAGTGAATATGGAAGAACGTAAAATAAAGGTGGGTATCACCCACGGAGACATAAACGGCATTGGTTACGAGGTTATATTGAAAACCTTTGCCGACCCCGCGATGTTTGACCTCTGTACGCCGGTTATCTACGGTTCGCCGAAGGTGGCTGCTTATCACCGCAAGGCGATGGATATTCCCACCAATTTCAGTATCGTGGCTTCTGCCGCCGATGCGCAAGAGGGGAAACTGAACATCGTAAACTGCATCGAGGAGGAAGTGAAGGTTGAACTTACCAAGCCTACACCGGAAGGCGGACGTGCCGCGCTGCTGGCACTGGAAAGGGCGCTTGCCGAATACCGGGAAGGATACTTCGACGTGCTGGTGACGGCGCCGATAAACAAATCGACCATCCAGTCGGACGACTTTCATTTCCCCGGACACACCGAGTACATCGAACAGCGCGTAGGCAACGGACAGAAGGCGCTGATGATTCTGCTGAAAGACGATTTCCGCGTAGCACTCGTTACGGGACATATCCCGGTGAGCGAAATATCGAAAGACATTACCAAAGAGCTGATAAAAGAAAAACTCGCCATCTTCCATCGTTCGCTGAAGCAAGACTTCAATATCGACAGTCCGCGCATCGCCGTGTTCTCGCTGAACCCCCATGCCGGCGACGAAGGGCTGCTGGGTACGGAGGAACAAACCGTGATTACGCCTGCCATACAGGAAATGGCGGAAGAAGGTGTGCTGTGTTTCGGTCCTTACCCTGCCGACGGGTTCATGGGTTCGGGAAACCATACCCATTTCGACGGCATTCTGGCGATGTATCATGATCAGGGGCTTGCACCGTTTAAGGCACTTGCTATGGATGAGGGGGTCAACTTTACGGCGGGGCTTCCCATCGTGCGCACTTCGCCCGCCCACGGCACTGCTTACGACATTGCCGGACAGGGCATCGCTTCGGAAGACTCGTTCCGTCAGGCTGTTTACGTAGCCATCGACGTGTTCCGCCACCGCTGCATCGAGAGAGAAATCAGTGCCCATCCCCTGCGGAAGCAGTATTACGAAAAACGCGATGACAGCGATAAACTTAAATTAGACACTATCGACGAAGATTGAATCAGATAAAAAGAAACTACGATAAAACATGAAATTTGCAATAATCTCAGCCGGAGAAGGTTCCAGACTTTCCCAAGAGGGTGTCCGGTTGCCCAAACCGTTGGTGCAACTCAACGGTACGGCAATGATTGACCGCCTGATTCGCATTTTTGAAGCAAACGGAGCCGAGCAGGTGGTGGTAATCATCAATAATGAAGTCCCCGAAACGAAAGCGCATCTTGCCGAACTGAAAAAAACTTCGGGCGTACCGCTGGAGGTCGTGGTAAAAACCACCCCCAGTTCGATGCACAGTTTTTATGAGTTAAGCAGATACCTGAAAGACGATAAATTCTGTCTTACTACCGTCGACACGATATTCCGTGAAGACGAGTTCACGCGCTTTATCGAGGCATTCAAGGCATCGGACAAAGACGGTATGATGGCAGTAAC
Organism: Bacteroides caecicola; assembly: GCF_023337095.1. NCBI lineage: Bacteria > Pseudomonadati > Bacteroidota > Bacteroidia > Bacteroidales > Bacteroidaceae > Bacteroides > Bacteroides caecicola. Next base: position 280,751 of record NZ_JAMBLM010000003.1, read on the forward strand.
CGATTACATCGACGACGAAAAACCCCTCTATATCTCGACCGATGAAGAGCTGAACATTACCGGATTCCATGACGAAGCCACCCCGCAGTGTCGTTACATTTCGGGCGGCATCTACTGCCTCACACCGAAAGCCATCCGTACCCTTGAAGGATGTATGGAAAAAGGCATGTCGCGCATGAGGAATTTCCAGCGTCAATTAGTGGCAGACGGGCTTCGGCTGACTGCCTATCCGTTTTCGAAAATATTAGACGTAGACCACGCAAGTGATATAGTAAAAGCTGAGGCTTTTCTGAATCGAAAGGAATAAATAAAAAAGATTGAGAGTAAAAAGATGTTTGTAACAGACAAGAAGATTCGGGTAGTGGGCGTGAGCCGTGGTAATGAATACTCGCCGAATCATGTAGGAAACGACGCTGCTATCTTCAGAATAACAGCCGAAAGTTTGGAAAAAAAAGGATGCGAGGTAATCCTTTATCCTGAGAAGGAGTTTGTGAAACAAGGTATTGAGGCAGATTTTATCTTTGATATGGCACGCGACAGGGCTACCATCAACCGCTTGAAAGAACTGGAAGACAACGGGGCTACGGTGGTCAACTCGGCGTATGGCATCGACAACTGCGTGCGCAAGGCGATGACCGAACTGCTGGTAGCCAACCACGTTCCCCATCCGCGCAGCTTCATCATCCCCACCGACGGGGCTTTTACCCCGGACGTATTTCCGTGTTGGATAAAGCGGGGCAATTCCCACGCGATGGTGAAAGAAGATGTAGTTTACGTAGAGTGTCGCGAAGAGGCGGAACACGTGCTGGCAGACTTCCGCCGGCGCAACATCCCCGAAGCGGTAGTCAACGAGCATCTGGTAGGCGACTTGGTGAAGTTCTACGGCGTGCGCGGAACCGATTTCTTTTACACTTTCTATCCCACCGAGCAGTCGCACAGCAAATTCGGACTGGAAGCCATCAACGGCGAAACGCGCGGATTTCCTTTCGACGTAAAGAAACTCCAAGCATACGGCAATCAGGCAGCCGAAGCCCTGAACATATACATCTACGGAGGCGACTGTGTGGTATCATCGACGGGAGAAATCCGTATCATCGATTTCAACGACTGGCCCAGTTTTGCCCGCTGCCGCGAAGAAGCAGGACCCAAAATAGCGGAATGTATCTATAATTGCATAACTCAAAAAACAGAAAAACTAAACGACTGATTATGGAAAAGAAAGGATTTGAGGCTTCTTTCAAGTCGATGGATACGGAAGAGTTCCTTGATATCTATTTTAACCGTCCGATAGGTTACGCTTGGGCGTTGTTTTTCAAACGCTTCGGGGTACATCCCAACGTGGTGACCATCCTGTCTATCATCTTGGGCATGGCGGCAGGAGTGATGTTTTATTTTCCCGACATGAAACATACGCTGGCAGGAATCTTTCTGCTGATGTGGGCAAACCATTACGATAGCTGCGACGGGCAGTTGGCACGGCTCACCGGAAAGAAAACCCGCTGGGGACGTATGTTAGACGGCTTTGCGGGCGACTTGTGGTTTTTTACCATCTATGCCGCTATTTGCCTGCGGCTCACCAACGACCCCCTGCCTTTCGGGATAGGAGCCGGCGAAGGCATGACGTGGGGCATTTACATCTGGATTCTGGCGCTCTTCTCAGGCACCATCTGCCACAGCAAGCAGTGTACGCTTGCCGATTATTACCGGAACATCCATCTGTATTTTCTGAAAGGCACGTCGGGCAGCGAATTAGACAACTTCAAACAGCAGCGCGAGATATTCTACAGCCTGCCGTGGAAACACAATTTCTGGTGGAAGGCTTTCCTGTACTTCTACGGAAATTATACCCGTCAGCAAGAGCAGATGACGCCTAACTTCCAGCGTTTCTACGCATTGGTTCAACAAAAGTACGGCAACAACATTCCGCAGGCACTGCGCGACGAGTTCCGCACCCTGAGCCTGCCGCTGATGAAGTACACCAACATCCTCACCTTCAACACCCGCGCCATCGCCCTCTACATCAGTCTGCTGATAGGCGAACCGTGGCTGTATTTTATCTTTGAAATCGTAATAATGACGGCACTCTTTGTTTACATGCGTCACCGGCACGAAGCGATGTGCGCCCGTCTGTATCAAAAATATAAATGACAAAATGAAAAAGCTGGAAGATATTAAAGGTATCATCTTTGATTACGGAGGAACAATTGACACGAACAGCCGCCACTGGGCAGAAGTGTTGTGGGGCGAATACGAAGCTCTGCAAGTGCCCGTCAGCAAGGCGGATTTCCGCGAAGCATACGTACACGGCGAACGCACGCTGGCACGCATCCCGCTGGTAAAACCCGAACACGACTTTCACGATGTGTTGCGCATCAAAACCGATATTCAGATAACTTACCTCGTAGAACAGGGAAAACTGAGCGAAGCCGATGCTGCCGGGAAAGCGTATGCCTGCAAGGTGGCAGACGCTTGTTACCAATACGTATTAAACGTGTTACAGCGCACGCGCCCCGTGGTAGAAACGCTTGCCGGACGCTACAAGTTGGTGTTGGTATCTAATTTTTACGGAAACATCCAGACCATTCTGAAAGACTTCGCGCTGTCCGACTGTTTTTCAGACATCATTGAATCGTCGGTGGTAGGCGTGCGTAAGCCCGACCCTGCCATCTACCGGTTGGGCGTAGAGGCTATGGGATTCCCGGCAGAAAACATCCTCGTAGTGGGCGATTCGTTCTCGAAAGATGTAGTACCGGCAAAAACCGTAGGCTGCAAGGTGGCTTGGCTGAAAGGCGAGGGATGGGGCAACGAAACCATCGACGAAACCCTGCCCGACGTGATTATCACCGATTTGCCCCAACTGTTGTCTTATTTGTAATAACCGTTCAGAAAGGAGTCGTGATATGAAAAAACAGCGCATCGCTCTGGTAGAAAAACGATACCTCATACCGTTTGTTCTGCTTACGTCTTTATTCTTTCTGTGGGGGTTCGCACACGCTATTTTAGACGTATTAAACAAGCACTTCCAAGAACTCTTGGCGATAACCAAAGCCCATTCTGCCATGATACAGGTTACGATGTACATGGGCTATTTCATCATGGCGATACCCGCCGGACTGTTTATCAACCGTTTCGGTTACCGTAGGGGAGTGGTGTTCGGACTGCTGCTTTACGGGGTCGGTTCGTTGCTCTTCATCCCCGGCCAGCATTGGATGTCGTTCAACTTCTTTCTTTTTTCACTCTTCGTCATCGGTTGCGGACTGGTGTTTCTCGAAACAGCCGCCAATCCCTATGTAACCGAGCTGGGAGCAAAAGAAACCGCTGCCAGCCGCCTGAACTTCGCACAGTCGTTTAACGGGTTAGGCTGCATTTTCGCCCCGATACTCGCCGCACTGGTGCTGTTCTCTGACGACAAGGAACCTTCGGGCAACGTGGCATTGCCTTACACCATCATGGGTATCATCGTGCTGCTGGTGGGCGTGGTATTTTCGCGCGTCAGCCTCCCTGAAATCAAGCACGAAGTAGAAACGGACGAACAGGGAAATCGCGTCAGCCTGTGGTCGCATAAGCTGTTTATCTTCGGACTGATAGCCCTCTTTGCCTACGAGGTGGGAGAAATATCCATCAATAGTTTCTTTATCAACTACGTAACCGACCAAGGCTGGATGAGCCCCCGTCAGGCATCGCTCGTCCTTTCGTTCGGCGGACTGAGCCTGTTTATGGTGGGACGTTTCGCCGGAAGTTGGATAATGAGCCGCGTACGCGCCGAAAAAATGCTTTTCTGCTGCGCCACCGGTACCGTACTGACCACCCTCTGCGTAGTGATGGACTTGGGTATGGCATCGCTAATCGCCCTGCTTGCAGGCTATGCGTTCGAAGCCATCATGTTCCCCACCATCTTTGCCCTCTCACTCAGAGGTTTGGGAAGCCATACCAAGCGTGCTTCCTCCTTCCTGATGATGTCTCCCGTGGGCGGAGCGGTAGGTCCGCTGCTGATGGGCTACGTAGCCGACTGCTCCACGATGAGCATGGCATTCATCGTCCCCTTTGTTGGCTATTTGGTAGTATGGTTTTACGCCCGTAAGATGATGCAGGCGTAAAACCACACAGCTTTTCGACTGTCATAGCCGTTCCACCTCTTCAGCGGAAAGTCCCGTAGCCTTGCATGTATCGGCGGTAGACAACCCCATCCGCTTCAAGTTCCGGGCTATTTCCAGCTGTTTGCTTTTTTCACCTTCAGCTCTGCCCTCAGCTCTACCTTCCACTCTGCCTTCTTCCCGTTCTGTAAAAATATTGCTTTTCAGGATGACAATATTATCCAGATGCCGGTAATACGCTTTAAGTTCCTCTTTGCTCATCTTGTCCAGCTTCAACTGTTCCCGCGCCTTGTCAAGTCCGGGCGCAGTGGCATTGTCGGGTATTTCTCCTGTGTTAAGATAATATATCCATTCTTCGAGCGGACTTTTTGCCACGCTGTTAAAATCGTTCACTTTCAAAATGTAATACTCCGGATACAGCTGGCTTACGGTATCTGCCTTGAATGTTTGTTTTTGGAAAGGAGTCAGTTCAAGAATATCTCCTTTGTGTATCCCTTTGAATTCGGTTTTTCCGTGATACACATAATCTTTCCCATGACCGAGCGAGAAATACACGATGTTGATGCTATATACTTTTCTTACTTTCTCATATCCCTCTCCTCGGTTTATGTATTCAGTGACCAATTTTGATGTGCCGAAAAGCATCCGCTGGAAATAAGCATACTCATTGTTGTTTTGTATTTCCACAAGAAAGAGTTCTCCCTTATCGTTTTCGGCAAGCATGTCTACTCTGTTATATTTGTCGAACTCCTCTTCTTGGTTGCTTTCACTCTCAAGCAGTTTCTGTATGTGTATGTTTTCTTTCAGTAGCGTGGTAAGCAACCCCTCCAGCACATTAAAGTTCGCTTTGTTTCTGAGCAACCTCTTCATTGCCCAGTCGAATCTTATATAACTGTTTGCCATATATTTGTCGTTTTTAGCAAAAGTACGAAATAATATCAGTATTCCAAATTTTCACCGCAGATTAAATAAGTTATAAAAATAAAGCAATATCTGCTAATGAGGCTATGATACGGGCGATTGGGGTAGCCGGCGGTTGAGGCTCAGGAGCAGTAGCCCGATGAATGTAAGCAGACCGTTGACCATCAGAATCTCGTAGCCGAACTGGTAGCCGGTGGTGGAGGAGATGAGGAGGGAGAGCAGGTAGCAGGCCACGGGGGAGGCGATGGCTATGTAGGGCACGAAGCGGTCGCGGGGCTGTCGGCGGGTGAAGAGTCCGAAGCAGAACAGACCCAACAACGGGCCGTAGGTGTACGATGCCAGCACGTAAATCATGTCGATGACACTCGGACTGTCTATTGCCTTGAATGCCAGCATACATGCGATGAATACTACCGAGATGAGCAGGTGTGACAGCTTACGGATGCGTTGCGCTTTCTGTTCAGGGTAACGGCTGATGTTCAGCAGGTCGATGCAGAAGCTGGTGGTCAGGGCGGCAAGGGCAGAGTCGGCGCTCGAAAAGGCGGCTGCTATGATGCCGATGGTGAAAAGTACGAGAACCGTGTAGCCGAGATGCCCTCCGGCGGCAAACATGGGAAGGATGTCATCGCCTTTTGCCGGAACGTCTAAGTGGAGCCGGGAGGCTACCGCCAGCAGCAGGATGCCCAGCACGAGGAACAGCAGGTTGACCGGAACGAACGATACACCGTAACAGTACATGTTTTTCTGGGCTTCACGAAGGTTGCGGCAAGAAAGGTTTTTCTGCATCATGTCTTGGTCGAGCCCTGTCATTACGATGGTGATGAAGATACCGCTGAAGAACTGTTTGAAGAAATTCTGTTTCGACTGCCAGTCGTCGAACACGAAGATGCGGCTGTGTTCATCGCCCGCCACCAGTTCTATTGTTTCTTTTGCGCTCAGCCCCAATGTGCCGATTATCTGATACAGAATCAGTCCTAAGGCAGCCAGCAGGCAGAGCGTTTGCAGGCTGTCGGTCCACACGATGGTGCGTATTCCGCTGCGCCGCGTGTAAAGCCAGATTAGCACGATGGTGCCTGCGGCGGTCACGGCAAACGGGATATGGTAAGCGTCGAACACGTAATGCTGGAGGATGAGGCATACCAAGTACAGGCGTGCGGCAGCTCCCAACAGCTTCGAAATCAGGAAAAACGATGCTCCCGTCTTGTAAGAGCATCTTCCGAGGCGTTCGCCCAAGTAAGTATAAATGGAAGTCAGATTCAGCCGGTAATACAGCGGCAGCAACACATGGGCGATGATGAAATAGCCGACGGCAAACCCCAGACACGTCTGCATGTAAGTCATGTCGATGCTGCCCACCATGCCGGGAACAGACACAAACGTAACTCCGGAGAGCGATGCGCCTATCATGCCAAACGATACGATGAACCACGGCGACTGGCGGTTGCCACGGAAAAAAGCGTCGTTGTCGGTATGGCGGTTGGCGGTGAGTCGGGCTACCAGCAGCAGAAGCCCGAAGTAAAGAAATATCGTGATAAGGATAAAAGTGCCGTTCATGATGAATCTGTTTCGTTAAGGGGTACAAAGATATATAGAAAATTAGTAAATTTGCCCGCGCAATCAAAAAATAAGAAACTGAATCAAATGAATCAACAATATCCGTCGGTGTTGCTCGAAAAGGCAGTGGGAGAGTTTGCCAAACTTCCGGGTATCGGGCGCAAAACCGCCATGAGGCTGGTGTTACACCTCCTGCGTCAAGACGCACAGACCGTAGAGGCGTTCGCCGGTGCCATCGTAACCCTGAAGCGCGAGGTGAAATACTGCAAGGTGTGTCATAACATCTCCGATACGGATGTTTGCCGCATCTGTTCCAACCCTGCGCGCGATGCGTCTACCATCTGTGTGGTCGAGAATATCCGCGACGTGATGGCGGTCGAAAATACCCAGCAGTTCAAGGGGCTGTATCACGTGTTGGGCGGGGTGATTTCGCCGATGGACGGCATCGGTCCCTCGGATTTGCAAATCGACAGCTTGGTAGAGCGCGTGAAAGGCGGTTCGGTAAAGGAAGTGATACTGGCGTTGAGCTCGACGATGGAAGGCGACACCACAAACTTCTACATCTTCCGCAAGCTGAGCGGGCTGGACGTAAAACTGACGGTCATTGCCCGCGGTATTTCGATAGGCGACGAGCTGGAGTATACCGACGAGGTTACTTTAGGACGTTCGATAGTAAACCGCATAGCGTTTACGGGGACGATGTAACGGTGGGTGCGTACCTTTTTAATATAATTGTGTAATGATGGAGAAAAAGATAAATCGTTTGTTGCGGCGTTTGCAACTGGAGTTTGTTCTGATGTGGGCGATAGTAGTGGCAGAGGTGGTGCTTTTTGAGGCAGATTTTCTACCGCAAGGAACACTGACCGCTAACGCTAAGGCTGATTACTTCATGCGGTTGAGTGGGATATTGCTAGCGTTAGCGTTGATACCCTTGTCTCTCCGCCTGTTCAACCTCTCTCTTACCCGCTACGTAAGGCAGTTGCCGCTGCCCGGTGCGCTGGTTAGTTACCGCAGGTGGAGCGAGGTACGCCTTTCGTTATTGCTTGCTCCGGCAGTCTTTAATCTTACTTCTTATTATTGTACGCTGAACACAACCGGATTGCTGTGTACGGGGATGGTGATGATAGCTTCGCTTTTCTGTGTGCCCGGCCGTCAGCGTCTGCTGTCTGAGCTTGATTTGATAAACCCCGCAGATGAGGCTGAGCTATGAAAGACTGGACGGATGAAATTACGCTTCGTGCGCCTGAGCCCGAAGACTTGGATATGATGCTGGCGTTTGAAAACGATGCAGAACTGTGGGCGGAAGGAACGGCTACCGGTCCTTATTCGCGTTTCCAACTGAAGACTTACCTTTCAGAAGCTCAGAACGATGTGTTTGTCGACCGTCAGCTCCGTTTTATGATTGTCCATCACGACCGAGGCACGCTGGGCATGGTAGATCTCTGTACTTTCGACCCCCGTCATAACCGTGCCGAGGTAGGCATCATGGTTTGTAAGGAGATGCGCGGACAAGGAGTGGGGCGTAAGGCGCTGCTGCTGCTTGAAGCGCATTGTTTCGACTTGCTGGGCATTCATCAGCTTTATGCCTACGTGCGGAAAGACAACGTGGGCTGTATGCGCTTGTTCTTGTCGGCAGGATATGAAGAATGCGGCTGCTTGCATGATTGGGTTCGGGTGCGGGGCAGATACCATACCGTCTGCATGTTGCAGAAACTCAATCCTTTGCGTGACACGCAGATTTGAATCCGGCGGTTACGGGCGGGCTTGCAATAACTTTTCGTAAATCCTCGCGTCTTCTTCCAAAAAACAGCAGAAGATGACCTCGCCTTTATAACTTCCGCTGTCTATATGGCGTAAAACCGTGTCGAAGGCGATTTTGGCAGCCTCTTCATGCGGGTAGTTATATACCCCGGTGCTGATACACGGAAAAGCGATGCTGAGCAGGTTATGTTTCTCGGCCAAATCCATAGCCGTGTCATAACACGATGCCAACAGCCGGGCTTCGTTATGTCCGCCCCCGTGCCACACAGGACCTACCGTATGGATGACTTTCTTACACGGCAGGTTATAAGCATCTGTCATTTTGCTTTCTCCCGTCGGGCAGCCACCCAGAGTGAGACACTCTTTTAAGAGTCCGATGCCGGCAGCCCGATGGATGGCACCGTCTACTCCGCCACCGCCAAGCAGCGAGTTATTCGCCGCATTCACGATGGCATCCACACTCAGCCGGGTGATGTCGCCTTTCAGTATCTGTATTGTCTTTTTCATGGTTTCTAAAGCTCTGCTTAGTTCAGTGAAGGAAACTGGGGGTATGTAGCCCAAATGTTGTACGGGCTTCCCATATTTTCCAGACAGTTTTTCCAGCAATGGTGTTTGAATTGTCCTCTCAGGAAAGTCATCGGATTGCTGTTCCCGATAATCCACGAATTTTCTTCAATTTCCTGTTCCAGTTGTCCATACGTCCATCCCGCATAGCCGGTAAAGAAACGGATGCGCCCCTCTACGGGATTTCCTGCCATGATGTAATCTTTTATGAACTCGAAGTCGCCGTTCACGTACAGCCCGTGTCCCAAAGGCACAGCTCCGTCTAAGAAAGAAAGCGAATGAATGAAAAACAGGTTGTCTTTATCCATCGGTCCTCCCGGGTAGACAGGAACCTGTGGTCCGTATTTTAACTCCGGGACTATCATGTTCAGAGTGTATGTCGTGTAAAAGCGTTTGTTTACAACAAGTCCTACGCTTCCTTCCGAGTCGTGTGCTACCAGCAGGATGACCGTACGCGCAAAGCGATAGTCGGGCAGCAGCGGAGAGGCGATAAGGATGTTTCCGGCGTGTACCGGAAAGGTCTTGTTTGATTCTACATGGAAAATACTCATGTCCATACTTGCATTGTCTGTTTTTATTGAAATATTCATCTAAGATATTGACTATTGTTGGAATAAAAAAGTTTTTGCCTTTATTTTTTATCATTTTCTTTATTGTCTTGGTGCGGACGAAAGGAGCAGATCGGTGCGTGTCGGTTCTTTTTTTATTGTGAACCAAAGGCATACCGGTTTTTCCGAAACGTTTCCGAAAAGCCCGTTCGGGCAACTTAAAGAATGTTTGCATGGCTGTTTGTCTTTTAAGACGGGCAGAAATATTCCCAATCGCTGAAAAAATAGTCAAAAAGTTGTATTTGAATTTTCCCGACTTTGCTTTCAAACAACTATTTGTATTTTTGCATCCCGTATGAGAAATATTAGTGTAAATAGAGTCAGGACGAAGCGTGAAATGAACGATTTTCTACGGTTTGCAGACAAATTATATGCTAATTGTCCGTATTATGTTCCCGATTTGCGAATGGACATCCGCGAGACGTTCGACCCGCGTAAAAACACGGGACTGGAGTTTTCTGAAATTCAGCCATTCATTGCATACGATGCAGAGGGAAATCCCGTAGGCCGCATAGCCGGTATCATCAATCATCACGCCAATGAGAAGTGGCATACCAAGAATGTCCGGTTTGGGTTTGTTGAGTTTATTGACGACTTGGATGTTTCGGGTGCGCTGCTTCACGCGGTGGAAGAGTGGGGCAGAGAACGCGGCATGGACTGCATACAGGGACCGATGGGAATTTTCGACTTCGATAAGGAGGGCATGTTGGTAGAGGATTTCGACCAGATGGGTTCGATGATTACCATTTATAACTATCCTTACTACCCCAAACACATGGAGACGCTGGGGTATGAAAAAGAAGTAGACTGGGTACAAATCCGGATAGACATCCCCAAAGAGATTCCTGAGAAATATGCCCGCGTGTCAAGTCTGTCGAAAGAACTCTTCGGGCTTAGTGTCAAGAAGCTGACCAATGCCGATGTTTACAAGCGCGGATACGGGAAGAAAGTGTTCGAGCTGATGAATAAGGCATATTCGCCCCTGTTCGGATACACCGAACTGTCGGACAAGCAGATAGAACAGTACGTAAAGCGTTATTTCCCGCTGATAAATAACCAGATGCTGCCTGTCATCGAAAACGATAAGGGCGAGCTGGTAGGTGTGGCGATAACAATGGGCAGTTTGTCGTATGCGTTGCGCAAGTCGGGTGGAAAATTGTTCCCCTTCGGGTGGTATCACCTGCTTCGCGCCCTGAAGTGGAAGCATGAAGACAAGGCAGAACTGCTGCTCATAGCCGTGCGTCCCGATTATCAGGGGCTGGGCGTGAACGCCTTGTTCTTTGCCGACCTGATACCTATTTATAATAAGTATCATTTTACGTGGGCGGAAACCGGGCCGCAGCTGGAAAGCAATGTAAAAGAACTATCGCAATGGAAACCTTTGCATCCCACCTTTACCAAAAGGAGGAGATGTTATAAGAAAAAATTATAAATTTAAGATTAAAGTTATGGAAAGAAGAGTGGTAATAACAGGTATGGGCATTTGGTCTTGTCTGGGAAAAACGCTTGAAGAAGTACGTAACTCGTTGTACACGGGGAAGAGCGGCATCGTTTTCAGTCAGGAGCGTAAAGATGCCGGATTCCGTTCCGCCTTATGTGCCCATGTAGAACATCCCGACCTGAAACCGTTTGTTTCGCGCAATTTCCGTCAGTTTATGCCCGAAGAGGCTCAATATGCTTACATGGCAACTCGCGCGGCACTTGAAAATGCAAAGTTGGATCAGGATTATATTAATACGCATGAAGTGGGTCTGATTTATGGCAATGACTCGGTGGCCGAAGCTACGATGAATGCGCTCGATAAGTTCCGCGAGTTTAAAGACACGGCAGCGTGTGGCAGCGGAGCCATCTTTCAGTCGATGAACTCAACGGTTACGATGAACCTCGCCTGCTTGTTTAAGTTGCGGGGCATCAATCTCACGGCATCTGCCGCCTGCGCATCGGGGTCTCAGTCGATTGGCTTGGGAGCTTTGCTGATACGCAACGGACTGCAAGACTGTGTAGTGTGTGGCGGAGCACAAGAGGCAAACATGTATAGCGTGGCGGCGTTCGACGGAATCCAGTCGTTTTCCGTACGCGAGGATGAACCCGCACGTGCCAGTCGCCCGTTCGACCGCGACCGCGACGGACTCGTGCCCGGCGGAGGTGCGGCGACAGTCATCCTTGAAAGCTATGAACACGCCGTGAAGCGCGGAGCACCCATTTTGGCGGAAATCGTAAGTTGGGGATTCTCAAGCAATGGCGACCATATCTCTACGCCTAACGTGGCAGGGCCTGCCCGTTCGCTGGAGCTGTGCCTGAAAAACGGGGGCGTTTCGCCGGCGGAGATAGGTTACATCAACGCTCATGCCACATCGACCCGCATCGGAGACAGCCGCGAAGCACAGGCGATAGCGCAGGTGTTCGCCGACAACAAGGTGCCGGTAACCTCAACCAAGAGCCAGACCGGACACGAGATGTGGATGGCGGGAGCCAGCGAGATTATCTATTCGATACTGATGATGAAAAACGGGTTCATCGCCGGAAACATCAACTTTGAGAACCCCGACGAGGATACCGCCTGCATCAATATTTTGCCCGAAACGCGCGAAACGCATTTCGACATGTTCTTGTCGAACTCATTCGGATTTGGCGGAACAAATTCAACCCTTATCGTAAAAAACTTATAATTACATCATAAAAAACACATTAGTTATGACACGCGAAGAAATAGTAGAAAAAGTAAATGCTTTATTATCCGAAGAATTTGAAGTAGAAGCAGAGGCTTTCACGCCGGAAGCAAACGTAAAGGAAACGCTTTCGCTGGACAGCCTGAGTTTGGTAGATCTTGTAGCTATCATTCAGCAGACCTACAAAATCAAGATTCCGGTAGCAGACTTGCGTGAAATCAAAACGTTTAACGACCTCTATACTTACATAGAGACTCATTTGCCTGCATGATGGAGATTGTAGATGTAACGAAGCTCGTCCCGCAGCGCGCCCCGATTCTGATGGTCGACAGGCTGACGGATGCAACGGACGATGTGGCTGTAACGGGCTTCGTTGTCAAGGCGGATAACTATTTTCTCGACGATGACGGCCTCTTGGCAGAAGTCGGGTTGATAGAACACATCGCCCAGTCTGCCTCAGCCTTTGCCGGATACAAGGCACTGCTCGCAGGGGCTTCCGAGCCTCCTGTGGGTTATATCGGCGAAATCAAGAAATTCCATTGTTACCGCCGTCCGGCTCCCGGCGAAGAGCTGAATACCACCATAACGATGGGAGCCGAGGTAGCCGGCGTTACGATAATCAAGGGCGAAACGCGGGTAAAGGATGAAACAGTGGCAGATACGCAAATGAAGATTTTCATTAAATAAGAATACCGCCATGTTGCTTGAAAACAGCTATTATAAAATCATCGGCCGGAGCGGAGAGGGCTTGGATGCCGTATTCCGCGTGGCGCTTCTTCCCGATTGCGAGGTATATAAAGGACACTTCCCCGGCAATCCGGTAAGCCCCGGCGTTTGTAATATAGAAACCATCAAAGAGTGCGCCATGTTACTTACGGGTAAGCGGTTGGTTATCGATACCATCAGGCAGTGCCGCCTTACGGCAGTGGCATCGCCGTCGGTGTGTCCCGAAGTGGAGGTTACGCTGAGCTGTTCGCCTGTCGGAAAAGGTTTTGCGGTGACGGCAAAGATAGCCGACAACGAGCGGACATACATGGAGTACAAAGGCGAGATGACAGTGATTACGGCATGAAGTATGATGTGATTATCATAGGCAGCGGATTGGGCGGACTGGTGTGTGCTTCGGTTCTGTCTCGTTCGGGGCGAAGCGTTCTTTTACTTGAAAGAGAAACACAGGCGGGCGGATGTATCCAGAGCTATAAACGCCGGGGGATGCGGTTCGATACGGGCTTTCACTACGTGGGAGGACTGGGCGAAGGACAGTCGCTTCATGCGGCGTTCGATTATTTGGGATTGCTCCGCCTTCCGTGGCAGCGCCTCGATGAGGCTTTCGACCGCGTGACCATCGCCGACCGCACGTTTGCTTTCATGCAGGGATACGATGCCTTTGTCGATGCATTGGCTGCCGAATTTCCTGCCGAGCGCAAGGGGCTGGAGCTGTATGCGAGGCTGCTGCGTTACACAGGCGAACATCAGTTTGATGCGTTGAATCCCTCGGCACCCGAATCGTCTGAATTTCCGGATTTGGTGGAGACAAGCGCATACGGATACTTGGAGCGTACGTTCAACGATTCGTTGCTGATAAACGTACTGAGCGGCACTTCGCTGAAAATGGAACTGCGGCGCGAGTCGTTACCCTTGTTTACATTCGCCCACGGCAACGGCAGTTTTATCGAAAGTAGCTGGAGGCTCAAGGGAGATGGTTCGCTGATAGTCGATTCTTTGCTGAACGACATTCGTTCGCGTGGAGGAGACATCGTTTACAACGCCGAAGTGACCGAGCTGGTGGAGCAGGGTGGAAAACTGAGATGTGCCGTCTGTGCCGATGGCGAACGTTACGAGGGCGATACCTTCATCAGCGATGTGCATCCCGCCGTTACGTGTGGCTGGGTAAAACAAAGCGAACGGATGAAAAAAGTGTATCGCAACCGCATTGCACGCCTCGAAAACACGTTTGGAATGTTTACCGTTTCGCTCGCTCTCAAGCCTCAGTCGGTTCGTTACTTCAACTGCAACCGCTATGTGTACCGTCGTCCCGATGTGTGGACGTTTTATCAGGCAGATGCTCCCGTAAGCGGGATTTTGATAAGTTGCCGTGTGCCGGACGACGGGAGTGAATACACCCGTCAGCTCGACTTGCTGACTCCCATGCCGTGGAGCCGCTGTACGCCGTGGACCGATACCACCGTGGGCAGGCGCGGAGAGGCATACCGTCAGATGAAAGAACAGATGGCAGATGAATGTATGACGCTGGCAGAACGCATTTTGCCGGGACTTTCCCGTCACGTGGAGGCACGCTATACCAGCACACCGCTTACTTATCGCGACTATACGTTCACGCCCGAAGGCTCGGCATACGGCTTGCGTAAAGACTTTAACAGCCCGATGCTGACGATGCTTTCGCCGCGCACTCCTATCCCTAACCTCTTGCTCACTGGACAAAATCTGATGCTCCACGGGTTACATGGCGTAACAATGACCGCCCTGTTTACCTGTGCCGAGGTAATGGGAAAAGAAAAAATTTGGAATATAGTAAATACGAATCAATAATAACAGTAGAAACGAATAACAATGAAATATGCTTTGGTAACGGGAGGCAGTCGCGGCATTGGCCGGGCTGTCTGTGTAAAGCTCGCCCGGATGGGCTACCGTATTCTCGTCAATTATGTGTCAAACGCCGCCGAAGCGGAAAAGACGCTGGAACTGGTGCGTGAGGCAGGGCAGGACGGCGAGTTGTTGAAATTCGACGTAAGCAGCCGTCAGCAAACAGCCGAGGCACTTGCCGCATGGGAGGCGGCTCACCCCGATGAATACGTCGAGGTATTGGTAAACAATGCCGGCATACGTCGCGACAACATCTTGGCGCTGATGCCCGAAGAAGACTGGACGCGCGTGCTCGACATTACGCTGAACGGATTTTATAACGTGACGCAACCGCTGCTGCAACCCATGATGTTCCATAAGTTCGGGCGCATCGTCAACATGGCGAGTGTCAGCGGCATCAAGGGACTTCCCGGACAAACCAACTACTCGGCGGCAAAAGGGGGCATCATAGCGGCTACAAAGGCGCTGGCTCAGGAAGTGGCGCGGAAGAATGTAACCGTCAACGCCGTAGCTCCCGGATTCATCAAAACCGACATGGTGGAAGGACTGGATGAAGCTGCACTGAAAAAGACCATCCCCGCCAACCGTTTCGGAACTCCCGAAGAGGTTGCCGAGCTGGTAGGCTTCCTTGTGTCGCCCGGTGCAAGCTATATCACCGGCGAAGTTATCTCGATAAACGGAGGACTTTATACGTAAGTGCAGGCTTACGTAATGGGATAAGTTCTTACATGCTATGGGTACGGTTGAAGACATCTGCCGCGTGCAGGTAAAGTTTAGCGAGATTGACTCCATGCAGAGGGTTTGGCACGGGTCGTATGTCACTTATTTTGAAGACGGACGAGAGTCTTTTGGCAGGCATTATCCGGGGATAGGCTATGCCGATATGCAGCGTTCGGGAATCTATGCGCCGATTTACGACCTGCATGTGAAATATTACGCACCGCTCGCCCTTAACGACGTGGCAGTGATTCATACGTGCTACGTGTATAAGCCCGGCGCACGGCTGGATTACCGCTATAAGGTATATCGCGAGAGTGATGGCACACTGTGTGCCGAGGGAGAAACTACCCAACTGTTCATTGACCCCTGCGGGGAGTTGATGGTAGAGAAGCCCGATTATTATCAAGAGTGGCAGAACAAATATTTGCGCCTGTCTGAAACCGGACGGGAAGAATAAAAACAGAATAAAAATATGCGGAAATATCTTAACAATTTGTTTTTCATTATAGGTCTTGCGGCCGTGGTCGTAATGTTTTTCACATTCGATGTAAGTTTCGTCGAGCTGTGGGGCTATATAACAAGAGCCGGTTACTGGCTGGTTGCCATTTTGGGGCTGTGGGGATTCCTTTATATACTGAATGCGTGTACTTGGAAAGTAATTATCAAGGGAAGCGGAGCGTGTACCATTGATTTCCCGAATTTGCTGAAGTTGACCATATCGGGCTTTGCGCTGAATTATGCCACACCGATAGGTCTGCTGGGCGGCGAGCCTTATAAAATCATGGAAATGACGAAATACATCGGTGTGAGGCGAGCCACTTCGTCGGTGGTTCTTTTTGCCATGATGCACATCTTCAGTCATTTCTGGTTTTGGGTGACGGGAGTTGTTACCTATCTTATTCTTGTGGCAATAGGCGATTTGCCGTTCAACGTAGGCATCGGCATCATCTTGGGACTGATTCTGCTGTTTTGCTGGGGAGGCATTTACCTGTTTGTAAAGGGATATAAAAACGGGATGGCGGTTAAGTTCATCCGTTTCCTCGGCAAACTTCCGGGACTCAGAAAGTGGGGGAAACGCTTTTTAGAGAATCATCTGGACGACTTGAAGAAAATCGATGAACAGATATCCGAATTACAGGGACAGAACAAACGCTCCTTTTTCGGCAGTTTCTTCTTGGAGTACGTGGGGCGTCTGTTACAGAGCTTCGAAATATTCTTCATGCTGCTGCTTTTCAACATCAACGGCGGGGGCGGATGGGAAGGCTACGTGCTGACGTTCCTTCATTCGTTCCTGATACTGGCGTTCACCTCTCTGTTTGCCAACCTGCTGGGCTTTCTTCCCTTGCAGTTGGGCGGACGCGAAGGCGGGTTTGCCATGTCGGTGGCTCAGATGGGGATGACGGGCGATGTGGGGATGTTTGTCAGCATCATTTGCCGCGTGCGCGAACTGTTCTGGACCTCGATCGGGTTGTTGCTCATGAAGATAGGCAAAAAATCGGACGACTGAATAAAAACATACTACTGCAATGACTAAAGAAGACGTTAAATCAACTTACAAATCGAACGATACGGAAGAATGGCTCGACACCGTGTGGACCCGTCCTATCGGTTACCGTTGGGCGCTTTTCTTTCAGCGTTTCAATATCCACCCCAATACGGTTACCATCCTCTCGATGATAATCGGTGCCGGCTCGTCGTGGTTTTTCGCACACGGTTCGTACCGCACGGAGGGAATGGACGGATTGCTGTATAACCTGATTGCGATGTTGCTTTTGGCGTGGGCTAATTTTTACGACAGCGCCGACGGACAACTGGCGCGTATGACGGGAAAGAAAACCCGTCTCGGACGTATTCTCGACGGGGCGGCAAGCGAGGTATGGTTCATACCTATTTATCTGTCGCTGGTTTACCGCTTTTACGTCCATCACGACTGGGAGTTCCGGATGCTCGGCATTGAGAATACCGGACAGAACACATGGATTGCCGTGTCGGTATTTCTTGCCGTGGTGCTGTATTCCGGTTTCGGATGCCACAGCCGCCAGTGCGGTATAGCCGATTACTACCGTCAGATTCACCTGTTCTTCCTGAAAGGAGAGGCAGGCAGCGAACTCGATAACTCGGTTCAGCAGCAGAAATTGTACGATGAAACCCCGTGGAAAGGCAACTTCCTTTGGAAAGCATTCCTGAAGACGTATGTGAATTACACCCGTACGCAGGAAAAGCAGACCCCTGAATTTCAGCGTCTGATGAAAAAGCTGCGCGAGCGGTACGGCGAAACCGGACATATCCCTCAGGAATTCCGCGACCGTTTCCGGGCATTGTCATTGCCCATGATGAAGTGGACAAACATCCTTACCTTTAATACGCGGGCTATCGTACTTTACGCAACGTGTCTTGCCGATGTGCCGTGGCTTTACTTCTTCTTCGAAGTGGTTATCATGACGGCAATCTGCCGGTATATGCGCGCACGTCACGAAAGGTTCTGTAGAGAGCTGTGCAGTCAGTTATAGGATTTTAGGATTGAAACAAACATAAAGGAGTTGATATGGGAAAAAAGATTGTCTTAGGGTGCGTTCTTTTGCTCGTGTGCCTGCTGGCAGACGCTCAGAAGATTGTGATAAAGGGAGTGGTAACCGACTCGATAAGCGGAGAGGCATTGCCTTATGCTTCGTTGATGCTGAAGGGAACTACTATCGGAACAATCACAGATGCCGATGGCAGGTTTTCGCTGTCAACTTCTTCGGCGGTGCGGGTGCTGGAGGTTTCGTATCTGGGGTATGACGTCAAGACAGTCGACATCTCGTCGGGCAAAACCACGAATCTCAAGATACGCTTGGCGCCCACGGGAATTACGTTGAACGAAATCGTGGTGGAACCGGGGCGGGAGAGATACCGCCGGAAAGATAATCCTGCCGTCCGCTTCGTGAGAGAGGTCATTGCCCGGCGCGACGGGAACGACCCCCGTAATCATGACTATTTCCGTTACGACCAGTATGAGAAAGTGGTATTTGCGATGAACGATTATACGCCGAAAAAGAAGAAAAACGGACAGCCCGGCAAATTCGATTTCTTGGCAGATTTCATCGACACTCTCGAAGTCGGCACAACGATTCTCCCCGTATCTGAAAGAGAGAAAATAGAAACCGTTTATTACCGCAAACACCCCAAGTCGGAAAAACGTGTGGTGAAAGCAAGCAAATCGGCAGGAGTGGATGAAATCTTCTCGCGCGACGGTATCCAGCAGTTTCTCGATGAGGCATTCCAAGAAGTAGACATCTTTCAGAACAACATACCGCTGTTTCTGCAACGTTTTGTCAGTCCGTTGTCTACCATCGGTCCGGCTTTTTATAAATACTACCTGCTCGATACGTTACAGGTCGACAACAAACCATGTGTCGATTTGGGTTTCGTACCCTTCAATTCGGAGTCGTTCGGATTTACGGGGCATCTCTTTGTTGCGCTCGATTCCACGTACTTCGTCAAGCGTGCCATTCTGAATGTGGCGAAAGACATCAACCTGAATTTCGTGTCGCAGATGACCATCGAACAAACGTTTGAACGCGAGCCCGACAGTACGCGCATCATTACGAAAGACGATATACGGGTAAACTTCAAGCTGAGCGAAAAATCGAAGGGCATGTACGCACAGCGGCTGAATGTGTACAGCAATCACTCGTTCGAGCAGCCGTTGGGCGAGCAGGCGGGGGTGTTCGAGCAGAGTGCCCCGGTCATTACGCTGAAAGACGCATACCGGCAACCCGACGAGTTCTGGGTAGCCAACCGTCCGGAGAGCGGGAAGAAAAGAAATCCCAATTCGGTAGAAGCCCTGATGGTAAAGCTGCGTTCCGTGCCGGTATTCTATATCACCGAGAAAGTGGTAACAACCCTTGTGTCGGGCTACATTCCCACCAATAAAGACCCCCGGAAAAACAAGTTCGACTTAGGACCGATGAACAGTACCATTAACGGTAACGCCATCGAAGGCGCACGTTTTCGCGTGGGCGGAGGAACCACTCCTGTATTCAATCCTCACTGGTTTTTCGACGGCTACGTGGCATACGGAACGAAAGACAAGAAGATGAAATACGACGCGCTGGTGGAATACTCGTTTAACCGCCGCAAAGATTATCGTCTGGAGTTTCCACGGCACGCCCTGCGCATGGAGTACATGTACGACATTAATAAGTTGGGACAAAATTACATGTACACCAGCAAAGATAACGTGATGCTTGCCATCAAGCGGCAGAAAGACACGCGCGCCACTTACCTGCGCAAGGCGGAGCTGGAATACACGCGCGAACATTATAATGGAATATCCTACGGTGCCATCGTGCGAAACCGCCGTGAGTATGCTACCGAGTATGCCGCGTTCGACCGTATCAACAGCGACGGTTCTACCACCCCGGTCAAGAGTTACGACATGACCGAACTTGAACTGAACTTCCGGTACGGAAAAGATGAAAAATTTTACCAGACACGTACCCAGCGCATTCCGATAACCTACGATGCGCTTATCTTTAACCTCAGTCATCTGATGGCGAAGAAAGGGCTGTTAGGCTCGTCGTACACGTATCACCGCACGGACATCGGCATCCAGAAACGTTTCTGGTTCTCGGCTTTCGGTTACGCCGACCTGATTACGAAGGCAGGAAAGGTGTGGAGCAAAGTGCCGTATCCGTTGCTGATTCTGCCGAACGCCAACATTACCTACACCATCCAGCCCGAAGCGTATACAAACATGAATGCCATCGAGTTTATCAACGACGAATACATTTCGTGGGACTTGACTTATTACATGAACGGAAACCTGTTCAACCGTCTGCCGCTCATCAAGAAACTGAAATGGAGGGAAGTGTTCTGTTTCCGCGGACTGTGGGGACATCTGACCGACAAAAACAATCCGGCGGTAAACGGTGAGGGGCTGTACGCTTTTCCGGCAGGTTCTTACACGATGGGGAAAGCCCCTTACATGGAAGTGAGTGTGGGTATTGAAAACATTTTCAAGTTTCTGCGCCTTGACTACGTGTGGCGTTTGAATTACCGCAACCATCCCGGCATCCAGACGAAAGGCGTGCGCTGTACGATGCACCTGTCTTTCTGATACGTGCTTTGAAAATCAAAGTGTTATATTCCTTGAAAACGCAAGCCGATAAGCATCATGGTTTATCGGCTTGCGTTGTCTGCTTCTTCGGCTAAGAACGGGCGGCCTGTCCGCATGGGTTTATTCGTCGAGAAATCCCTGCTGAATCAACACCCGTTTCAGTCCCGCCGACATGTAATCGTTATCCGATTTCTTATAACGGATATTTGTAAAGATTTGTGCCAATGTCTCCGTGTGATTGATTTCCACAAAATGCTTGTTTTCGGGAAGCAACTCTTTGTACGCATAAATATCGTCAATCATTTCGGGCGAATAATCGTGATACCGTTCCTCGTGGACGATTCCCCGCAACGGAAGACGGTCGGGCTGTTCGGGATGCTCATCGGGATAACCCACTGTGATGGTAGCAACGGGGATAACCTGTTCCGGCAGTCCGAGTATCTCGATTATCTGGTCGGGGTTATAGATGGTAGTGCCGAGAAAACAAATCCCCAGCCCGTTTTCTTCTGCCAGCGTACAGAAGTTCTGGGTAACCAACAACGCATCGGTAGCCGCGTTAAGAAACGAAATGAAGTTGTTATACCCCGGTTCCGCCTTGCGCTGGCGGCACCATTTGCTGAAGCGGTTGAAATCGGCGCAAAACGTCAGTACCACCGGTGCCGACGTAACCATCGGCTGGTTGAAATGAGCCGGAGCCAGCTTTGCTTTCATTTCGGCATCGCGCGTAACCACTACGCTGTAAAGTTGCATATTCCCCATTGTAGAAGCCCGGAACGACTCTTCCAGCAGTTCGTTCAGCAAGTCGGCAGAGATGTCCTGTTGCTTGTACTTGCGTATAGTTCTTCTGTTCTTGATTGATTCCATGATGTTTATCTGTTTTGGTGTTACAAAGATATTATTTTCTTTTTAATTTCGGCAGAAAAGCATTATATTGTTCGCGGGCGTTTTTATTATGATATTGTCCGTTTTGGAAAACTTTTCAAATCGACAATTTTTTTAAATCATTGTTTATCAGGAGTTTGTGTTTTTATTTTGGGAAACTTGATAAGTTCTTTCGCATTCTTTTGCATATAAAAAAAAACATTTTTAGCTTTGCAGACGTTTTTTGAAAAGAAAAACATTTTCATTATATATATCAATCGTGGAAAAGAAAACTTATAGTTACAATGAAGCGTTTGAGGCTTCGTTACAGTATTTCAAAGGAGATGAGTTGGCGGCGCGCGTTTGGGTTAATAAATACGCCGTCAAAGACTCGTTTGGAAACATCTATGAAAAGTCTCCGGAGGACATGCACTGGCGTCTTGCCAATGAAGTAGCCCGCATCGAAGCGAAGTATCCTAATGCGCTCAGCGCACAGGAATTGTTTAATCTGTTCGACCGGTTTAAGTACATTGTCCCGCAGGGCAGTCCGATGACCGGAATCGGGAATGATTTTCAGGTGGCATCTCTTTCCAACTGTTTCGTTATCGGGTTGGATGGTCAGGCAGATTCTTATGGCGCGATTATCCGCATCGACGAAGAACAGGTACAGTTGATGAAGCGCCGTGGAGGAGTGGGACACGACCTTTCACACATTCGTCCGAAAGGTTCTCCGGTAAAAAACTCGGCGTTGACTTCTACGGGGTTGGTACCGTTTATGGAGCGTTATTCAAACTCTACGCGCGAGGTGGCGCAAGACGGACGCCGGGGAGCGTTGATGCTTACGGTATCTATCAAACATCCCGATTCGGAGTCGTTTATCGACGCTAAGATGACTGAAGGAAAAGTGACGGGAGCCAATGTCTCGGTAAAGTTGGACGATGCGTTCATGCAAGCGGCAGTAGAAGGCCACCCGTATACGCAGCAGTTTCCTATCGACTCTGCCAACCCGACATTTACGAAAGAAATCAATGCTTCTGAACTATGGAAGAAAATCGTACATAACGCATGGAAGTCGGCAGAACCCGGCGTATTGTTCTGGGACACCATCATCCGTGAGTCTGTGCCCGACTGTTATGCCGATTTAGGTTTCCGCACCGTATCTACCAACCCGTGTGGCGAAATCCCCTTGTGTCCGTACGACTCTTGCCGCCTGCTGGCTATTAACCTGTATTCGTATGTAGTCAATCCGTTTACTCCGGAAGCCTATTTCGATTTCGACCTGTTTAAGAAACATGTGGCGCTGGCTCAGCGTATCATGGACGACATCATCGACCTTGAGCTGGAAAAGATAGACCGCATCATGGAGAAAATCGACTCCGACCCTGAAAGCGAAGAAGTGAAAGGTGCCGAACGCCACTTGTGGGAGAAGATTTACCGCAAGTCGGGCATGGGACGCCGTACCGGAGTGGGTATCACTGCCGAAGGAGACATGCTGGCTGCGATGGGACTGCGCTACGGAACGGAAGAAGCTACCGAATTTTCTGAAAAAGTACATAAAACCATTGCGCTGGAGGCATACCGCTCGTCGGTCAACATGGCGAAAGAGCGTGGTGCGTTTGAAATCTACGATGCCGAACGCGAAAAGAACAATCCGTTTGTAAACCGTATCAAAGAAGCCGACCCCGAACTGTACGAGGAAATGGCGAAGTACGGCCGTCGTAACATCGCGTGTCTGACGATTGCGCCCACGGGTACTACCAGTCTGATGACACAAACCACATCGGGTATCGAACCGGTGTTCATGCCCGTGTACAAGCGTCGTCGCAAGGTAAACCCGAACGATACCAACGTGCACGTAGACTTTGTAGACGAAACGGGCGACGCTTTTGAAGAATACATCGTGTTTCACCACAAGTTCCTGAAGTGGATGGAAGTAAACGGTTACGACCCGAACAAGCGTTATACGCAGGAAGAAATAGATGAACTGGTGGCTAAATCGCCTTACTATAAAGCTACTTCGAACGACGTAGACTGGTTGATGAAAGTGAAGATGCAGGGACGTATCCAGAAGTGGGTAGACCATTCAATCAGCGTTACCATCAACCTGCCGAACAATGTAGACGAAGAGTTGGTAAACCACTTGTATGTAGAAGCATGGCGTTCGGGCTGTAAAGGATGTACGGTATATCGTGACGGTTCTCGTGCGGGCGTATTGCTCTCTACCAAAAAGAAAGACGAGAAGAAGGAAGAAGAATGTCACTGCAAGCCGCCTCAGATAGTAGAGGTTCGCCCGAAGGTGTTGGAGGCAGACGTGGTTCGTTTCCAGAACAACAAAGAAAAGTGGGTGGCATTTGTAGGTTTGCTCGACGGACATCCGTACGAAATATTTACCGGTTTGCAGGACGATGATGACGGTATCATCCTGCCGAAGTCGGTAACCACGGGACGTATCATCAAGAACTACGATGAAAACGGTAACAAGCATTATGATTTCCAGTTCGAGAACAAGCGCGGCTATAAGATGACCATCGAAGGGCTGTCGGAAAAGTTCAACAAAGAGTATTGGAACTATGCGAAGCTGATTTCGGGCGTGTTGCGCTGGCGTATGCCTATCGAGCAGGTTATCAAGTTGGTCGACTCGCTCCAGTTGGATAGCGAAAGCATCAACACTTGGAAGAACGGAGTGGCACGCGCGCTGAAGAAATACGTTCAGGACGGAACAGAAGCCAAAGGCGTGAAATGCCCCAACTGCGGACACGAAACGCTGGTTTACCAAGAAGGATGCCTGATTTGTAAAACCTGCGGTTCTTCACGCTGCGGATAATCCCGATAAATAATAATAGTTTAATCATATCGTTTTGTCATTCTGAACGTGGTAGATACCTGTGTCAAGGTTTTCAGTCAGCGTTTGGGATGACAAAACTTTTTGGTAGTAATTATGAAAAGTTCTTCGATGTATATCCGTATCAACGGACTGAAACTGTTTGCTTATCACGGCGTGTTGCCTCAAGAAAACAAGGTGGGGGCGGAATATACCATCGACCTCCGCCTCCGTACCGACTTCGCTCGTGCTGCCGAGAATGACGAGCTGGAGGGTACGGTAAGTTACGCCGAGGTTTACCGGAGCGTGAAAGATGAAATGCAAATTCCCTCTCGCCTGTTGGAGCATGTGATTTACCGCATTGCACGGCGTTTGTTCGATGAATTTTCGGCATTGACCGAGGTAAACATTTGCCTTTACAAACAGAATCCGCCGATGGGAGCCGATTGCAGCCAAGTAGGTGTGGAGGCTACTTATACTCGCTGAGCCAGCCGGACATTCAGAAATAGAACCATTATTCAATAAATAAAATGGAACAACTGATAAAGAAGAGTCCCCGTATCGAGGTGGTAGATGCCCTGCGTGGGTTTGCTGTAATGGCAATAATCTTGGTTCATAATCTGGAACACTTTATTTTTCCGGTATATCCTGACGATTCGCCCGCGTGGTTGAATATTTTGGATCAGGGAGTATTCAACGGCGTATTCAGCTTGTTTGTCGGAAAAGCCTATGCTATTTTCGCCTTGCTCTTTGGTTTTACATTTTATATACAGACCAATAACCAGAGGAAGCAAGGGAAAGATTTCGGGTATCGCTTTTTGTGGCGACTGGTTTTGTTGGCAGGGTTCGCCACGCTGAATGCCGCGTTTTTCCCGGCGGGCGATGTGCTTTTGCTGTTTGTGGTAGTGGGCTTGGTATTGTTTTTCACCCGCAACTGGAGCGACAAGGCGCTGCTGGTTACTTCTGTGCTTTTCTTATTACAGCCCGTGGAATGGTATCACTACATTGCCGGTCTGATAAACCCTGCACACCATCTGCCCGACCTGAAAGTAGGCGAGATGTATACCGAAGTGGCAGAATACACCAAAGCCGGAAACTTCGGCGATTTCATCTTGGGTAACATCACCCTCGGACAAAAAGCCAGTCTGCTGTGGGCAGTCAATGCCGGACGATTCTTCCAGACGGCCGGACTTTTCCTCTTGGGATTTTATATCGGCAGAAAGCAGTTGTTTGTTTCTACCGAACGGAACCTGCGCCTGTGGGTAAATATCTTGATAGTTTCGGCAGTGGCATTTGCTCCGCTGTATACCCTGAAAGAGCTGATTATGAAAAGCGATACACTCATCCAGCAAACGGCAGGTACGGCTTTCGACATGTGGCAGAAGCTGGCATTCACGCTGGTTTTGGTGGCATCGTTTGTGATACTCTACCAAAACAAGAAGTTCAGCAGCAAGGTAAGCAACCTGCGCTTTTACGGAAAAATGAGTCTTACGAACTACATCACACAGTCTATTATAGGTTCTCTTATCTATTTTCCCTTCGGACTATACCTTGCGCCTTACTGCGGATATACGGTAAGCCTTTTGGTAGGAATCTGCACCTTCCTGCTGCAAGTTTGGTTCTGTAAATGGTGGTTGGGAAAACACAAGCAAGGCCCGCTGGAACATATCTGGCACAAATGGACTTGGATGGGTACGAACAAATAACAAAAAAACATCACTCAATGAAGAAACTTGTAATATTCGATTTAGACGGAACGCTGCTCAATACGATAGCCGACTTGGCAGCGGCAACGAATCACGCACTGGCACATTTCGGTTATCCGACACACGAAACCGATGCCTACCGATTTTTTGTGGGAAACGGTATCAACAAGCTCTTCGAGCGTGCTCTGCCGGCAAATGCCCGTATGCAAGACAACGTTCTGAAAATCCGTTCCGAGTTTATCCCTTATTATAACGAACATAACGCCGATTTAAGCCGTCCCTATCCGGGAATCACGGAAGTGCTGTCAGTTTTGCAGGAGCGCGGAATCCAAGTGGCAGTGGCATCGAACAAGTATCAGGATGCCACCCGCAAGCTCATTCTGCAATTCTTTCCGGAGATTGATTTCGTGGGAATCTACGGTCAGCGCGAAGGGATTCCCGCCAAGCCCGACCCGCATGTGGTGTTCGAGATTATGGAAAAAGCCGGAGTAGGGAAGCCGGATACGGTTTACGTGGGCGACTCTTGCGTAGATATGGAAACCGGGAAAAACGCAGGTGTTACCACGGTGGGCGTGAGCTGGGGATTCCGTCCGCGCGCGGAGCTGGAAGCATATTCGCCCGATTTCATTGCAGACCACAGCCAAGACATTCTGCGGTTTCTATTTCCGGAATAAGCAAACCCGTGATGAAATTTTTCGTTTATTCCGCAGAAAATACGTAAGTTTGCAATGAACTTGTTCAGGCTTTCTCCGAGGCTGAAAATTCTATTCGAAAGACGGGTAAGTATTCCGAATAGAAAGAATGGGGCTGTCGGCAAGAAATAAAAATGCTAACCGTAGTGTTTTTGGGAATATGACGTTAGAGCTTTTTCGTGTAAAAAGAAAGTCTTAACCGGTTTAGTAACATATCATTAAAAAAACAGTTTTATGTTGGTGTATAATACTACGTTTCATGTAGAGTTAGATGATGCCCGTAACTTCGTAATCTGGCTGAATGAATGTTATATTCCTGAAGCAGAGAAGTCGGGAGAGTTGAAAAATCCGCGCATCTTGCGTATCTTGAGCCATAAGGAACAAGACAGCGAATGTTTCTCCTTGCAGTGGGAGGTGGAAGACAGCGCTGCCCTTCACCGCTGGCACACGGCTTGCGGAGCGAAGCTGAACGAAGAAATGATGAAAATTTTTAAAGGCAAGGTGGTTGGTTTTCCCACTTTGATGGAGGTTATCAGGTGATACGTCCGGTAAAAGAGAAAATCATATTGGGTATCGACCCCGGCACGAATATCATGGGGTACGGCGTCTTGAAAATAACGGGTACGAAACCCGAAGTGATGACACTGGGCGTAATAGACCTCCGCAAGTGTGCCGACCCGTACCTGAAACTGAAGCATATTTATGAGCGCGTACAGGGAGTAATAGCGTCGTACCTGCCCGACGAACTTGCCATCGAAGCCCCTTTTTTCGGTAAAAACGTACAGTCGATGTTGAAATTGGGGCGGGCGCAAGGCGTGGCTATCGTGGCAGCCCTCCGCCGTGACATACCCGTGACCGAATATGCCCCGCTGAAGATAAAAATGGCAATTACCGGAAACGGGCAGGCAAGCAAGGAACAGGTAGCCGACATGCTGAAACGTATGCTTCACATTCCGCAGTCGGAGATGGGGCCTTTCATGGATGCTACGGATGCGCTGGGTGCAGCCTATTGCCATTATTTGCAAATGGGGCGTCCGGAAATACCCAAAGCCTACTCGGGGTGGAAAGATTATATAGCGAAAAATCCTGATAAAGTAAGATAAAGTAACTAAGTATGAACCTGAAAAGTTTTCTTGCTATGTCTATGCTTGTAACGGCGGGATGTAGCTCTTATCAGCCGAAAGAATACCGGAGCTACGACGAATATCCGGTTTATGAAGGTAAATGGGAAGAAATGGTTTATTCGCCTGCGGCTACTCGGTTTGCACTGTGGGCGCCTACGGCACAGGAAGTCCGTGTCTTGTTGTACGATGAAGGACAAGGCGGCTCGGCGGTTCGCATGATTCCGATGGAAGTGGGCGAATCGGGTATGTGGAACATTAGCGTTGAAGGCGACTTGAAAGGAAAGTTCTATACATTCAATGCTAAAATAAACGATGTGTGGCAGGGAGACACGCCGGGCGTGATGGCTAAGGCGGTAGGAGTGAACGGTGACCGGGCGGCGGTTATCGACCTTGCTTCCACCAATCCCGAAGGCTGGGAGAATGACGTGCGTCCTCCCCTGAAAAGCTTTTCCGACATTGTTATTTATGAAATGCACCACCGCGATTTCTCTATCGACACCGTGGCGGGGATTCGCAACCGTGGAAAATTTCTTGCCCTGACCGAAGAAGGTACTCACACGTACCTCGGCGAAAAGACAGGTATCGACCATTTGAAGGAATTGGGAATAACGCATGTACACTTGCTCCCCTCGTTCGACTTTTCTTCGGTAGACGAGACCAAGCCCGACGTTCCGCAGTATAACTGGGGATACGACCCGAAGAATTACAACGTTCCCGAAGGTTCGTATGCTACCGACCCGTATCGTCCCGATGTCCGCATCCGTGAGTTCAAACAAATGGTGATGGCGTTGCATCGTGCCGGTATCCGTGTGATAATGGACGTGGTATATAACCATACCGCAACCACGGAAGGCGGCAACTTTGAGCGTACCGTTCCGGGATATTTTTACCGGCAGGACAAAGACGGAAAGTTTGCCAATGCTTCGGGCTGCGGGAATGAAACGGCAAGCGAACGGGCGATGGTGAGGAAATATATGGTAGAATCGGTAACTTATTGGGCGAAAGAATACCATGTTGACGGTTTCCGGTTTGACTTGATGGGAATCCATGACATTGAGACAATGAATGCCATCCGGAAAGCATTGAATGACATCGACCCTACTATTTATATGTATGGCGAGGGGTGGGCTGCTAGCGCGCCTCAGCTTCCTGACGACCGGTTGGCGATGAAGGCAAATACTTATAAAATGCCGGGTATTGCCGCTTTCAGCGATGAATTTCGCGACTCTTTGCGCGGTGCATGGGGCGACGATTCGAAAGGGGCTTTCGTTATCGGCCGTTTGGGTCACGCTAACGGAATCAAGTTCGGCTTGGCAGGTGGCATACGCCATGCACAGGTAACCAACGACACGTTAGGCCACGCACTTGTGTCGTGGGCATTGGCTCCCAGCCAGTTTATCAGCTACGTAAGCTGCCACGACGATTTGTGTATCACCGACCGACTGAAAACAACGCTTCCCGGAGCTTCGGTACAAGAATTGGAAGCGCTTCTGAAGCTGGCGGAAACCGCCGTGCTTACCTCTCAGGGTGTTCCTTTTATCTTTGCCGGCGACGAAGTGATGCGCGACAAGCAGGGGGTAGGCAACTCATACAACAGTCCGGATGAGATAAACGCAATCGACTGGCATAACAAGACCTCCCACCGTGGCGTGTTCGATTACGTAAAAGGGTTGATAGCCCTGCGGAAAGCACATCCTGCCTTCCGTATGGGAGATGCCGACCTGATACGCGAGCATCTGGAGTTTCTGGAAACTCCGGCAAGCAACGTTGTGGCTTTCCGCCTGAAAGGAAGTCCGTGTAACGACTCATGGATAAATACAACGGTGGTACTTAATGCACGTACCGAGCCTGTCAAGATAAGTGTTCCGGCAGGTAAGTACTGGGTGGCTTGCCGCGACGGGAAAGTGGACCTGATTACCGGACTGGGCATGATAGTGGGCAACCAGCTTCAGGTGGCACCACGCTCAGCGCTGATAGTTCATCAATAATAAAATTCATATACAAGATGCAAAACATCATAGCTGTTGAGGATGGCGTTACGCGCCATCCGCTTTACAGACTGAAAGAACCGATAAACTTACAGATAGCTAAAGGAGAACATATAGCGGTGGTAGGTGCGAACGGTGCGGGAAAGAGCCTGCTGATAGACACACTGACCGGACGTTATCCGCTGTTGATGAACGAAGTGAAATATGATTTTTCGCCTTCGGAGTCTTCGCTTGTGTCGGACAATATCAAGTATATCGCCTTCCGCGATTCGTACGGAGATGCCGACGGCGGTTACTATTACCAGCAGCGTTGGAATGCTCACGACCTTGACGACACGCCGATTGTCCGCGACTTGCTTCCGCCATGTACCAACGAGGCTTTGCGCAATGCACTTTATGATTTGTTTGGTATTGAAGCAATGCTTGATAAGCACATCATCCTCTTGTCGAGCGGTGAGCTTCGCAAATTCCAACTGACGAAGACATTGCTCAGCAATCCGCGTGTACTGATAATGGATAACCCGTTTATAGGTTTGGATGCCAAGACGCGCGATTTGCTTCACTCCCTGCTGAAGAGGCTGATTGAGGTTACCGATTTGCAGGTTATCCTTGTCTTGTCGAAAACAGACGATATACCTTCGTTTATCACTCACGTTATTCCCGTAGCCGGACGTGTTTGCGGCAAGAAAATCACTTTGCAGGAATACCTTGCGCATCGGGAATCCATTCCCTCGCATGTCTTGTCGGAAGAAAAGCGCAGCCGCATCCTGAATCTTCCTTATGCTGAAAATTTATATCATAACGAGCATGTGGTCGACTTGCATAAGGTAAGCATCCGCTACGGTGAACGTACCATCCTGAAAGATTTGGACTGGACGGTGAAATGCGGTGAGAAGTGGGCGCTTAGCGGTGAGAACGGCTCCGGAAAATCGACCTTGTTAAGTTTGGTCTGTGCCGACAATCCGCAGAGTTATGCGTGCGATATAGCCCTGTTCGGACGAAAGCGCGGTAGCGGAGAAAGCATTTGGGAAATCAAAAAACACATCGGATACGTAAGCCCGGAGATGCATCGGGCGTATCTGAAAAACCTTCCGGCGATAGACATCGTGGCAAGCGGACTTCATGACTCCATCGGACTTTATAAAAAAATGCAGGAAAAAGACCGGGCTGTTTGCGAATGGTGGATGGAAATTTTCGGCATTGCAGACTTGAAAGACCGGAGTTTCTTGCAACTTTCGAGCGGTGAACAGCGCATGGTGTTGCTGGCACGAGCTTTTGTGAAAGACCCCGAACTGCTGATTTTGGATGAACCGCTACATGGATTGGATATGTATAACCGCCGGATGGTAAAAGATATCATAGAGGCTTTTTGTGCGCGAAAAGACAAAACGCTGATTATGGTGACTCATTATCAGGAAGAGTTACCGGATACGATTACGCATTCATTGTTCTTGAAGCGGAATTGAAGCTACTTTTTTGAATTGAATTGAAACATTTTAATGGTAATAGAATGGAAGAGTTTATTCTAAGCGAAATGCCGGCAGGCAGTAGCCGTAGAAATAGTTTTATTAACCGTAAAATTATTTTGCGTATTTTAGGTATTTTGCTCTTTATTGAAGCAGCGTTGTTCCTTGTTTGCATGGGGGTGTCGTTGCTCTATCGGGAAGCGGATTATATTTATTTCATTTATGCCGCCGTAATCAATGTAGTGGTAGGCGGAATCATGTTCTTTTTGGGACGGGGAGCCAACAACGTGGTTACACGGCGCGACGGATATTGCGTGGTGGCATTCACATGGCTGCTGTTCACCGTGTTCGGCATGATGCCGTTTTATATGAGTGGCGCCATCCCTTCGGTAGCAGATGCCTTTTTTGAAACCATGTCGGGGTTCACTACCACCGGGGCAACGATTCTCGACAACATTGAGGAGTTGTCTCATGGGATGTTGTTTTGGCGCAGCTTCACACATTGGGTAGGAGGTTTGGGAATCGTGTTCTTTACGATTGCCGTATTGCCGATTTTTGGAGTGGGAAACCAAGTGCTGTTCTCTGCCGAAGCGACCGGTGTGACGCATGACAAGATACATCCGAAGATTAGTGTGATGGCGAAAATGTTGTGGACGGTTTATCTGATTCTGACCATCGTGGTAACCGGACTGCTGATGTTGGGCGGTATGGACTGGTTTGACGCGGTTTGTCATGCTTTCGGTACTACGGGTACAGGAGGTTTCTCTACCAAACAAGACAGTGTGGCTCATTGGCATTCACCTTTTATCGAGTATGTGATTGCTATTTTCATGATTCTGTCTGCCATGAACTTTTCACTCTATTTCATGTGTCTGAAAGGTCGTTGCAAACAGTTGTTCCGCGACGACGAAGTAAAATGGTTTATCAGTTCTATTCTAATCGTTACGCTGATTATCACCGCATCGCTCGTGGTGCATAATCATTACGGGGTAGAAGAGGCTTTCCGTAAGGCATTGTTCCAAGTTGCCACCTTGCATACATCCTGCGGTTTCTCTACGGATGATTATGCTAATTGGCAGCCGTTTACATGGATGCTGTTGATTTATGCCATGTTTGCGGGAGGATGTACCGGCTCTACCGCCGGAGGTATCAAAAACATGCGGTTGCTTATCGTGATGCGTAATATAAAGAATGAATTTCAGCGACTGATGCACCCGCGTGCCGTACTGCCTGTAAAAGTAAACAATCAGACCGTTTCTCGTTCCACGATTTCCACGGTAACCACGTTTGTAGTGTTCTATTTGATTTGCTTTTTTGTCAGTTGGATCGTGCTGATGTTTTTAGGTCTGGGAGTGACAGAGGCTTTTAGTACGGTAGTATCCAGTTTGGGCAATGCCGGTTTGGCTTTAGGAGCATACGGACCTGCCTACTCATGGAGCAGTATGCCGGACGCAGCCAAGTGGATACATTCGTTCCTGATGTTGCTCGGCCGTTTGGAACTGTTCGGCATATTGCTGATGTTTACGCCCGGATTTTGGAGAAAGAGATAAATTATTTCTCTTTCAACAAATCCTCTAATTTCAACAATTCGTCGCGATACTGGGCGGCTTCGATGAAGTTTAGCTTCTTTGCCGCCTCTTGCATTAATTTCCGCGTACGGTTTATGCTGCGCTGAAGTTGCTCTTTCGACATGTATTCGATAATCGGATCGGCAGCCGTTTGAATCTCCTGCGGTGCTTCGGCGTATGCTTTGGGCGAGGCGGTTGTCTTTTCTCCCTGTATGTCAAGTAAAACGTTATTCCGTGCACGTTTTATTTGTCGGGGAGTTATGCCATGCGCTTCGTTGTAAGCCAACTGTTTTTCCCGCCGGCGATTGGTTTCGTCAATCGTCTGGCGCATACTGTCCGTTATCTTGTCGGCATACATGATGACCTTTCCGTTGACGTTTCGTGCTGCGCGTCCTGCCGTCTGTGTCAGCGAGCGGTGAGAGCGCAAGAAACCTTCCTTATCCGCGTCCAAGATGGCAACCAGCGATACTTCAGGCAAGTCCAGTCCTTCACGCAGCAGGTTTACACCGATCAACACGTCGTAAAGTCCCTGCCTCAAATCGTCCATAATCTTTACACGCTCCAGCGTCTCCACATCGCTGTGGATGTACGTACAGCGTATCCCGTGGTTCAGCAGATATTCCGTCAGCTCTTCCGCCATGCGCTTGGTTAAAGTGGTAACCAACACACGTTCTTCCTGCTCGATGCGCTGTTGTATCTCTTCCATCAGGTCGTCAATCTGATTCAAACTCGGACGCACTTCGATGATCGGGTCTAACAATCCGGTGGGGCGGATAACCTGCTCTACAACTATCCCTTCACTTTGCTGCAGTTCGTATTCGGCGGGGGTGGCACTGACGTAGATGACTTCGTTCGTCATTGCTTGAAACTCTTCAAATGTCAGCGGGCGGTTATCCATCGCAGCCGGCAGCCGGAATCCGTATTCTACCAGATTGGTTTTCCGCGCGCGGTCTCCGCCGTACATGGCACGGATTTGAGGCACACTGACGTGGCTTTCGTCAATGACCATCAGGTAGTCTTTGGGGAAGAAATCCAACAAGCAGTAAGGCCGTGTTCCCGCCTCGCGTCCGTCGAAGTAACGCGAATAATTTTCGATGCCCGAACAGTGTCCTAACTCGCGGAGCATCTCCATGTCGTAAGTCACCCGCTCGTACAGCCGTTTTGCCTCGTAAGGCTTCCCGATTTCCTCGAAATAAGCCACCTGTTTGGTTAAATCGTCTTCTATCTGATGAATGGCGCGCAGCGTACTCTCCTTCGTTGTCATGAAAAGATTAGCCGGATAGATTTTATATTCATCGAAAGAGTCGGTACGATGTCCCGACACGGGATCTATTTCTTCGATGCTGTCTATCTCATCATCCCAAAACATGACACGCAGTATGTCATCGGTATATGCCAGAAAGATGTCTACCGTATCACCCTTTACGCGGAAATTCCCACGGTTCAGCTCAATGTCGTTACGCACATAAAGACTATCCACCAGCCGGCGGAGGAACACGTTGCGGTCGATGCGCTTTCCTTTTTTCACCTCGATTACATTATTATAAAAGTCCGCAGGATTTCCCATACCGTAAATGCACGATACAGATGAAATAACGATAACATCTTTGCGCCCCGACAGCAAGGCAGATGTGGCGGCAAGCCTCAGCTTATCTATTTCGTCATTGATGGCAAGGTCTTTTTCTATATAAGTATCCGTAGAAGGTATATAGGCTTCCGGCTGGTAATAGTCGTAATAAGATACGTAATATTCCACGGCATTATGCGGGAAGAAGTTTTTGAACTCTCCGTACAGCTGCGCGGCAAGCGTTTTGTTGTGGCTTAAAATAAGTGTCGGCTTATTTACGTTTTTGATGACGTTTGCTATTGTGAAAGTCTTTCCCGAACCTGTAACCCCCAGCAGCGTTTGTGCCGGAAGATGATTCATCACCCCCTCCGTCAGTTGTGCGATAGCTTCCGGCTGGTCGCCCGTCGGCTTATAATCAGATACCAGTTCAAAATCCATAGTTGTCCTTGTGTTAAGTTAGCCCTCAAAGATACGATAAAAAATGAATTGGTGATAAAAATCGCAGATGCAAACATTCCAAAAAAACGCTACCGCAAGCGTCACTCATCCCATGCGGAAGCGTTGCCTGTTTCTATTCGGAAGGTTAACCGGTTTTGCCGTTAGTGTTTTTTCAGTCTGAAACAGGCTCTTGAAAACAAGCCTGTGCGTAACTCTGAATAGCTTCAGAATCTTTGT
This sequence comes from Bacteroides caecicola, assembly GCF_023337095.1. Classification (NCBI taxonomy): domain Bacteria; kingdom Pseudomonadati; phylum Bacteroidota; class Bacteroidia; order Bacteroidales; family Bacteroidaceae; genus Bacteroides; species Bacteroides caecicola. Next base: position 315,815 of record NZ_JAMBLM010000003.1, read on the forward strand.
AAAGCATTAGGAATATTCAATATTTATATTTATTTTTGTGAAAAGTGTTTCCCTTATAATCTGATGGTATGAAAAGAAATAGCTACATTCCGATTATTTGCCTTTGGGCTTTCCCCTTTTGTTTCCAGTCTTTATCGGCGCAAGAAAATCCGCAGACAGAATTGCCGCCCGACTCGATATTGAACATCGGTTACGCGCGCGGAAGCCTGATAAACCTTTCCGGCTCGGTGGAACGGATAACTGAAAGTCAGATGAATAAAGAACAGATAACCAATCCGCTGGAGGCTATTCAAGGCAGGGTGGCAGGACTTACGATTCTGAAGAGCAGCAACGGCATGGCGGCATTAGAGTCGGTGCGTATGCGTGGTACTACCTCGCTTACCAGCGGAAACGACCCGCTGATAATAGTAGACGGGGTATTGGGCGACTTGACGATGCTGACCTCCATCTATCCGGCAGACATCGAGAGCTTTACAATCCTGAAAGACGCTTCCGAGACGGCTCAGTACGGTTCGCGGGGAGCTTCGGGCGTTATCAACATTGTGACTAAAAAAGGTGTGGCAGGAAAAACGCGGGTAAATTACAGCGGCAGTTTCGGCATCGCTCATGTGTACCGTCATTTGGATATGCTTTCGGGAGCAGAATTTCGTAGGGTGGCAGCCGAAAACAATCTGCAAATATTAGACAAGGGGTATGATACAGACTTCCAGAAAGAGATTGAGCAGGTAGGTTTGCAGCAGAATCATAACATAGCGTTCTATGGAGGCGGTGAAGCATCGAACTACCGTGTGTCGTTGGGGTATCAAGACCGTCAGGGAGTGGTTGACAACGAGAGCATGAAGCTGTTTACCGCAAACATGAACATGAGCCAGAAACTGCTTGACGGATTCATCGACTGCGAATTGGGGCTGTTTGGCTCGGTAAAGAAAAACCGCACGCTGTTTGATACGCAAAAGACTTTTTATTCGGCTGCAACTTTTAATCCTACTTTCCCTAACCATAAGAATCCGGAAACGGGAGGATGGGACCAAATCACCACTGCCAGCCAGATAACCAACCCGTTGGCTTGGATGGAAGTAGATAATAACAACGATGCTTCTTATCTCAGTGCACATGCCCGGCTGACCTTTAATTTGATGGAAGACCTGAAATTGGTGATGTTCGGCTCTTATACCTATAACGATGCCGAGGATGCCCAGTATCTTCCTACCAGCGTATGGGCAAACGGGCAGGCTTACCGTGGCGACCGCAAGTCGGAGGCGTTGTTGGGTAACCTGATGCTGACTTATCGCAAACAGGCAGGGGCGCATTTCTTTGATGTGCTTGCGCTGGGCGAATTAGAGAAAAATATATATAAAGGCTTTTACACCACGGTGACAAACTTTTCATCGAACGCTTTGGGTTATCATAACTTGCAGGCGGGAGCTTTGCGCCCGTGGGACGGTACAGGCTCGTATTACGAAGACCCTCACTTGGCTTCTTTCTTGGGGCGCGTGAATTATACGTACGATAACCGTTACGTTGTCACGCTGAATGCGCGTACGGATGCTTCATCCAAATTCGGGAGAAACCATAAATGGGGCTTTTTCCCTTCGGCTTCGTTGGCATGGAATGTAACAGAAGAAGCTTTTATGAAACAATTCCGTTCCGTTGATAATCTGAAGCTGCGTGTGGGATACGGATTGGCAGGTAATCAAGGCGGGATTGATTCGTACACTACGATGGCGCTGGTACGCCCGAACGGTGTGACTCCCGTAGGCAATGCGCCGCTGGTAACTTACGAAAGTATGAAAAACGTCAATCCCGACCTGAAATGGGAAGTAAAACACACCTTTAACGCCGGATTCGATTTAAGCATGTATGGCAACCGCCTCTTGCTGTCGGTCAACTATTACAATTCGAAAACCACCGACATGCTGTATCAGTACAACGTCAGTGTGCCGCCATTTCCGTACAGCACACTGCTTGCCAATTTAGGCTCGATGCGCAACAGCGGAACCGAAGTTTCGGTAGGTGTCACTCCGCTGAAAACCAAAGACATGGAACTGAATATCAATGCGAACATCACTTTCCAGAAAAATAAGTTGCTTTCGTTGAGCGGAGTGTATAACGGAGAATATATTTCGGCATCGGAATATACGGCGATAGCCGGTCTGAACGGTGCGGGTACCCACGGAGGATATAATAATATCGTATATCAGATAGTGGGACAGCCGTTGGGCGTATTTTACCTTCCTCATTGCGAAGGCTTGGTATCCGACGGTGAAGGAGGATATACGTATCAGATTGCCGACCTGAACGGGGGAGGGGTTAATCTGGAAGACGGAGAAGACCGCTACGTGGCAGGGCAAGCCATCCCGAAGGTTCTGTTAGGTTCGAACATCAGTTTCCGATATAAGAATATAGACATCTCGTTACAGATAAACGGCGCATTCGGACATAAGGTGTATAACGGGACTTCGCTTTCGTATATGAACATGAACAGTCTGCCCGATTATAACGTATTGGCAGAGGCTCCCAAACGGATGATAAAAGACCAGACGGCCACCGATTACTGGTTAGAGAGTGGAAACTACGTTAATTTCGATTATCTGACCGTGGGGTGGACTGTGCCTCTAAAGCCACGCCGTTTCCTGAAAGGCATACGCTTGGCGGGTACGGTCAATAACTTGGGAACCATTAGCGGATATTCAGGGCTGACCCCGCTGGTAAACTCCAGTCTGGTAGATGCCACGCTGGGAGTTGACGACAAGCGTACTTATCCTTTATTGCGTACTTATACTGTTAGTTTGAGTTTGAATTTCTAATCCGGTTATTATGAAAACTTTATCTTATTTAATTGTGCTTGTGCTTGGCGTTGCGGGAATGCTGGTTTCATGTGGTAAGTTTTTAGAAGAACATCCTCAAGATAGCCGGGACGAAGAAACCGCTTATGCTACTTTGCAGGAGCTTTATCAAAACGGGGTTTTGTCGCTTTATAATCACATAGGCGGTTATGCCGACAGTCAGGGACTGCAAGGTACGGGGCGGGGCGTTTACGACCTGAATACCTTTACCACCGATGAGGCCATCATGCCTACCCGTGGCGGAGACTGGTACGACGGTGGCTTCTGGCAGGGACTTTACCTGCACCGCTGGGGAGTTAATAACGACGCCATCTATGATACATGGGAATATCTGTATCAGGTAATCATTCTGTGTAACGGTTCGTTGGAAAAAATAAATGCCTATGCCGCTTTACATCCGAATGACGATGTAAACGCTTATATAGCCGAAGTACGTGCGTTTCGGGCTATGTTCTATTATTACACGATGGATTTGTTTGGACGGATTCCGTTGGTATTGTCGTCGGGCGATCGCGTTGGCGATGTTCGTCAGGAAGACAGAAGCGAGGTGTTCCGTTTCATTGTCGACGAGCTTCAGGCGGCAGCTCCCTTGTTGAGTGAGGAGCATAGCAATCTGCCGGGGCTTTACTACGGAAGAATTACGCGCCCGGTGGTATATTTCCTGTTGGCAAAACTTGCCTTGAATGCCGAAATTTATTCGGATGACAACTGGACAGACGGAAACAAGCCCGATGGCAGCCAACTCTTTTTTGAGGTAGAAGGACAACAGCTTAATGCATGGGAAACGGTGAAATATTATTGTGGAAAAATAACAGCTTCCGGCTATATCTTAGAGCCTGACTATACGCAGAATTTTGCGGTGTTCAACGAGTCCTCGCGCGAAAACATCTTTGTAATACCTATGAGCAAAACACTGTATACCAATCAGTTTATATATTTGTTCCGCTCGCGCCACTATAACCACGCGAAAGCCTACGGACTGAGTGGGGAAAACGGCTCAAGCGCAACGATAGAGGTACTGAAAACCTTCGGCTACGACACGCCCGAAGTCGACCCGCGTTTCGAATGGTGCTACTTTGCCGGTGCGGTAAAAGACTTGGATGGCAACCAGATTATGCTCGACGACGAAGTAACTCCTCTGGTATACGAGCCGTGGCAAGTGGCTCTTGATGTATCGGGAAAACCTTACGAGAAAACGGCCGGTGCTCGCATGAAGAAGTATGAAGTGGATAAAACCGGACTGAAAGACGGTAAACTGCTGGATAACGACATCGTGTTGTTCCGTTATGCCGACGTGTTACTGATGCAGAGCGAGGCACAAGTGCGCAACGGAGAAAATGGCGATGCTGCACTGAACGCCGTACGGAGCAGGGCAGGTGCATCCTCTCGTCCGGCAACGTTAGCCAATCTGCTGGCAGAAAGGCAGATGGAACTGGCATGGGAAGGCTGGCGGCGTCAAGACATGATTCGTTTCGGAATATTTACGCAGGCATACAGCTTCCGTCCTCAGATAGAAAACGAAGAAAGCGGATTCACTACTGTTTTCCCGATACCGGAAAAGGTCATCACGATGAACCAATCATTGGAACAAAATATCGGATATAAAGTAACGGTCTCTTATTAATCTGTTGAATGTTATGACGTTATTCCTTTAAGAGCATAACGTGAACCCACGTAGATTTATCCCTGCAAACACTACCGTTAGTGTTTCTATGTTCATGCGGAAGGATTACCCGGTTCTACCCATAGGACGCATCAGTCCTATGGGTAGAATTTTAATGGGGATAATTATCTGTTGAGTGGCATAAAAATCACGCTTGCTATGCCAAGCGGCAAAAGCAAGCGTGAAACTATTACGTTAAGTGTACGAATGACTTTATTCTACATCGTCTTCGTATCCCGGTGTTTGTTCTAACTGTTTGTCATTATTCAGGTCAGAAGTGCTTAACGGCCACAATACACGATAAGCCAAGTCTGTGCTGAGAATCGGTTCTACTACGATTTCCGGTGGTGTCTGCTGATCCCACGGAATATTGCTGACTTCTTTCATGTTGTCTGTAATAGTCAGACCGTATGCAATGTGACCCTCATTATGGAATACTAAATGGTCTAAAGCTCCGCAATTTGCACTGACAGACATACGGCAGATGTCATACCAGCGTTGACCTTCCTGAACAAATTCTTTGTCTTTTTCATGCAGAATGGCTACTTCGTTTTCTACAAAGCTTCCAGCCGTATAGCCATACGTGTCAGCATTCCAGTTTTCACCGTATGCTCGTTCACGGATGCGGTTCACATATCTTTCAACGGCGGAATTGTCGCCTTCCATGTTTGCTATTTCTGCTAATGACAAATATGCCAATGCCAAACGGTAAATAGGCTGGTCGCCGTTATAACATTTGAAACCGGTAGACTCTAAGATGGAACCCAAGTTCTTGCAGGCAAAAGTGCCTCGAAGCTGGGTAGCTGCTTGATCATGCCAAGAAGGAAGCAAAGTGGCGTCTCGGCGTGTATCTGCTTCATCGAACTGATACCACAAGGCGTTTGCATACTGGTAACGTTGCTGTGTACCCGGTATTTGCAAGGGATTATCCCAAAGATTTCCTTCGCTGTCGTATGCGGCTCCGATTGTGTTACCGGTAATGATACCGTAAAGGTTATTTACCGGAATGCTGTTGGTAGCTTCGTTCTCATCAAATTTGAATGCAAAGATGATTTCTTCATTTTGCTTGTTGCTTGTACTGAAAATGTCTGTAAAGTTTCCTTCCAAGTCCAAACCGTAATCAGAAATCACGTTCTCAAAGTGAGTTTTGGCTGTTGTCAGGTCGGCGGGTGTAGCCTGCTGGTCTCCAACCGTCACCTTCGCGTTCCACAGATAAACCTCTCCGGCAAGCATTTCCGTAGCTGCTTTCGACCAATAATATTTGGCATTGGCGTCGCTTCCGTTGAAATTGAAAGTGGTTTGATTACCGAAATATTCTAACGATTTGGTGATGTCTGCCTTGATTTGTGTCATGGTCTCAGAAGCCGTGGCACGTGGCATATACAAAGTACTTGGGTCATAATTACCGTTTTCTACTTCCGGAGTCAGGCGCAAAGGTACACCCCCGTATGCACGATACATTAAGAAATAGTAATAAGCACGCATACCGTATGCCATACCTAAACAGTAATTTTTGGTATCTTCACTCGAAAAGTAATTGGCTGCTTCTACGTTGGCAATGAAAAGATTGACTGAAGATATCAGTCCCCAATAACCTCCAAAGTTTCCTACACCGTAGTTGGTTTGCGATAAGTTTTGGTCTCGAAGGTATTGGTAATCAAGACTTGAACCGTCCGACCCATTGGTAGCTCTTGTATAAGCCCCACCTCTCAGTTCGCCGTAAACAATGACAGACTGAAAACAATACCCACGGAAGGCTGACATTTGGGCACTTAAATTTCCGATAGCTTGCGCTTCTGTTTGCCAGAAGTTGCCTGCTCCATAGTAGTCAATAGGAGACAAGTCCAGCCAATCAGAGCATGAACTCAATCCCATGCCTGCGCTCAGCAAGGCTGCAGAGAATACATTGAATAATTTATTTCTTTTCATATTGTAATTTCTGTGTTAGATAAACGTTTGTTAGAATGTAATGTTAAGACCGAAAAGTACGGTACGAGGCAGTGCGTATGTACCTCCGTAACCTCCAGTATTTCCGTTGGTATACTGGATGCGGTCAGGGATGGCACAAGAGCTGCTTGTCCAATAGCCAAGATTCTGACCGGTTACAGATACTGTCAGCCCCTGACAATAGAACTTCTGGCAGATGTTTTTCGGCAAAGTGTAAGATAATTGCAGTTCGCGTAGAGCCAAATAATTACCTTTTGTTACCCAAAATTCTGAAGTACGTACATAGTTGTTCGTACCTAACTGGTCTGCCCATACATAGCGCGGGTATTTTGCATTTGGATTCTCCGGTGTCCATGAATCCCAAATATCGGTTGTCATGTTATATTCTCCTTGTGCACAACCATTAATCCATTGGCGCATACCGTCGTAGCTTTCAAATCCTAAGCCAAAGTCTGTACGGAGATAGAGTGAGAGGCCTTTCCAACTGAACGTCGTGTTGAAACCGCCATTCCATTTCGGGGTGTACCGACCGATAACCTTTTGGTCATACGAAGTGATGACACCGTCGCCGTTGATATCTTGATACATCAAATCGCCGGGAGCCAATTCATAAGCGGTTCCTGTCCACTTGGCATCCACTAATTTCTGATATCCTTTCTGACCTGAGTAAACGGCGATGCTTTGCGACATGTCGCAATAACCATCTACTAAATCATTTTCCGAACGTACCATCTTGTCTACACCGTAGCCAACGATAACATCATACGGAGTTTCGCCTTCTTGAAGACCGCCTACATACATTGTTTTATCCCCGTTGCCGGTATAGATTTGAGTTGCTCCTTGACGGTTCTTTTCCAGACCGTTGTATGGCAATTCTACTACTGTGTTTTTATTGTATGCGATGTTTGCACCCAATGTCCAAGTGATGTCTTTTCTTTTAAGTAAGTTGGCGTTGATATCTATTTCGATACCCCGGTTGCGGAATTTACCATTGTTGTTGGTAATAGAACTCCAACCCGTAGTAGGTGGCAAAGGTAGAGATGCATATTTGTCAGACGTAACACGGTCATAGAATGTGAAGCCTAAGGTAAACCGGTTATTCAGGAATCCTAAATCCAATCCGACTTCGGCCGTGCGGGTCTTTTCCCAACGGAGGTCAGGATTAGGAAGCGTGCTCAACCGGAAACCGACATTATTGTTGTATCGGTTAGAACCGTATTGGCCATGCAAGGTATAAATGCCGATATAATCAGTATCAATACTACCGTTTATACCAAAGCTGGCGCGCAACTTACCGTAGTTCATGATATCACGCAAAGGTGCATAGAAGTCTTCACTTGAGAATACCCAACCTGTAGATACACCGGGGAAGAAGCCCCAACGGTTGTTGATGAGGCGTGAATAACCATCTTCACGGAATGTAAATGCAAGAATGTAACGTTCTTTATAGTCGTATTGAGCACGTCCGAAGAATGACATGATACGTTCGCGGGTATGCTCTGTATCTGTTGAACGCTTGCCTGCTTCAGTAGAGGTATATCCCAAATCTCCAAAGTCGTCAGTAGGTGCTTCTTGTCCGGCAGCATAAATGTATTTGTATTGCTTGTCCCAAAACTCTGTACCTGCCATTACACTTACATTATGGTCACCGAACTGCTTATCGTAATTGGCAACGATATTGTAAGTTTGGTTGAAATAACGGTAGAATGTAGCACTTGAAGCACGTGTGGTGTTCAAACCGCTCTCACCGGCATTCTGATAGTAATCTTTGTTGAACGATTCGCCTACAAATTCGCTGAAACTCCATGCCATTGTACCTCTCAGTGTGAAACCGTCGAACAAGTTTGCCTGCAATGTTTGAGTCATGTTGAACTTGTCTGTTTGATTGTTGCGCTGGAATTTGTCTGCTTGGTAAGACCAGTTTCCATTCGTGCGGTCAATACCGATCAAAAGATTTCCCTCTTCATCTTCCAAACGGATGGTGGCAGGCACCGTTAGGATACGGCCGAAGTAGTATGAGTCGAAGCTGCTTCCGTATGTATCTGCCAACAGTCCGGGACCTTGTTCCCAGTTTGCACGGTTGTAATTAAAGATGGAGCTGGCTTCTAACCATTTTGTCAGTTTATAGTTTCCCGTAAATGAGAATGAATATCTCTTGTAAAAAGAATTGATGGGAAGACCTTCAGCATCATAATATCCTAAGCCTGCATAATATTTTCCCCGTTCGTTACCGCCTGAAAAACTCAGGTTATATTCTTGGGATATGGCAGGACTGTTGATGTTATAGTCTTCAATGTTTGTATCTTTGAATAAGATTTTTCCATCGCTGACGGGGTCGTCCATGACGCGCCATCCGTGGTTGTTTATCAAGTCTAACTGGTAGTCGGAACCTGTGTAACCTAAGATATTATATTGGCTGCTGGGAGTCAGTTCTGTTGCTCCTGTAGACATCGGGCGGGAGGTAGAACTTAAATTGGCTGCGGGCGCCCACGGAGTTTCGGCATGTGCCCTGCGCATCCAATAAATATATCCTTCCGTATCCATCATATCGTAAGCAGGAGTATAATATTGTGCACCCACTTTCATGTTGAAGTTTACCTGAGCTTTACCTTCTTTACCTTGTTTTGTTGTGACTAAGATTACACCATTGGCAGCGCGTGCACCGTAAATGGCAGTAGCGCCGGCATCTTTCATAATCTCCATCGATTCGATGTCATTGGAGTTTAAGTCACTTAAACCGTCTGTGCGGATTTGTCCGTCTACCACAACCAATGGCTCGCCTGAACCGTCATAACTTGTACCACCACGGAGAGTAATGGTGGGAGTAGAGCCGGCAAAACCGGAAGATTGTTGGACTTTCAAGCCGGAAACCGCACCTACCAATGCCTGTGCAGGGTCGCCATACGAACCTACTGTCAATGTCTCTTCTGAAACTGATGATACAGAGTTGGTCAGTTTTCCGCGTTTCTGTTTTACGCCGTATGCCAATACCACTACTTCATCAAGCGTTTTAACGTCTTCTTGCAGAGTGATTTGCAAAGGTTTTCCTGTCCATTTAACTTCTTGTGGTGTAAAACCGATATAGCTGACTACGATAATGTCTCCCTGTTTTACGCCAGATAATGTGAAATTACCGTCCATATCGGTAATAACACCGTTTGTTGTGCCCTTGACTACTACGGAGGCACCGATGGCAACTTCGCCGTTGGCATCTTTTACAACACCTGTACAAGTACCGGATTGTTGCGTCATATTTATTTCGTCTACCCTCATCTCGGCAGGCGTAGCATTGGCTGTTCCTACTGATAATGCACCGAGGAACGGCACCATAACAATTAAACTGTATTTTTTGCGCATAAATTTCATGATATTTAGATTCTCATTAAAATGAAGTTGATATATGGACTCGATCGAATCCGGGAAATAAGGAAAGCAGTTGTTAGGTCATAGGCATAGGTTTTAAAGTTTAACATAAATTTTATCGGTTTAATTAGCTTTAATTGATAAACTTCGCAATATTAATAAACTTTTTACGTATAAACAAAATTGTTATGTGGTTTTTTTTATGAAGTCATGGTGTTTTATGAGTTTAGGTTGATAAAGTGCCTTAAAATCAGAGTTCCTTTGAATTTTCTGGTAAGGTGATTTAGACAGCTCCATATTGGACTTGTATTTCACTTTTACGGCTTGGCAGGAAGCCTGAAAAACGCTAACGGTAGAACCTGTTGACTCTCCGAATAGAAATGGTCAACTCTTCCGCATGGAATGAGTTACACTAACGGTAGCGTTTTTCGGTCATTTTGATGTTAATAATAATGTATAGGATGGAGCACGGTTTCTTACTTCTGTTTCTGGATATTGACTGCGTTGGCAAGAATAAAGTTATGTTATATAATTCTGATACCAGAATCATGTTGGAATACGAATATAAAACAGCCTCTGAGCACGATAAATTGAATAAATTCTTATTTTTCCATAGTTATTTCTTCTTTATTTCCTTATTTTTTGTTTATTTTTGCCCGCAAAATATAAAACCATTTTTATAACCCATATATGGCTAATTTAATAAAATTACGTAAAGGCTTAGACATAAATCTGAAAGGAAAAGCTACAGCCGAGGTTATGTCTGTGAAAGAGCCGGGATTCTACGCTTTGTGTCCTGACGACTTTACGGGTGTAACTCCAAAAGTGGTAGTGAAAGAACAGGAGTATGTGATGGCCGGAGGACCCTTGTTTATTGACAAGAATCATCCTGAAGTGAAATTTGTTTCGCCCGTAAGTGGCGTAGTAACAAGCGTTGAGCGCGGAGCTCGCCGTAAAGTGATGAGTATTACCGTTGAAGCAGCACCGGAACAAGATTTCGAAGAGTTTGGAAAGAAAAACGTGGCTTCAATGGATGGGGATGCTGTGAAGGCAGCTTTGCAAGACGCCGGAATGTTTGCTTTTATTAAGCAGCGTCCTTACGACGTGATAGCTGATCCTACTGTGGCTCCGAGAGCTATTTTTGTTTCTGCATTCGACAGTAATCCGTTGGCGCCTGATTTTGAGATTGCCTTGAAAGGAGAAGAGGCTCATTTCCAGACAGGACTTGATGCGCTGGCTAAAATAGCTACAACGTATTTAAGCATCAGCGTGAATCAGAAAAGCGCAGCTCTGACGCAAGCTAAACACGTAACGCTTACGGTATTCGACGGACCACATCCGGCAGGAAATGTGGGTGTGCAGATTAATCATATCGCACCGGTCAATAAAGGAGAAACCGTATGGACTATTGATCCGCAGGCGGTTATTTTTATTGGCAGGTTGTTTAATACGGGACGGGTAGACTTGACCCGTACGGTTGCAATTACGGGTTCGGAAGTGAAGAAACCGGCTTATTGCAAATTAAAAATAGGGGCTTTGCTGACAGACGTATTGGCCAATAATGTAAACAAGGATAAAGAGTTGCGCTATATCAGTGGCAATCCGTTGACGGGAAAACAAATTCCGGCAAACGGCTTCTTGGGCGCTTTTCACAGTCAGGTAACCGTGATTCCGGAAGGAAGCGACATTCATGAAATGTTGGGTTGGATAATGCCCCGCTGCGACCAGTTCAGCGTAAATCACTCTTATTTCAGCTGGCTGATGGGCAAGAAGAAAGAATATGTATTGGATGCCCGTGTGAAAGGCGGTGAACGCCACATGATAATGTCGAATGAATACGACAAGGTGCTCCCGATGGATATTCTTCCTGAATACCTGATAAAAGCAATCATCGCAGGAGATATCGACCGCATGGAGCAGTTGGGTATTTACGAAGTGGCTCCTGAGGATTTCGCATTGTGTGAGTTCGTTTGTTCGTCAAAGATGGAGTTGCAGCGTATTGTCCGCGAGGGCTTGGATATGCTTCGCCGTGAGATGTGTTAACAGATGTGTTTTTGAGTGATATTAAATTGATTTGTTGGATTGATGCTCAAAAACGGTAAATTACAAACTAAATAATAATGAAAGCATTAAGAAATTATCTCGATAAGATAAAGCCGAACTTTGAAGAGGGAGGCAAATACCATGCTTTTCGTTCTGTATTCGATGGTTTTGAAACATTTTTGTTCGTGCCGAATACAACATCGAAAACGGGTACGCATATCCACGATGCGATTGATAGCAAGCGTATCATGTCGTTCGTGGTCATAGCATTGATGCCGGCATTGCTGTTCGGTATGTATAACGTAGGCTACCAGCACTACCATGCTACGGGCGTGGAAGGCAGCTTTTGGGAAATGTTCGGTTACGGCTTTTTGGCTGTATTGCCTAAAATCATCGTTTCCTATGTGGTAGGATTGGGTATTGAGTTCGTTGTGGCTCAATGGAAAAAAGAAGAAATTCAGGAAGGTTTCTTGGTGTCAGGTATGTTGATACCGATGATTGTGCCGGTTGACTGTCCGTTGTGGATGCTTGCCGTGGCTACCGCTTTCTCTGTAATCTTCGCAAAAGAAGTCTTTGGTGGTACAGGTATGAATATCTTCAACCCGGCTTTGATTACACGTGCATTCTTGTTTTTCGCTTATCCTACAAAGATGTCAGGTGACACGGTATGGGTATCGGGCGACAGCATTTTCGGTCTGGGAAAAACGGTCGACGGATTGACGGCAGCTACCCCGCTAGGTATAGCTAAGGTTGCCGAGTGTCCGGAATTCTCTTGGGACATGGTTACGGGTCTGATACCGGGTTCTATCGGTGAGACCAGCGTGATAGCCATTGCCATCGGAGCCGTTATCCTGCTGTGGTCAGGCGTGGCAAGTTGGAAAACCATGCTGTCTGTCTTCGTGGGAGGTGCGCTGATGGGCTGGATTTTCAACACGATTGGTCCGGATACCTACATTGCCCAAATGCCGTGGTACGAACACTTGTGCTTGGGAGGCTTCTGCTTCGGAGCTGTATTCATGGCTACCGACCCTGTTACGTCTTCACGTACTGAAAACGGTAAGTTTGTTTACGGTTTCTTAATCGGTGCGATGGCAATCATCATCCGCGTTCTGAATCCGGGCTATCCTGAAGGTATGATGCTGGCAATCTTGTTGATGAACATTTTTGCTCCGCTGATTGACTATGTAGTAGTGCAGAATAATATTTCACGCCGTGCTAAACGTGCTATGTCTAACAAATAAAAACCGAATACAATGAATACCAATAGTAACTCTTATACTATCGTTTATGCTTCGGTACTGGTTGTTATCGTAGCATTCTTACTGGCTTTTGTCAACTCTTCTCTGCGCGACCTTCAAGGAAAAAATGTAGAGCTGGATACGAAAAAGCAGATTCTGTCTGCATTGAACATCAGGGAGGTGCAGGATGCAGAAGCTGAATTTGCCAAAGTAGTAAAAGCAGATATGGTTGTAGCCGAAGACGGAACACTGAAACCTTACGAGGGAACTTTCGTTACGGGCTATGAAAAAGAATATAAGGAAAATGGCCGCGCCCATCTGTTTGTGTGTGAAATAGACGGAAAGGCTAAGTATGTCATCCCTGTTTACGGTACAGGTCTTTGGGGGGCTATCTGGGGCTATGTGGCTCTGAACGAAGATAAGAATACCGTTTACGGAACTTATTTCTCTCACGCATCAGAAACTCCGGGACTTGGAGCCGAAATTGCAACAGAACATTTCCAGAATGAGTTTAAAGATAAAAACGTGATGGAAGGCGGTGCAATCGGTCTGGGCGTAGTAAAGAATGGAAAGATTGAAAAACCGGAATATCAGGTAGACGGTATATCCGGAGGTACAATCACTTCGTTGGCGGTAGACCAAATGCTGAAAAACTGCATGGGACAGTATACCAAATTTTTAACGATTAAAGAATAAAGTGAGGAGGAAATTACATGGGAAGTTTATTTTCATCTAAAAACAAAGAAGTATTTTCAACTCCGATAAGCATGAATAACCCTGTAACTGTTCAGGTGCTGGGTATTTGTTCGGCATTGGCAGTAACCTCTAAGCTGGAGCCTGCCATTGTAATGGGACTTTCTGTAACGATTATCACGGCGTTTTCTAACGTGGTTATTTCATTGATTCGTAAAACAATCCCTAATCGTATTCGTATTATCGTGCAGTTGGTTGTAGTGGCAGCGTTGGTAACAATCGTGAGCGAAGTATTGAAAGCATTTGCCTACGATGTCAGCGTTCAGTTGTCTGTATACGTAGGTTTGATTATCACCAACTGTATCTTGATGGGACGTTTGGAAGCCTTTGCGATGGCTAACGGCCCGTGGGAATCTTGCTTGGACGGACTTGGAAACGGATTGGGTTATGCCAAGATTCTGGTTATCGTAGCGTTTATCCGTGAATTATTAGGTTCGGGAACACTGCTGGGCATCAATATCCTGAATTACGATGCAATCAAAGAAGCCGGTTATGTAAATAACGGTTTGATGCTGATGCCGCCTATGGCATTGATTATCGTAGCTTGCCTTATTTGGTATCAGCGTGCAAAACACCCGGAATTGCAAGATAAGGAATAATATTAAGGAAAGGAAAGTATTATGGAACATTTTATAAGTTTATTGGTCCGCTCTATATTCGTGGACAACATGATTTTTGCATTCTTTCTCGGTATGTGTTCCTACCTTGCCGTATCGAAGAATGTAAAGACTGCTATCGGATTGGGTATTGCCGTAACCTTCGTACTGGTGGTTACGCTGCCGGTTAACTACCTGCTTCAAACCAAAGTGCTTGCTGCCGACGGCATCTTGGGTATCGACTTGAGCTTCTTGAGCTTCATCCTCTTTATTGCGGTTATCGCTGCGATTACCCAGTTGGTAGAAATGGTGGTAGAGCGTTTCAGCCCTTCACTCTATGCTTCGTTGGGTATCTTCTTGCCGCTGATCGCCGTTAACTGCGCCATCATGGGTGCTTCTCTGTTTATGCAGCAGCGCATCAACCTGACTCCTTCCGACCCTAAGTACATCGGCGACATTTGGGATTCTATCTCTTACGCACTGGGTTCAGGTATCGGATGGATGCTGGCTATCGTGGGTTTGGCTGCCATCCGTGAAAAAATGGCTTACTCAAACGTGCCGGCTCCCTTGCGTGGATTGGGTATCACGTTTATTACCGTAGGCTTGATGGCTATGGCATTTATGTGTTTCTCTGGTTTGAACATCTAATAACGAAAGGAATAAGACAATGGACATGAATTTTATTTTAGCAAGCATTGGAGTATTCCTCGTGACTATTCTTGTGCTGGTAGTTATCTTGTTGGTAGCTAAGAAATTCTTGGTTACTTCAGGAAAGGTGAAACTGACTATCAATGGCGAAAACCAACTGGAGGTTGAATCCGGCTCTACGCTGCTGAATACGTTGGCGGTTAACAATATCTTTTTGTCGTCGGCTTGTGGCGGTAAAGGTTCTTGCGGACAATGCAAGTGTCAGGTAGTTGAAGGAGGCGGTGAGATTCTTCCTTCCGAAGTGAGCCATTTCAGCCGCAAACAGCAGAAAGACCATTGGCGTTTGGGCTGTCAGGTAAAAGTGAAAGGCGATTTGTCGATAAAAGTGCCCGAATCAGTGATGGGAGTAAAAGAGTACGAATGTACCGTTATCTCAAACAAGAACGTGGCTACGTTTATCAAAGAGTTCAAAGTGCAGTTGCCTAAAGGCGCACACATGGACTTTATTCCGGGTTCTTACGCCCAAATCAAGATTCCTGCATTTACGATGGACTATGACAAGGATATCGACAAGGCTCTGATTGGCGATGAATACCTGCCTGCATGGAAGAAGTTTAACATGTTCTCGCTGAAGTGTGTGAACCCCGAACCTACGATTCGTGCTTACTCAATGGCAAACTATCCTGCCGAAGGCGATGTGTTTATGCTGACGGTACGTATTGCCACTCCGCCGTTTAAACCCGACCGTAGCGGATTCATGGATGTTAATCCGGGTATCGCTTCTTCTTATATCTTTACGCTGAAACCCGGCGATAAGGTGCTGATGAGCGGACCTTACGGAGATTTCCATCCTATCTTCGACTCGAAGAAAGAAATGATTTGGGTAGGTGGTGGTGCCGGTATGGCTCCGTTGCGCGCTCAGATTATGCACATGACTCGTACACTGAACACTCACGACCGTGAAATGCACTACTTCTACGGTGCGCGTGCGCTGAACGAAGTGTTCTATTTGCAAGACTTCTTGCAGTTGGAAAAAGACTTCTCAAACTTCCACTTCCATTTGGCGTTAGACCGTCCGGACCCGGCTGCCGACGCTGCGGGCGTAAAATATACCGCCGGATTTGTTCATCAGGTTATGTATGAAACTTATCTGAAGAATCACGAAGCTCCGGAAGACATTGAATACTACATGTGTGGTCCCGGCCCGATGTCGAAAGCTGTGGTTAACATGCTGGATAGTCTGGGTGTTGATCCCGCTTCAATTATGTATGATAATTTTGGAGGTTAATAATATTTTATTCCAATTAGTGAAAACTCCTGCCATTCCGGTAGGAGTTTTTTTATTGCCGGGGGAGCAATCTTTAAGGCCGGCAGGATGCGAAACGAAACGTTCCTGTCCGGTAAAAGTACAAAAAGAAATAAGCGTTGTTATACACCGAAAAACACTACCGTTAGTGTTGGTCATCCCTAACGGATGAGTTGCCCGGTTCTACCCATAGAAATTGTCGGTTTGTCGGGTAGAATTTTTATAGGCTACAGATAAGTCCGGATAGACGTTTTGATGACTTAGAGCCTGTTTAAATTTTCCGATTAAGTATTTTTATCCGCCCCTTTTTGAGTTTGTTTCCGGTCTGTTTCCCCGTTTTTACTCGTCAGATAGCCCGCTATCCTCCTCGTAAAAGCCGAAAAAACATCCTCGAAAACAATTCTCAAACTGAGGCAGAGCAAAATTTAAACAGGCTCTTAATGGCAGGATTGGATGACGGATGGAAGCCGTGTTTGATACGGGCATAAAAAAAGGGAATCTTCCCAGACTCCCAATCTTCATTAACCTTAAATCTAATACCATGAAAAACACGATGCAAAAGTAATGTTTTTATGTTATCAAACATAACAATGAAATAGAAAAGTGCTTTTTATTAACATTTTTTATATTATAACTCCTCTCTCTAACTTTTATATACACTGTAAACTTTTTTCGGCTAAAATTATCGTTTGTTTGATTACGCTGAGGGTAAAAACTAAAAAAGGTTTTTCGTTTGTTATTCTTTAAATAATACTCTATCTTTGCAAAATATATAAGTTTGGAAACAAGAGGATTAAAAAGATTTATTTTAATTATGATGAAACGATTCGTAAGATTCGCCTTTTCTTTGTTATTGTTGATGGGTGCGGCTTCGGCTTATGCACAGAGTATGAGCGATTCACAAGTGCTTGAATATGTGCAGAGCGCGTTACAACAGGGTACAAGCCAAAACGAAATCATGGTACAACTGTTAAGCCGCGGGGTGACTCAAGAGCAGGCATTGCGTGTAAAAGAAATGTATCAACAACAAATGGGAGGAACGACAACCGAAACAGGAACTGCTTCTTTGACATCGGTAAGCCGCAAACGCCAGTTGAACACGCAATATGGCAATCTTTCTTCATCAAACCTGTATTATGCCAATGCGTTCCGGGATTCGCTGAACACCGGAAATCCTGAAGACGAGGTGTTCGGACGCAACATATTTAATTCTTCTGCACTGACTTTCGAACCGAACCTGAATCTTGCCACACCGGAAAATTACCGTCTCGGTCCGGGCGACGAAGTGGTGATTTACATTTGGGGTGCCAGCGAAAATACGATTCAGCAGGAAATTTCGCCGGACGGATACATCAATATCCCGAATCTGGGACTTATTTCTTTGGCTAACAAGAGTATGAAGGAGGCAGACGATTTGTTGAAACAGGAACTTCATAAAATTTATGCTGACTCTGCAAATAACATTAAAGTCACTTTGGGAAATATCCGCACCATTCAGGTTAATGTAATGGGTGAGGTATTATATCCGGGCACTTATACACTCTCTTCATTTTCAACCGTTTTTCATGCACTTTACAGTGCGGGCGGCGTAAGCAGCATCGGTAGTTTGCGTAACGTGAAGGTGGCGCGCGGAGGAAAAATCGTAAAAACGCTCGATGTGTATGAATATATCATGAAAGGGGATATCCAAGACAATATCTCGTTGCAGGAAGGCGATGTGATTATTGTTCCGCCTTACGATGCGTTGGTTAAGATTACCGGTAAAGTAAAACGTCCGATGCGTTATGAGATGAAGAAAAACGAGTCGGTGGCTACACTGCTTGCCTATGCGGGCGGATTCTCATCGGATGCCTATAAAAAGACGCTGCGTATTATCCGCCAAAACGGGAAAGAATATTCCGTAGAAATTGTTGATGATAAAAATTATACGGCGTTTCAGATGCAAGACGGCGATGTGGTGACGGCAGATTCCATCCTTAACCGTTATACAAACAAGCTGGAAGTGAGAGGAGCGGTGTATCATCCGGGTGTTTACCAGTTGAGCGGTAATCTGAACACGGTACGCCAGTTGGTCGAAAAGGCCGACGGGTTGTTGGGCGAAGCGTTTACGGCGCGTGCCGTATTGTATCGCGAACGCGAAAACTTGACTCGCGAGGTACTTCCTGTCGATATTTCGGGCATATTGAACGGCACGGTTCCCGATATTGCCTTGCGTAAGAACGATATTCTCTACATTCCGAGTATCCACGATTTGAAGAATTGGGGGAAAGTTTCGATTTCAGGCGAAGTAAACGAGCCGGGCGAATATACCTATGCCGATAATATGACGTTGGAAGACTTGGTTATTACGGCGGGCGGCTTGAAAGAGTCGGCTTCTGTGGTACGTGTGGATATCGCTCGACGTATCCGCAACCCGAAAAGCACGACCGATTCAGAAATCACAGGCGAGAACTATTCTTTCGCGCTGAAAGACG
Organism: Bacteroides caecicola; assembly: GCF_023337095.1. NCBI lineage: Bacteria > Pseudomonadati > Bacteroidota > Bacteroidia > Bacteroidales > Bacteroidaceae > Bacteroides > Bacteroides caecicola. The sequence continues at coordinate 334,692 of NZ_JAMBLM010000003.1, forward strand.
GATTTGTGGTTGACGGAACGCCGGGATTTGTTCTTCAGCCTTACGACCAAGTAGTGGTTCGCCGTAGTCCGAGCTACAGTGCACAGTCTAACGTCACTGTAACCGGTGAGGTGTTATACGGTGGGCAATATAACCTGAATACGAAGAGTGAACGTTTGAGCAGCATTATCAAGCGTGCGGGAGGAGTGAACAAATTCGGTTACGTGCGTGGCGCGAAACTGACCCGTATAGCCAATGATGAAGAATTGAAACGGATGCAGGATGCTATCCAGATGATTCGTAGAGAGATTGGTACGTCTGCCGCGAACTCTATGGGGCTGACGGTCGACAGTACGTTTACGGTGGGCATTGATTTGGAGGCGGCATTGGCAAATCCGGGCGGAGATGCCGATATCGTATTGCGTGAAGGCGATGTAATCAATGTTCCCGAATATAATAATACGGTAAAAATCAGTGGTGCGGTAATGATGCCTAATACGGTTTCTTACTTACAGGGCAAGAAAGTGAGCTATTATCTGAGTCAGGCAGGCGGATATTCTTCGCAGGCAAAGAAGAGCAAGAAGTTTATTATTTACATGAACGGTCAGGTGGCAGAGTTGAAAGGCAGCGGCAAAAAACAGATTGAGCCGGGCTGTGAAATCGTTGTGCCGAACAAAACCCGTAAAGTCAATTTTGCAGGTATAATGTCGGGTGCCACTTCGTTTGCTTCGCTGGCTACGATGATTGCTTCGTTGGCAAATCTGATAAAATAGTAGGAATAAATAAGTTAGTCTTATATCTCAGTCCGATTTTGTTTGTCTGATAAATTACAATCAGACAAACAACTTTGTCTATTAGTAATAAAACTTGTTGATTTAAAAACATTTTATTGGAAATAGAGTTTATTTTATAAAAGGTTGTTTCTGTCTCGAAAATAACCTGTACCTTTATCCGCTGATTTAAATAGCTAAATGGAGTGCTACTAATTTATAGTGTATGGAGAACCTTTATATTATTATCACAGCCTTTATTGTGGCCGTATTGTTGGGACGAATAATTATTCCTAACATCTTGATTATATCGTTGCGTAAGCGGTTGTTTGATGAACCGGATGCCCGTAAAATACACAAACGCCCCATTCCCCGGTTGGGCGGTGTCACTTTTTTCCCTGTTATTGTTTTTACGATGTGTACATTTACGGCAGTCCGTATTTTGGGCGGGCAGCCGTTGATGGAAATTTTAAATGTGAAAACTATCTATGAATTGTTGTTTCTCATTTCCGGATTGACATTGCTGTATATTGTAGGTATAGCCGATGACTTGGTGGGAGTGCGCTATCGCAAAAAATTCTTGGTGCAAATTCTTTCGGCGGCAGCGTTCCCTGTATCCGGACTTTACATAAATAGTTTTTACGGGTTATTTGGTATCCATGAGGTAATACCTTCTGTGGGGATTCCGCTTACGATACTGCTGGTAGTGTTTATTACGAATGCAATCAACCTGATCGACGGAATTGACGGCTTGGCTTCAGGGCTGAGCATGGTTGCGCTGGTAATATTCGGAGTGATTTTCGTCCATTACCAATATTGGGTATATGCGTTGCTTGCCTTTGCCTGTGTAGGTGTGATTATCCCGTTTTTCTCGTACAACGTATTTGGAAATGCCGACCGTGGGCGCAAAATCTTTATGGGCGATACAGGCAGTTTGACATTAGGCTACATATTGAGTTTTTTTGTCATCAAATATTGTATGTACGACCCGTATTCGGTCATACTTCAGTCCAGCGACAGCAGTCCGGTATTGGTGGCATTTAGCGTCTTGATGGTTCCGTGCCTCGACGTTGTGCGTGTCGTGTTGCGTCGTGCCCGCAACGGGAAGCAGCTTTTCTTGCCCGATAAAACCCACATCCATCATAAGTTTCTCGCCATGGGATTTTCTCCCCGCAGGGCACTTGTAACCATTCAGTTGATGTCTGCTCTTTTTTGTGCATTTACCATCACTGCCATCCACTTCATGGATAATACATTGGTTTTTGTTATCGATGTCTTGGTATGGACAGGGCTAAATGTTTGGTTTGATAAAATAATCAACAAACGAGAAAAGAGATAGTCAAAAAAACTTCATCGTTTTATTAGGATTATTAAGATGAAACTTTTATTTTTGTCTTATTAAAATGAATCTAATTAAAAACGAACAAAGTCATGGAAAACGATGAATTGATTAAACTCTGTACAGAGAAAGCACAAAAGTGGTTGACTCCGGCTTATGATGCCGAAACGCAAGCAGAAGTAAAGCGCATGTTGGAAAATTCGGACAAGACGGAATTAATTGATGCTTTTTATAAGGATTTGGAATTTGGTACGGGCGGTTTGCGTGGTATTATGGGTGCAGGTTCTAACCGCATGAACATCTATACCGTAGGTGCAGCTACTCAGGGATTGGCAAATTATCTGAATAAATGTTTTGCCGGAAAGTCCGATATCTCAGTCGTAGTAGGTCATGACTGCCGTAATAACAGCCGCAAGTTTGCCGAAATTTCAGCAAATATCTTCTCGGCTAACGGTATAAAAGTTTATTTGTTTGACGATATGCGTCCTACTCCGGAAATGTCTTTTGCTATTCGTCATTTGGGATGCCAGAGCGGTATTAACATTACAGCTTCTCATAACCCGAAAGAATATAACGGCTACAAGGCTTATTGGGACGACGGTGCGCAAGTGCTTGCACCGCACGATACCGGTATCATCGATGAAGTAAACAAGGTTACATCGGCTGATTTGATCAAATTCGAAGGAAACAAAGAACTGATTCATATCATCGGTAAGGAAATAGACGATGAATACCTGCGCCAAGTTCATACGATTTCAATTGATCCGGAAGTTATCAAACGCCAGAAAGATTTGAAGATTGTATATACTCCGATTCACGGAACAGGTATGATGCTGATTCCGCAGTCATTGAAGTTATGGGGATTTGAAAATGTACACTGCGTACCCGAACAGATGGTAAAGAGTGGCGATTTCCCCACAGTAGTATCTCCGAATCCCGAAAACGCCGAAGCCTTGTCAATGGCTATTGCTTTGGCTAAGAGCATTGACGCGGATATCGTAATGGCTTCCGACCCGGATGCTGACCGCGTGGGAATGGCATGTAAGGACAGCAAAGGCGAATGGGTATTGATTAACGGTAACCAGACTTGTCTTATCTTCTTGTATTACATTATCAAGAACCGCATTGCGATGGGTAAGATGAAAGGTAACGAGTTTATCGTTAAAACCATTGTGACTACCGAACTGATAAAAGCCATTGCTGATAAAAACCATATCGAAATGTACGACTGCTACACAGGCTTTAAATGGATTGCACGTCAGATTCGTCTGAACGAAGGTGTGAAGAAATACATCGGCGGTGGTGAAGAAAGTTATGGATTCTTGGCAGAAGATTTCGTTCGCGATAAAGATGCTGTATCTGCTTGCTCACTGTTGGCTGAAATCTGTGCATGGGCTAAAGATCAAGGTAAAACATTGTATGATGTCTTGATGGAAATCTACGTAGAATACGGATTCTCTAAAGAAGTAACCGTAAATGTAGTGAAACCCGGAAAGACCGGTGCAGACGAAATTAAAGCGATGATGGATAATTTCCGCTCATGTCCGCCGAAAGAATTAGGCGGTTCAGAAGTAGTCTTGGTAAAAGACTATAAATCGCTTAAAGCAACCGACAATAAGGGTAATGTTACCGCACTTGACATGCCGGAACCTTCAAATGTATTGCAGTTCTTCACGGCAGATGGAACGAAGGTGTCAGTACGTCCTTCAGGAACAGAGCCTAAGATTAAATTCTATATGGAAATCAAGGGCGAAATGCAATGCCCGAAATGCTATGTAGGAGCAAATGCTGACGCAACCGAAAAGATTGAAGCAGTGAAGAAATCATTGGGAATCTGATTGGAGAATTAGACTTTATAGTAGAGCCACAGATGTGCGGAGAGTCGTATGTTCCGCGTGTCTGTGGCTTTTTTGTAAATGTTTCCGGACGTAAGTCCATAAAAATCCGTCAAAAAACGGTTACCCTTGAGGATAAGTCGCGGAAAATACTTATCTTTGCACCAAATTTTCGCGGAATATGAAAATTAAGGAAATTGTAAATGCCCTTGAGATATTCGCGCCTCTGCCTTTGCAAGACGGATTTGATAATGCCGGACTGCAAATAGGATTGACAGACGCGGAAGCTACAGGGGCTTTGTTGTGTCTGGACGTGACCGAAGCTGTGGTAGACGAGGCGATAACGCTGGGATATAACCTCATCGTATCTCATCATCCGTTGATATTTAAAGGATATAAATCCATAACGGGGCGTGACTACGTGGAACGTTGTATTATGAAAGCCATAAAGAATGATATTGTCATTTTTTCGATGCACACGAATTTAGACAATGCTCCGCAGGGAGTGAATTTCAAGATAGCCGAAAAGATTGGTTTGAGAAACGTAAGAATACTCGATGCCAAAGAGAGTAGCTTACTGAAACTGGTAACATTTGTTCCCGCCGCTCATGCTGATACGGTACGCCAAGCGCTGTTTGCTGCCGGATGCGGATGTATTGGAGATTATGATTCGTGTAGCTATAATCTGGAAGGCAAGGGAAGTTTCCGTGCCGGCGAGGGTACTCATCCTTACTGTGGCAAGGTGGGCGAGATGCATTGGGAGTCGGAAACACGTATCGAAACCATCCTTCCGGCATATCTTCAGTCGGCAGTGGTTCGGGCATTGATGGCGGCTCATCCCTACGAAGAACCTGTATATGACTTGTATCCATTGGCGAATAAGTGGAATCAGGCGGGAGCCGGAATTGTGGGAGAATTGGCAGAGCCTGAAACAGAAACCGATTTCCTGAAGCGCATAAAGAAACTGTTCGAGGTGGGTTGTGTGAAACATTCTCGGCTGAACGGGCGATTGATACAGACCGTTGCACTTTGTGGCGGGGCAGGGGCTTTCCTGTTGCCAAAAGCAGTTGGTTGTCATGCCGATGTATTTATAACGGGCGAAGTAAAGTATCATGATTACTTCAGCTATGAAAATGACATACTGATAGCTGAAATCGGACATTACGAGAGCGAACAATATACAAAAGAAATATTTTATTCAATTCTGAGGGAGAAGTTTCCGACATTAGACGTGCAAATGACACGTGTCAATACAAATCCCATCAAATATTTGTGATTATTATGGCAAAAGAAGTAAAGAAAGATCCGAGCGAATTGAGCGTAGAAGAAAAGCTGAGAGCTTTGTACCAGTTGCAGACCATGTTGTCTGAAATCGACAAAATCAAGACTTTGCGAGGCGAACTGCCGCTTGAAGTGCAAGATTTGGAAGACGAAGTTACGGGCTTGAGCACACGTATCGAAAAAATCAAAACCGAAATTGAAGAGCTGAAAACCAACGTATCGAAGAAGAAAATCGAAATCGAAACAGCTAAAACTTCAATTGAAAAATACAAAGGACAGCAAGACAACGTGCGTAACAATCGTGAATACGACGTATTGACAAAAGAAATCGAATTCCAGACACTGGAAGTGGAACTTTGCGAAAAACGTATTCGTGAATATACGGCTTCTATTCAGGCAAAAGAAGAAGAAATCGAAAAGAGTACGCAGGCGTTGGAAGAAAGAAAGAAGGACTTGGAAATTAAGAAGAACGAGTTAGACGAGATTGTAGCTGAAACCAAACAGGAAGAAGAAAAACTCAGAGAAAAGGCTAAATCACTGGAAACTACCATTGAGCCGCGTCTGCTTCAAGCTTTCAAACGTATTCGTAAAAATTCACGTAACGGATTGGGTATTACTTATGTACAGCGTGATGCGTGCGGAGGTTGCTTTAACAAGATTCCGCCTCAGAAACAGTTGGATATCCGTATGCGTAAGAAAATCATTGTGTGCGAATATTGTGGACGTATCATGATTGACCCGGAACTGGCGGGTGTAGCTGTAGAAAAGCATTTGGATACAAAAATAAAATCAAGAGGTTGATACTTAATCGGAAAATTTAAACAGGCTCTTAGATTTTGCTCGGCCTCTTACATGATTTTGAGCGAACTCTCGCAGATTGACTTCCCTTGTTCGGCAGTCGGTCTGCGGGAGTTTTTTGTATCCGGGAGTCATAAATCGGCATACGTCGGGATGTCCGGCAAAAAATAATAAGTATTTTTTTCGTAATCGATACGGCAACAATAGTGATTGATTCCGTTCGTCACAATCAGGTAATCCACCCGTAGAATGATGTTATAGCGCGTAATTTGGTCGAATACAGCCTGTGTGATTTCTACCTGAGGGGCTTTATATTCCACAATCATCCTCGCAGTCAGGTCTCTGTTATATAAAACCGTGTCACATCGTTTCTTTGTCCCGTTTAAGTTTATCTGAATTTCGTTGGCAAGCAGTCCTTTCGGATAACCTTTCTGCTCTATAAGGAAATGGATGAAATGCTGCCTTACCCACTCTTCGGGAGTCAGGGCAACGTATTTCTTTCGCAGTTCGTCAAAAATAAAATTTTTACCTTCTTTTTTTGATAGCTTGTAAGGATAGGGTGGCAAGTTCAGCGTTGGCATTTCTCTGTATAATTGTTTCTTTCGTGCAAAAGTAATGGAAAAACTTGGGATATTCGGGCGAATCAGGAAAATAATCGCCCCATGTATGACAGGCTCTAAGAGCCTGTTTAAATTTTGCTCTGCCTCAGTTTGAGAATTGTTTTCGAGGATGTTTTTCGGCTTTTACGAGGATGATAGCGGGCTATCTGACGAGTAAAAACGGGGAAACAGACCGGAAACAAGCTCAAAAAGGGGCGGATAAAAATAC